>NZ_MUMI01000001.1 GCF_002155975.1 Amycolatopsis kentuckyensis
CCAGCAGCTCGTCGACCAGGTCGAGCACGCGCTGCGGCTGGGCCTGCTGCAGCCCGGCGACCGGCTGCCCACGGCCAAGGAGGTCGTCGCGGCCACCGCGATCAACCCCAACACCGTGCTCAAGGCGTACCGCGAGCTGGAGCGGAACGGGCTGGTCGAGGCCAAGCGCGGGCTGGGCACGTTCGTGTCGCGCTCGCTCGCGATGCCGCGCGACGCCATCGAAGGACCGTTGCGGGACGAGGTCGGGGACTGGGTGCGCCGGGCCGGGCAAGCCGGCTTGGCCCGCGAAGACGTCGCCGCGTTGATGAAGGCCGCGCTGGACGAGAATTTCTAGAAGGGGTTTCGTGAGTACGGAAGCAGGGATCGCCCTGGCCGCCACCGGCCTCGGCAAACGGTACCGCCGCGGCTGGGCGCTGCGGGACTGCGCGTTCGAGCTGCCGATGGGCAGCATCTGCGCGCTGGTCGGACCGAACGGGGCCGGCAAGAGCACGTTGATGCGGCTGGTCGCCGGCCTGAGCAGGCCGACCGAGGGCGAGGTGCGCGTCAACCAGAAGGTCGCGTTCCTGGCCCAGGACAAGCCGCTGTACCGCAAGTTCACCGTCGCCGAGATGCTGCGCGCGGGTGCGTCGATGAACCCGGACTGGGACGACGACTACGCGAAGCAGCTGGTCGAGGAGGCCGGCGTCCCGCTCGGCGCCAAGGTCGGCACGCTCTCCGGCGGGCAGCGCACCCGGGTGGCGCTGGCGATCGCGCTGGGCCGCCGGCCCGAGCTGATCATGCTGGACGAGCCGCTCGCGGACCTGGATCCGCTGGCGCGCGACGAGGTCATGCGGGCGCTGCTCGCGGAGGCGGCGGACACGGGCATGACGGTCGTGCTGTCGTCGCACGTGCTCACCGACCTCGAGGAGACCTGCGACCACCTGCTCCTGCTCGCCGACGGCGGCGTCCGGCTGGCCGGGCCGGTCGAGGATCTGCTCGCGCAGCACCGGATCCTGACCGGGCCGGCCGGCCTGACCGTGCCCGCCGAGTCCGTGGTGGACAGCCGGACGACGGCCCGGCAGGCGACGGTGCTCGCCCGCACGGCCTCGGCCGAGGCAGGTTGGGAGGCGGCCCAGCCGACACTGGAGGAGCTCACGCTGGCGTACCTGCGGGCGAGCAAGGGGAAAGTGGCATGATCTGGGTGACCTGGCGCCAGCAGCGCGTGCCGATCCTGGCGACGGCTCTCCTGGTCGTCGTGGCGGCTGTCGTGCTGGCCTTCGTCCGCGCCGACGTGGTGTCGCTCCTGCCGGACCGGACCGCCGTGAGCGCGAAGTACGGCGACTTCCTGCAGTACTACGTGTTCGTCATGCTCGTCGTGCCGGTGCTGCTCGGCATGTTCACCGGCGCGCCGCTGTTCGCCAGGGAGATCGAGCAGGGCACGCACGTCTTCGGGCTGAGCCAGTCGATCAGCCGTGCCCGCTGGGTCGCCACGAAGCTGGCGGTGGCGGGCGGAGCGCTGGCCCTGTCGATGTTCTCCCTCGGCCTGGTCGCCGCGTGGGCGCTGGCACCGGCGGGCTTCGTGCTGTCCGGCCGGCTCAACGAGACGAACTTCGAAACCCAGGGCGTGGTCGTGGGCGGCTACGCGTTCGTCGCGTTCGTCGTCGGCGCCGTCGCGGGGCTGTTCCTCCGCAACACGCTGGCCGCGATGGTGGTCACGCTGGCGGTCTACGTGGCCCTGGTGTTCACCGTGGCGAACGGCGTCCGCCCGCACTACGCCGAGCCCACCGTCGTCACCGCGCCGATCGGCGGCCACGTGGCGATCGACCCGGAAGCATGGGTGACCGAGTACGGCTACCAGGACGCGAACGGCAACGACCTGCCGTATTCCTACCTGGACTGCGCGCGCCAGGAGGGCGACCAGGCGGCCTGCCTGCGCGAGAAGGGCATCGCAACCGAGTACTCGGCCGTGCACCTGCCGTCCCAGTTCTGGCGGTTCCAGTTCACCGAGCTCGCGGTGCTCCTGGTGCTGGCGGCAGCGGTGCTGGCAACGGGCGCCCAGGCGGCCCGGCGGCGGCTCACCTGAGGCGGGCCGGGTAGACTCCCGGTGGCTCCTGCTGGGGCCAGGCCGGTATAGCTCAGCTGGTAGAGCATCTGTCTTGTAAACAGAAGGTCAGGGGTTCGAGCCCCCTTGCCGGCTCGTCTCCGACCAGGGAGTCCCCGCCGTGCGGAGACTCCCTGGCTGTCTTCCGTCTCAGTTCCAGTCTCATCGCGCGCTTCCCGCACGCCGGCGGCCTTGAGGACGGCCTTCCACTCGCCGTAGTCCGCCCGCGGCCCAGTCGAGCAGCCCGATCTCGTCGCGTGTTTACCCTGCTCCCATGACCATCGTCGTGCCTTACCACCAGGATGAACGGTTGCCCGATAGCAGCATCCCGCTGCCTGGGGCGGCCGTCATCGAGACCGTCGAAGCCACCTTGCCCGACGGGGATGTCTGGACGCGTCTGGTGGCCTTGTTCGACGTGGTGGCGGACAGGGTGACCGCCCGGCTCGGGGCTCAGGAGGCCGTCGCGCCGGTGGTGGTGTCCGGGGATTGCCTGGTCGTGAGCGCCACGATCACCGGTGCGCAACGTGCGGGCCTCGACCCGTCGGTGGTCTGGTTCGACGCGCACGGCGATGTGCACACCCTGCGCAGTTCGACCTCGGGTTACCTCGGTGGCATGGCGCTGCGGCTCGTGCTGGGCGCGCACGAGGAACGATTCGCGGCGCCGTTGGGGCTTCGCCCCCTGACCGAACGCCAGGCGGTGCTGGTCGATGCGCGCGATCTCGACCCCGCCGAGGTCGACTACCTCGCCGGCAGCGGCGTCCGGCGCCACGGAGTCGAGGACCTCCAGGCTGCGATGCTGCCTGGCGGGCCGCTCGTGCTGCACATCGACGTGGACGTGATCAGCACCGATGAACTGCCGGGGATGCGCTTTCCGGCCCCGAACGGACCAACGCGGCGAGCCGTTCTCGACGCCGCGCGCCGCGTGCTGGCCACGGGCCGTGTCATCGCCGTCGACATCGCTTGTCCTTGGCACCCGGCCCGTGACGAGCAGGACACCGCCACCCGGACAGGCCTGCTCACCGAACTCCTCGCCGCGGCCCGGGCGGGGGCTCCGAGGTAGAACAGCGGCGCGGCCATCGAGCAGCCTGCCGGCGAGGTAGCCGATTCCCTTGCCCGACGGGTGAAACATGGTGCCCGGACGGTTCTTCCTCTTCGACCTGCGTGTCAAGGGTAGGCCGCTTGACCGACGAGGCGAACGAAACCGCGGCGAGATGAGCTCGTGTCCGAAACGTTCGTCCCCGCTCCGCCCCGCCGGTTATAGTCGCTGGCCAGGGCCCTGCTGCCGGGCCTTCCGTGGGGGGATGGGAACGATGAGCGGGTTCGTCACCGCGGCCTTGGCTTTTCCTGCCGTGCTCTTCAGCTTCCTGCTGGTCGTCGTGATCGGCTACTGGGGGCTTGCCCTCTTCGGCGTCCTCGACGTCGAAGACGGGGAGATCGGGTTCTTCGGCGGGGTTCCGCTGTCCATCTCGCTGTCGCTGTTCGTCGCCTTCAGCTGGTTCCTCAGCCTCGCCGGCACCGTGCTCATCGACGGCCTTCCCCTGCGGATCCCGCTCGGGATCGGTGTCCTGGTCGTCGCGCTCGGGGGAGGGGCGCTCGGTACCCGGCTGATCGTCGTTCCGTTGCGCCGGGTCTTCGCCGGGGCCGAGCCGACGCGGCAGGACTTCGTCGGCCGGGTCGCCGTTGTGCGGACGTCGAGTGTCACCGAGGACTTCGGGCAGGCCGAAGCCACCGCCGCGGACGGCTCGTCGGCGATCGTCCAAATCCGACTGGCCGGGGAAGGCAACCTCGGCGTGGGCAGCCGCGTTGTCATCTACGACTACGACACCGCGGGTGAGTTCTTCTGGGTCAGCCCCATGGAACTCGAAGCAGAAAAGGACTGAACTGGAATGGATGCCATCGGCCTGGGGGCCGGCGTGTTGATCGCCGTCGTGGTCCTGATCTTCCTCGTGCTGCTGTTCGTCGTGAGCCGGCTGTTCCGCAAGGTGCCGCAGGGCAAAGCGCTGATCATCTCGAAGGTGCGCAAGGTCGACGTCACCTTCACCGGCGCGGTCGTGCTGCCCGTGCTGCACAAGTCCGAGGTCATGGACATCTCGGTGAAGACGATCGACATCGAGCGCACCGGTCAGGAAGGCCTGATCTGCCGCGACAACATCCGCGCCGACATCCGGATCTCGTTCTTCGTCCGCGTCAACAAGACCGTCGAGGACGTCGTGAAGGTCGCGCAGGCGATCGGCACCGAACGCGCGAGCGACCAGGGCACCCTGCAGGAACTGTTCAACGCGAAGTTCTCCGAGGCGCTGAAGACCGTCGGCAAGCAACTGGACTTCGTCGACCTCTACACCAAGCGCAACGAGTTCCGCGACCAGATCATCCGCGTCATCGGCACCGACCTCAACGGCTACAGCCTGGAAGACGCGGCCATCGACTACCTCGAGCAGACCCCGATGGCGTCGCTCGATTCGGCGAACATCCTCGACGCGCAGGGCATCCGCAAGATCACCGAGCTGACGGCGATCGAGCACGTGCGCACCAACGAGTTCCGCCGGCACGAAGAAAAGGAGATCACGCGCCAGAACGTGGACGCGCGTGAGGCGATCCTCGAACTGGAGCGCCGCCAGGCCGACGCGGAAATCAAGCAGCGCCGCGAAATCGAAACCATGCGGGCGCGCGAAGAAGCCGAAATCGCCAAAGTGCAGGCCGAGGAGCGGCTCAAGTCGCAGGCCGCGCAGCTGCGCACCGACGAGCAGCTCGGCATCCAGCAGCAGAACCAGCAGCGCGAGATCGAGGTCGCCGGCAAGAACCGCGAACGCGTCATCGCCATCGAGTCCGAGCGGATCGAAAAGGACCGCCTGCTCGAGGTGATCGGCCGCGAGCGCGAGACCGAGCTGTCCCGGATCTCGAAGGACAAGGAACTCGAAACCGAAAAGCGGTCGATCGCCGAGGTGATCCGGGAACGGATCGCCGTCGAGAAGACCGTCGCCGAGCAGGAAGAGAACATCAAGAAGCTGCGCGTGGTCGAGGAAGCCCAGCGCACCCGCGAGGCGATCGTCATCCGTGCCGAGGCCGAAGCCCAGGAGAACCTGGTCAAGGGCATCAAGGCCGCCGAGGCCGCGGAGCAGGCCGCCAAGTTCAAGGCCCGCGAGGAGCTGACCCTCGCCGAGGCGCGCCAGCAGGCCGCCGAACTGGAGACGCGGGCCAAGATCCGGCTCGCCGAAGGCATCCAGGCCGAGGAGGCCGCGACGGGTCTTGCCGCCGCGCAGGTCCGGGAGCGCGACGCCGTCGCGCTGGAGAAGGTCGGCCGCGCCGAGGCGATCGTCGAGCGCGAGAAGGCCGTCGTGGTCGCCGAGGCGCTGCGCGACAAGCTGAAGGGCGAGGCCGAGGGCCTCACCGACAAGGCCGCCGCGCTGGCCGCTCTCGACAACGCGAGCCGGGAGCACGAGGAGTACCGGCTGCGGCTGGACGCGGAGAAGGAGATCCGGCTGGCCGCGCTCGACGTGCAGCGGGACGTCGCCGAAGCGCAGGCGACCGTGCTCAGCGTCGGCCTGGAGAAGGCCGACATCGACATCGTCGGCGGCGAGACCATGTTCTTCGACCGGATCGTCGGCTCGATCGGCCTCGGCAAGAGCGTGGACGGCTTCGTGCAGCACTCCGACGTCGTCGGGTCGCTCGCGCGGCCCTACCTCGACGGGTCGGCCAGCTTCACCGACGACCTCGCCAAGCTGATCGGCGCGGTCAGCACCGAGGACGTGAAGAACCTGACGCTGTCGGCCTTCCTGGCGAAGCAGCTGCAGGCCGGCGGGCCGGACAGCGACAAGCTCCGTGAGCTGATGACCACGGCGCAGCGGCTCGGCCTCGCCGAGACGTCGGTCGCCACCGTCGTCGCCGCGAAGCAGTGACGGCGGCCGAGACGAAGCTGGACGCGGGCACCTATGACGTGCTCCGCGTCCGGCTGGCCGCCCAGGCCGCCGAGCTGGCGAAACGCGCGGACGAGCTCAACGCGCGGCGGCTGGAGGTCTTCGGCAGCGCGCAGCTCGCGCTGGTCGGCACCGAACGCATCCGCACCGCCAACAACTGCGTGCCCCGGGACATCGTCGCGGTCGACGGGCGGATGTTGTTCGGCTACAACGTCTTCATCGGGCTGAAGCCCGAGACGGCGATCGACGACGTCTTCTCGCTCCAGCGCTTCAGCCGCGACGACGACGCGTTCCGCTTCGACGACGTCAGCGCCGACGAGCTGCCCGAACTGCTGCGTGACGAGCAGTTCGGGCGGGACTTCGGCGAGCTGTACCGGTACTACCGGCAGGCGAAGCTGCTGCAGCTGCGCCGGCTGGACGGGAAGCTGCTCGCGGTGTTCCAGATCGGCCCGCGCACCGAGGACATCCGGGTGCTGCGGTGGGGGATCGCTGCCGACGGCACGGTGTCCTACCTGGACAGCCGGGGCGAGCGCGACCACGTCTTCCCGCCGTCGCACGACTTCGAGTGGATCGAGACGACGCGCGAGGACCACGTCCTCGGCCGGCACCCGCACATCTCGATCGAGGACGAGGTCTTCGTCGAAACCGTCGGCGGCAACCTGACGGTCAAGGTCGAGAACAACACCGAGACCGGCGCCGGCGTCTACGCCGAGCCGGTGGACGAGCCGCTGCAGAGCCTCGCCGACGCCGAGGTCTCCTACGCCCGGATCGGCCCGCTGATCCTGCTGCGCATGCTGCCCTACAAGGAAACCGAATACCGCTACCTGGTGTTCAACACGCGCACCCAGGACGTCGTGCGGCTCGACGGCATCGGGCAGGCCTGCCAGCGCCTCCCCGAGGACCACGGCATCATCTTCCCCGGCGGCTACTACCTCGACACCGGCGTCAGCAAGACGTTCGACACCACTGTGGACGGTCTCGAGTTCGAGCGCGTGATCCGCTCGCCCAACGGCGAGGACGTGCTGTACGTCTTCCACGCGCGGGCCGAGGGGCGCACGCTCCTGCTGCCCTACAACGTGATCCGCAAGGAGGTCGCCAGCCCGATCCCGTGCCACGGGTACTCGCTGTTCGACGACGGCACGATGATCCTGTTCCGCGCGCTGTCCGACGAACCGAGCCGGGTCCACCCGATGCAGGTGTGGCGGACGCCGTTCCAGTCGGACACCTACGCCGCGGCGCAGCCGGCCGGCACCGGGCCGCTGGAGCGGGTCGGGAACGCCGACCTCGTCCGCGGGATCTCCGACTGCCTCTCGATCACCAGGATGATCGGGGAGATGGCGCCGTCGGCGGCGGTGTTCGAGGCGCTGATCGCCGCCTGCGCGCGGGTCTTCGACCACTACCACTGGCTCGGCGAGAGCGAGCTGGGCGACCTGCGCTCGCCGCTGTCGGACGTCCGCGTCACCGCCGAGCAGGTGCTGGACGAATTCGAGACGGTCACCACGCTCACCGCGCAGGCGGCCGAAGCCGTCGACACCGCGGCGGCCGACACGGCGTCGCTCGTGCGGCGGGTGCGGGGCGAGGCGCTGAACGCGGCGGACGCGTGGGTCCGCCGGCTCGCCGAGATGCACCGGGCGCGCGGCCGCCTGGTCACCGTGCGGGAACTGCGTTACGCCGACACCGCCCGCGTGGACGAGCTGATCGCCGGGCTCGACACGGAGTTCTCCGAGGCCGCGCAGCGGGCCGTGCGGTTCCTGCAGGGCGAGGAGGCGTTCACCGGCTACCACGCCGAAGTGGCCGGGCTCATCGCGGCGGCGGGCGCGATCAAGACCGTCGCCGAGGCCGGTCCGGTCGCCGAGCGGCTCGACGAGCAGTCCGCGGGTCTGGAGGTCCTCACCGACGTCGTGGGCGGGCTGGACATCGCCGACGCCGTCGTCCGGACGAAGATCCTGGAGCGCGTCGGCGAGGTGATCGGCGCCGTCAACCGCGCCCGGGCCACCCTGGACGCGCGCCGCAAGGAACTCCTGGAGACCGAGGGCCGGGCGGAGTTCGCGGCCGAGTTCGCGCTGCTCGCGCAGGCCATCACGGGCGGGCTCGCGGTCGCCGACACCCCGGAGCGCTGCGACGAGCAGCTGGGCCGGCTGCTGCTGCAGCTGGAGAACCTCGAATCGCGGTTCGGGGAGTTCGACGACTTCCTGACCTCGCTCGGGGAGAAGCGCACCGACGTCTACGAGGCGTTCTCCTCGCGCAAGCAGGCGCTGCTCGACGAGCGGGCGCGACGGGCGGACAGGCTGGTCTCCTCGGCCGGGCGCATCCTCGGCAGCGTGACGCGCCGGGTCGGTTCGCTCGGCTCGGCGGAGGAGATCAACACCTACTTCGCGGCCGACCCGATGGTGGCGAAGCTGCGCAGTGTCGTCGAGGACCTGCGGGCGCTCGGCGACCAGGTGCGGGCCGAGGAGCTCGAAGGCCGGGTGAAGGCCGCTCGCCAGGAGGCCGCCCGGGCCCTGCGCGACCGGCTCGACCTCTACGGCGAGGGCGGCGAGACGATCCGCCTCGGCCGCCACACCTTCGCCGTCAACACCCAGGACATCGACCTGACGCTGGTGCCGCACGACGGCTCGATGAAGTTCGCGATCACCGGCACCGACTACCGGGCGGCGGTGCGCGACTCCGCGTTCGAGGCGACCCGGCCGTACTGGGAGCAGCTGCTGGTCTCGGAGTCGCCGGAGGTCTACCGGGCCGAGTACCTCGCGACGTCGATCCTCGCCGAACGGCCGGTGGCCGAGCTGGTCGAGGCCGACCTGCTCGACGTCGTCCGGAGCGTGGCCGGGGAGCGGTACGACGAGGGGTACGCGCGTGGGGTCCACGACCACGACGCCGCCGCGATCCTGGCGGCCCTGCTGCGGCTGCGCTCGGCCGCGGGGCTGCTGCGCTACCCGCCGGCCGCTCGGGCGGCGGCCCAGCTGTTCTGGGCGTTCGGTGCGGACGAGCGGGCCAAGGTGTCCTGGACGACGCGGGCCGCGTCGCTCGCGCGAGTGCGGGAGGCGTTCGGCGCCACCCGGGCGATCGACGAGCTGGCGCGGGAGCTCACGGACGCGATGACGGCGTTCCTCGACGGCGCCGGGCTGGCGCTCGAGACCGAGTTCGCCGGGGAGTACCTGGTCGAGGAGCTCGCCGTCGCCCCGCCCGGGTTCGTCACGAGCGGCGGGGCACGGGCGGTGCTGGACAAGTTCCGGCTCGACCGGCGGAGCTTCGCCGAAGACCTGGGTGCCCTCGACGACCTGGCGGACCGGTACCAGCTCGCCGACGCCTGGCTGCGGTCCTTTGCGGACGCCGTCGGGCTGCCGGCCGACGAGCTGCCCGAAGCCGTCGCGATCGAGCTGTGCGACCTGCCGCGGTACGACTCGTCGGCGGCGCTGGCGGCCACTGTGGACGGTCTGCTCGGGGCGCACCCGCGGATCACCGGGCGGTCGCTGACGGTGCGGCTCGACGAGACGCTCGCCAGGACGCACCGCTTCCGGCGCGACCGCGTGCCGGGTTTCCGGGCGTACCAGCGGCTGCGCAACGACCTGGTGGCGGCCGAACGCGACCGGCTCCGGCTGGCGGAGTACCAGCCGAAGGTGATGAGCGCCTTCGTGCGGAACCGGCTGCTCGACGACGTCTACCTGCCGCTGATCGGCGACAACCTGGCCAAGCAGCTCGGCGCGGCCGGGGACGCCAAGCGCACCGACCAGTCCGGGCTGCTGCTGCTCATCTCGCCGCCGGGGTACGGCAAGACCACGCTCATGGAGTACGTCGCCAGCCGCCTCGGGCTGGTCTTCGTGAAGGTCAACGGGCCGGCGCTCGGCCACGACGTCACCTCGGTGGATCCCGCGGACGCGCCCAACGCGACCGCGCGGCAGGAGGTCGAAAAGATCTCCTTCGCGCTGGAGCAGGGCAACAACGTGCTGCTGTACCTCGACGACATCCAGCACACATCGCCGGAGTTGCTGCAGAAGTTCATCTCGCTGTGCGACGCGCAGCGGCGGATGGAAGGCGTGTGGGAGGGCCGCACGCGGACGTACGACCTGCGCGGCAAGCGGTTCGCGGTGTGCATGGCCGGCAACCCGTACACCGAGCAGGGCAAGCGGTTCCGCATCCCCGACATGCTCGCCAACCGCGCGGACGTGTGGAACCTGGGCGACGTGCTGTCCGGCAAGGAAGAGCTCTTCGCGCTGAGCTACGTCGAGAACTCGCTGACGTCGAACCCCGTGCTGGCGCCGCTGGTGTCCCGGGAACGGTCCGATGTGGACATCCTGGTCCGGATGGCGCGCGGCGACGGTTCCGTGCGGGCGGACCAGCTTTCGCACGCGTATTCGGCGACGGAGCTGGAGCAGGTTCTCGCGGTGCTGCGGAAACTGGGGCGGGTGCAGCGGACCGTGCTGGCGAACAACCAGGCCTACATCGCTTCGGCGGCGCAGGCGGACGCTTCGCGCACGGAGCCGCCGTTCCAGCTGCAGGGTTCGTACCGGAACATGAACAAGCTCGCCGAGCGGATCGTGCCGGTGATGGACGACGCCGAGCTCGAGGCCCTGATCGACGACCACTACGCCGGCGAGGCGCAGACGCTGACCTCGGGCGCCGAGGCCAACCTGCTCAAGCTGGCGGAGCTCCGGGGGCGACTCTCCCCTGCGCAGGCTCGGCGGTGGGCCGAGGTCAAGGCCGCTTACCTGCGCGAACAGGCGCTGGGCGGCGACGGCGAGGACCCGATGAGCCGCGCGGTCGGCGCGGTGGGCCTGCTGGCCGACCGGGTCGGCGCGGTCGAGGCGGCCATCGGGCGCGCGGCCCGGCAACTGGCGCGGGAAGAGGCTTAATTGCTTTGACGCGGCTCGGCACGTCCGGTGATGATGGGTGCCACACGAACCGAGGAGGGCACATGACGACCATGGAATGGCGGCACATGTCGCACTTCTCGGGGCTTCCTGTCATGACGTAGCCGCGTCATGGTCCAGGGAGCCGCCCGCCGGGGAACCGGGCCGGGCGGCTTTCTTCGTCTATCGGCGAGCTTCGGAAGCGGCGCGGCCTCCAAAACCGCGGCCAGAGGGTTCGACTCCTTCCGCCGGTGCACCTTTTCCCAGGCACTCGTCTTCGCAGCAATCAGTGCGCGGACGCGAGTGCGCTCGGCGCGTTGGTCCAGTGGAACGGATTCCCGGTTTCACCCGGGGGACCCGGGTTCGACTCCCGGACGCGCTACGTTGGCCGAAGCCGAAGGAGACGAGGCCCCGGGCTGTGACCCCGGGCGAAGCCGGTGCGAGTCCGGTCGGCCAACCCACGCGCGCGGTCCGGTGACCAGCGGGGCCTCATAAGCTCCGTCGGCGTGGTTCGACACCACGGCGCGCGACCACCTACCCGGGGGACCTCCATGCTGCAGACGATCATCCGCCACACCCTGCGCGTCCCGCGCGCCGCCGCACCGGCCGGCGACGGGTCCGCCGTGGCCCGGCAGCTGGACGTCGTGCTCCTGAGCGTCGGGTTCAAGGCCGATCGGGCGCTGCTCGGCCACCTGTCCACTGTGGAGTTCGGCGCGGCGATGGACCTCGCCGTGGCCGTCGTCGACGCGGTCCGCGGCCTGGTCGGCGACCACGTGCGGCACAACCCCTACTTCAAGAAGTTCCCGCGCGGCGTGCCGGACACCGTCGAGTTCTGGGTCTCGTGCCTGCAGCACACCGCCGGTGATCTGCTCACGGCGCCGGTTTACGGCCGTTACCAGCACAGCTTCGCCGACCTGCTCGCCGAGCACGACGAGCTGGTCGCGTCGGTCAAGGACCGGGTGACCGTCGTCCACCTGGGTGGCACGCTCGAGGAGGAAACCCACGTCCTGTACCGGTCACTGGCCGAGTCCGTCACCCCGCTGGGGGAGGCCGATCTGGGGCTGCTCGCCGAACTGGCCGTCAGCTGCGGCGACGTCGAACTCGATGCCGTGCCGGTGCGCGAGAACCGGGCCGTGCTCAACGCCGCGCGGCTGGCCGGGGGACGGCCGCTGGTCGCGGTCGACACCGTCGTCGACGTGCTGCGCGCGGCCTGCCAGGCCAGCGGCGGCGACGTCACGCTGGCCGAACCGACCCGGTTCCGCAGCTTCACCCGCCGCGAGCGGCGAGTCCTGCTCGCCGCGCTCGACCGGGTCGTCGCGGACAACGCCGGCAAGCTCGGTGACGTCTCCCGCTTCGCCGAGCGGTTCAAGCGGCTGGGCAGCTACCTGCACCCCTACGAGACCACGGCGTACCCGGGGGCTCGCGAGGTGTTCGACGTCGCGCGCGGCGACCGCAAGGTGTCTTCGGTGGCCGGACGGGCGGAGCGCGCGTTCGCCGATGGCGACGTCTCGCGCGCCGCCGAAGTCCTGACCGCCGCGCCGGGGCTGCTCATGCGGTCGCTGGACCGGCTGCTGCGGCAGGCCGATCCGGTCGACGACGTCCTCGCCGCCGCCGGGAAGGTGCTGGGCTCGGTGTCCGGGCGGGTGCTGTGTTCGGTGCGCGAGCACCTCATGAACCGCGCTTCGCCGGACGGGGCGCGCCTGTTCGCCACGCGCGGCCGTCGCGCGTGGGTCACCGCCGACACACGCCCGCCGCTGCCGCGCGAGGTGATCGCGCGGATGAGCGAGCTGATCGACGCCGAACTCACCAGCCGCCTGCCGGCCGGTGGGCGGCTGGTGGTCGACCCGGCGGTACTGGACGTCGCGCTGCCGTTGTCGGGCAAGGCGAGCGAGGACGGGTTCGCCGTGCTGCCCCGCGGTTCGCGCACCCACATCGAGGGGGAGGTGCTGCGGTTCTTCACCTATTGGCGGCAGGCGCGGGAAACCACCGACTTCGACCTGTCGGCGTTGCTGCTGGACGCGCACTTCCGGTACCTCGGGCACGTGTCGTGGACGAACTACCGCGAACGCGGCGCGGTGTACTCGGGCGACCTCACCGAGGCGCCGCACGGGGCGACGGAGTTCATCGACATCCCGCTGGACTCGATCGGCGCCGCGTACGTCGTGCCGCAGGTCAACGTCTTCTCCGGCGAAGGCTTCGACGACGTCGCCGAGTCGATGTTCGGCTGGATGCTGCGCGACCGGGCTCAGGCCGGGGCGCCGTTCGAGCCCCGCACCGTGCGCACCCGCTCGGACCTGCGCGGCAGCGGCCGCGTCGCGCTGCCGATGGTCTTCGGCCGTGACCGCGCCGGCACCTGGACGGCGACCTGGCTGCACCTCTACTTGTCCGGCTCACCCCGGTTCAACCGGATCGAGGCGAACCAGGTGAGCACGAGCGTGCTGGCGCGTGGCCTGGTGGAGCGGAAGTACCTGACCGTCGGCTACCTCGTCGGGCTGATGCGCGACACCGAGGTGACGGTGTGGGAACCGGGTGCGCGGCCGGCCGAGCCGGTCACGTACGTCGGCCTGCACCGGCCGGACGGGCTGCCGGCCGGGTCGACCGTGCTCACGCTGGAGACCCTTAACCGGTTGGTGCCGGCCTGACCCGCCGGATATCCTGCCGACGCGAGGCCATGAGCGGGCTTCCTTCTCCTCTGACATGGTTCTAGCCCGTTCGCCTTCCTCGCCGTCGCGGAAATTGTCGGTGCCCCGGTTTAGTCTCCGAAGAGCCTGAACCGGGGAGGAACGATGACCACGCACACACTGGAAACACCCGAAGCCGACATCGTCTACGACGTCCACGGCCCGGCGCCCGCCGAGAGCCCGCGGCCACCGCTGTTCATGATCGGGCAGCCGATGACCGCCGAGGGGTTCGGCGCCCTGGCGTCCCACTTCGCCGACCGCACCGTGGTCACCTACGACCCGCGCGGGCTCGGGCGCAGCGTCCGCAAGGACGGGCGCGAGGACCACGTGCCGGCCCTGCAAGCCGAAGACGTCCACGCCGTCATCCAGGCGCTGGGGGCCGGTGCCGTCGACTTGTTCGGGAGCAGCGGCGGGGCGGTCGCCGGGTTCGCGCTGGTCACGGCGCACCCGGAGGACGTGCGCACGTTCGTCGCCCACGAGCCCCCGCTCGTCGGATCGGTGCCCGACGCCGCCGCGGCGGAGCGGGCCAGCAAGGGCATGCGAGATGCCTACCAGGCCAAGGGTTTCGGCGCCGGGATGGCGGCGTTCCTCGCGATGACGTCGTGGCAAGGCGAGTTCACCGACACCTACTTCGCGCTGCCACCCGCGGACCCGGCCCAGTTCGGGCTGCCTGCCGAGGACGACGGCCGCCGGGACGACGCCCTGATGTCCGATCGCTCGCTGGCGGTGCCCGCTTACCGGCTCGACGTCCCGGCGCTGGGTGCGGCGCCGACGCGGATCGTCGTCGCGGTCGGTGAAGAGTCGCGGGAGGTCTTCACCGGGCGTGCGGCGATCGGCACGGCCGCGCTGCTCGGGCAGGAAGCCACCGTGTTCCCGAGCCACCACGGCGGTTTCCTCGGCGGCGAGTTCGGCTACGTCGGCCGGCCGGAGGCCTTCGCCAAGAAGCTGCGGGAGGTGCTTGAAAGCTGACCTACGCCTCTCCAACGCCCGCCGGACTCAGTCAAACGTTTAGTTGACAGAGTTGTCCGGTTGGTTGACGATGGCTGCGTCAAGGTCGTCGTCGAGGAGAGGTACGTCGTGGAGAAGCACGCGCTCAGGTGGTGGGCACTGGCGGTCGCGGTTCTCGCGGTGCTGGTGGACATGATCGACAACCAGATCGTCGCGGTGGCCCTGCCGACCATCCGGCGGGAGCTCGGCACCGGCGAGGCCGCGCTGCAGTGGATTTCGGCCGGGTACGCGCTGGGCTTCGCGCTCACGCTGATCACCGGCGGCCGGCTGGGTGATCGCCACGGGCCGAAGAAGCTGTTCGTGGCCGGCATGCTCGTGTTCACGGCGGCCTCGCTCGCCGCCGGGCTCGCCGGGCACGTCGGCGTGCTGATCGCCGCGCGCGTGGTGCAGGGCGTCGGATCCGGGCTGATGGTGCCGCAGGTGCTGTCGTTCGTCCACGCGGAGTTCGACGAGCGGGAGCGCCCGAAGGCGATGGCCTGGTACGCGGCCGCGTTCCCGGTCGGCGGGCTCGCCGGGCCGCTGCTGGGCGGCGCGCTGACCGAGGCCGACCTGTTCGGCACCGGCTGGCGGGCGATCTTCCTGGTGAACCTGCCGATCGGCGTGCTCGCGCTGGCCGGCGCGCTGGTCACCATGCCGGCCCGTCCGGGGTTCGTCCGGCACCGGATGGACCCCGTCGGGCTGGGGCTGCTGACCGCCGCGCTGTTCGCCGTGTTCTACCCGCTGGTGCAGGGGCGCGAGCTGGGCTGGCCGGCGTGGTCGATCGTGCTGCCGGTGGCGGCCGTCCCGCTGGCCGGCGTGTTCGCGTGGCACCAGCGGCGCCAGTTCCGCCGTGGCGGGGAACCGCTGCTCCCGCCGGACCTGCTGCGGCAGGTGGCCGGCAGCCAGGCCGTCCTGCTCTGCGTCAACACCGGCGTCGGCGTCTTTTTCGTCCTGACGCTGCACCTGCAGGTCGGGCTCGGGTTCACGCCGTGGGAAGCGGCTTTGACGTTCGCGCCGTCGACGCTCGGCATCGTCGTGGGCAACGTCCTGGCCATGCGCCTGGCCCCGAAGTTCGGCCGGGTGTTCACTGCCGGCGCCGTCGCCGTGGTGCTGGCGGGGCTGGTGCTGCTCGCCGTCCTGGTGTCGCAGGGGGACTCCGCGCTGAGCGGCTGGGCGTTGGTGGTGCCCGTGATCGCCGTCGGGCTGGGCATGGGCGCGGTGCTGAACTCGCTGTTCGCCGCGTCGATGGCGGGGATCCGGCCCGAGCGGGCCGGCGCGGCGTCCGGCGTCGTGAACACGACCGTCCAGCTCGGCACGGCGACCGGGATCGCCTTGTTCGGCACGGTCTTCTTCGCCCGGCTGGACGGCGGATCCGCGACGGCGACGGCGAGCGCGCTGGTGGTCAGCGCCGGGGTGCTCGTGCTGGGCCTCCTCCTGACGGCGGCGCTGCCTCAACCGTCTGTTCGGCAGAGTCATGCGGTTGGTTGACGTATAGTCGCGGCGTGACCGCGTCGAAGCCCCGCCGTTCGCCGAAGCCCCAGGAGCGCCAACGGGATCCGGAGCGCACCCGCCGGCTGATCCTGGAGGCGGCGGGCGCGGAGTTCGCGGCGAAGGGCTACGCCGGCGCGCGGATCGCGGCGATCGCGGCGCGGGCCGGGGTGAACCAGCAGCTGATCTCGTACTACTTCGACGGCAAGGAAGGCCTGTACCGGGCGATGTCGGAGGGGTGGGGCGAGCGGCAGAGCGAACTGATGGCGCCGGACCTGCCGCTGTCCGAACAGGTCCGCCGGATGGCCCTGGAGACACTGGCGAGCCGCGACGGCGTCCGGCTGCTGGCGTGGTCGGGGCTGGAGTACGAGGGCCCGGACACCGACCCCGACCACGCGCCGCGGACGCAGCGCCTGACGGGGACGGTGGCCCAGCTCGAGGCCCTGAAGGCCGAGGGCCGCTTGCCGGATTGGGTCGACCCGGAGTGCCTGACGGTCCTCGTGATGGCGGCGGCGATGGCCCCGGTGACACTGCCGCACGTGGTGGACGGGCTGACCGGGACGGAGGCGGACTCGCCCGAGTTCGTC
Source organism: Amycolatopsis kentuckyensis (assembly GCF_002155975.1). Lineage (GTDB taxonomy): Bacteria > Actinomycetota > Actinomycetes > Mycobacteriales > Pseudonocardiaceae > Amycolatopsis > Amycolatopsis kentuckyensis. The sequence continues at coordinate 16,585 of NZ_MUMI01000001.1, forward strand.
CGGCGGTACGCCGACCAGCTGGCCCGGCTGATCGAGCACCTGGAGTCCACCGGCGGTTAGTGCGCGACGGGTTCGGCGGCGGCGGTGGAGGTGGACACGGCCGGCCCGGACCCGGGCGTACCGGCCGGCGCGGCGGGCCCGGCGAGCGCCAGCCCGGCGACCAGCGCGAGCGCGACGATGCCCAGCGCCGTGCGGAGCAGGGCGGAAACGGAACAGACGACCATCATGGCAGGCTCCTCGGAATTCCCCGGTGAACGGGATTCGGTGGATTTCACGGTGGTTTCGCGAAATTCCGGTCTGCATTGATGGTGCGCGCCGGAAGCCCGTCGCGACAAGGCGTTTCCCGTTGCCGGCAACGTCTTTCCCCAGGAAACACCGGGGCGCGGCGGGGTGCCGCCCGCGGAATTCAATGCGTAGTCATGACGGCAACCTCACGCTGGATTCGGCTTCCCTGCCGTTGATCGCCGCACCGGAAGCCTTCGCTACCACGACGGGCGCGGTGGCCAGTTAGTGTCCTGCTTCTGACCCGTTTTTCGCAGGGCAGCCCAGCTGCGGACGCCTGGGGTCACTCGCGAGCAAGCAAGTCACCCTCGGTCGCTCGGCGAGCAGGCGCCCCCGGTCCGCTCGGCAAGCGGGCCGCCCGCGCCACTCGCGAGCAAGCGGGCCATCCCCGGTCACTCGGCAAGCGGGCCGCCCCCGGTCGCTCGCGAGCAAGCGAGCCGCCCCCCCCGGTCACCCGGCGAGCGGGCCGCCCCCGGTCACTCGGCGAGCGGCCGAGCCGCTCCGGTCACTCCGCGAACGCCGGCCGGTTGCGGTATTCGGCCTCGCCGAGGACCGCCGGGTTGAGCTTGACCCGGTACGCCGCCGCCTCCGTCCACCAGCGCTCTGCGCCCTCGCGGTCTCCTCGGGCGGCCGCCGTGTTGCCCAAGCCCGTCAGGGCCCGGGCGCGCTCGTACTCACTTCCCGCGTCGTCGGCCAGCTCGGCCGCTCGGTGGTAGCCGCTTTCGGACTCCGGCCAGCGGCCGGCGCGGAAGTGGACCCAGGCCTCGCAGTTGACCGACATGGCCCGGTCCACCGGCAGCTGGGCGAGCTCGGCCGCCTCCGCCGCCGCGGCCAGCGCCTCGGGAAACCGGTCCAGCGCCACCGATGCGAGCGCGATCCCCCGCAGCGCGATCACCACGTTGCGGGTCCGGCCGGTCCGGCGGTACACCGCCAGCACCGTCGTCAAGTCGGCCAGCGCCGGCTCGGCCTCGCCGCGGTACAACCGGGCCCACGCCAAGCTGGACAACGCGTCGATCGAGCCGCGATCGTCCCGGGCCAGCTCGAACTCCGCCTGGGCCTGCTGGTGGAAGCGGACCGCGTCGTCGGGGCGGCCCGACTCGATGTGGGCCATGCCCAGGTTGTTGAGGATCATGCCCGTCGCGCTCGGGTCGGCGGCCGCCCGGGCCGCTTCCAGCGCCCGCTCGTGCGTGCGGATCCACGGTTCGAACAGCTTCTCGCGGAAGAAGAACGCGCGGAGCACGAACGCCAGCTGCCAGCAGCGGTCGGACAACCCGTGCCGGGCCGCGGAATCGACGATGTCCGCGAGCGTCGGCCACTGCGCGCCCAGCCAGGCGAGTGCGCCTTCGGCGTCCGAGAACGGCACGTCGGCCGGGGCGGGCAGGCCGGTGGGCGGGCGGAAGCGGTACGGCTCGGCGAGCTCGTCGGCCGCCACCGTCAGCGCGACCAGGTGCTCGACCAGCCGGCGGACCGCGACTTCGCGGTCGTCCGGCTCCACCTGGGGCAACGCGTGCTTCGCCGCGAAGGTGCGCATCAGGTCGTGGAGCTCGACGTACCCGCGTTCGTCGCGGACGACCAGGTGCGCGTCGTGCAGCCGGTCGACCAGCCGGTCCGCTTCGCCCGCGTCGAGCCCGGCGAGCGCTTCGACGGCGCCGGTCTCCGCGGCCGCCGCGGGGTGCAGGGCGAGCAACCCCAGCAGCCGCCGCTGGTCGCCCGGCAGGGCGTCGTACGAGACGGCGAACGCGCTGGCGACGCTCCGCTCGCCGTCCTCCAGCGCGCCGAGCCGGGTCGTCTCGTCGGCCAGGCGGTCGCGCAGCTTCGCCGCCGTCCAGCCGCCCGCGATGAACCGGGCGGCGACGATCCGCACCGCGAGCGGCAACTGCCCGCAGTACCGGACGATCTCGGTCGCCACCTCGTCGTCGGCCGGTGCGTGGTCGCCGGCGACGGACCGCAGCAACCGCACGGAGTCGCCCAGCGGCAGCACCCCGACCGGGAAGTGCCAGGCGTCGTCGAGCGCCGGCAGCCGGCCGCGGCTGGTCACCAGGATCCGCGACGACGTCTCGCCGTCGGCGATGGCCCGGATCTGCTCGGCGGACCGGACGTTGTCGAGCACGAGGATCATCCGCCGCCCGCGCAGCTGGTCGCGGACCAGGTTGGCCAGGCCGTCCTCGTCGGCGGGCAGCTGGTCGGCCGAGACGTCCAGCAGGCGCAGCAGCCGGTGCAGGGCTTCGCCGGGCGACAGCTCGACGGCCCCGGGGGTGTGGCCCCGGAGGTCGAAGAACAGGCAGCCGTCCGGGAACGTGTCCGCGACCTGCCGCGCGGCGGCGACGGCCAGCGCCGTCTTGCCCGCGCCCGCCATTCCGTGCACCACGCCCACCCGGGCGTCGTCCGGTCCGAGCAGCAGCGCGGAAAGCGCCGCCAGTTCGGTTTCGCGGCCGACGAAGTACCGGCCGCTGTCCGGCAGCCCGGCGATGCCGCCGGCGCTGCGGCGCGCGGGGAATGCCGATTCCGCGACGAGGGCGAGCAGTTCTCCGCCGGCCTCCAGCGCCTGGTCGCAGGCCTTGGCGAGGTCGCGGTTCACGCGGACCTTGCCGTTCTCCACCTTGCTGAGGTAGCCCTTGGTGAAATGGACGGACGCAGCGAGTCCGGTCAGTGACATGCCGACCGACATCCGTCGACGTTTCAATTCCGCTCCAAAGTCCGGCATGGGTCGATCATCCTGTAATCGGCGAACGGGGGGAAGGTCCGCCGGCGGCCCGGGCCCGCCGGCGAGGTACTGGTCAGCCCAGCAGCGAGACCAGCTGGCCGAGCACGATGACGAGGTGCGTGTGCATCGCGTTCCCCTTTCCGGATCACCGCCGCCGCGGTATATCCCGCGGCGGCTTCCTTGGTTGCCGAAGGATTTCGGCTGACCAAGCTTGACCCGGCGAATTGCCCGGCGGCAGACGTTTCCTGTTGCCGCTGAATGGAAATCGCTGACCTGCGGTGTTTCCCGGATCCGGAAACCGCCGGAAACAGGTGACGGCGTCGTGGAGCGCGGCGAAGGTGGGTAGACTTCCACACAACGACCAAGACGGAGGTGACGGCTTGGCTCAGCAGGCGGCCGAAGCGAAGATCAACGCGCTCTCAGCGGAGCTGAAACTGCTCCGCAAGGGGCTCGGCATCCAAGCGAAGACCCTGCCTGCGCTCGTCGGGGAACAGTTGCGCGAAGTGTGCGGCGTCGACGAAGACGACACGCCGGGAACGGTTCGCGGCAAGGTGGTCGAAACGCTTCGCCGGCTGATCGAAAAGCTGCCCGAATCGCACCGGCGGACGGCGCGGATCGTCCTGGGTTTCGGCACCGGCGCGAACGAGCGCTACACCCAGCGCCTCGAACTGCTGGGCACGGGCGCCGACCGGAACGTGCGCACGATGCAGCGGCGCGCCGACGACGTCATCTACCTGATCGCGGAGGCCGCGTACGGCGCGCCGTCGCCCTACGGCGGCTCGGCCGTCAGCGACGACGGCCCCTGGCACACGTCGGCGCTGGCGGTCCGGCTGACCTTGACGGGGGTGGCCGCCGCCGAGGTCTTCGAGACGCGCCGGGTGGTCAGCCACGTCGCCGGGCTCGCCGAGGTCGAGCACGCGATCTCCCTGGCCCGGCCGGCCAGCACCACCGGCCAGCCGGACCTTTCGGGCCTCGGCATCGACGTCGTCGCCGGCGGCGAGGTGCATTCCGTGCGGATGGTCAGCTCGTCCCGGGTCGCGTTCAGCCTGCGGCCCCCGCGGCCGCTGGACGCCGGCGACGAGCACGAGTTCTTCTTCCGCATCCGGGTCGACGAGCTGCCGTCGCCGTTCTACTGCTGCACGCCGGAGTTCCCGTGCGAGAGTTTCGACCTCAACGTCCGGTTCGACCGGCGGCAGCCACCGCAGCGCGTCTGGCGCATCGACGGCGAATTCTCCAAGGACGCCCAGGACCCGCTGACCGCGCGCAAGCCGCTCTTCCTCGACAACGCGGGCGAGGTGCACACCGGATTCCGCGACCTGCGGCCCGCACGGTCCTACGGCGTGGGCTGGCAGCCCGCTTCTTGAACCGCCAGCCGCATCCCCGGGAGCCGGAGCGAACCGGCTGTGCGGTGTCCGCTCCATGCTCCTCCTCGCCGTGACCGCCACTGTCCACAATGCCGTATCGGGCGGGGGTGGAACGCGACGAAAACCGGACAAGAACTCGACAGCGTCAAACCGGCTCGCCGGCCGCATCCGTGCCATCATCGGGCATGGTCACCCGTGAACCCGAGCTCAACAGCGGGGTGCTGCCCGGGAACGTGCGCGCCGACGACTGGATCATGCTGGTGCTCGCCGCCGGTTCGGTCGGGCTGCTGGGGTTCATGGTGCTCAGCCCGCCCGCGCGGGACATCGGGCTCGTCATCTTCTCCGTCGACTGCGTGATCTGCGGGGTCTTCCTGCTCGAGTTCCTGTGGCGGTGGCGCAAACGGCGGTGGGCCCGGAAGTTCCTCGTGCGCAACTGGTACGAGCTGTTCGCCATGATCCCGGTCGCCCACCCCGCCATGACCGCGCACAAGTTCGTCAGCGTCGTGCTGCTGCTCGTGCGGATCGGGCGGGCCGCGGACCGGGCCGTCGGCGAGCAGTTCACCTACCGGCTCGTCGACAAGCTCTCCGAGCCGATCGTGAAGGCGATCAAGAAGCCGGTGACCATCGCGGTGCTCGACGAGGTCGTCAAGGTCCTGGAAACCGGCAACTACCCGGAGAACCTGGCCAAGTCGCTCGGCGCGCACAAGGACGAGCTGCGCTCGATCATCGCCGAGAAGATCGCCGCGGACCCGCAGCTCGGGAAGCTCAAGCGGCTGCCCTTCCACGACGAAATCGTGCGCGCCTGCGTCGACACCTCGTTCCGCGTGCTGCTCGAAGTCCTCCTCGACCCGCGGATCGACGACTTCTTCTCCGCCGTGGTCCGCGAAAACCGGGAGCAGATCCGGCTGGCCGTGCAGCTCGGCCTCAACGAAGTCGACGACGAAGACCAGGAGAAGGTGCTGGGGGTGCGCACCCAGCGCGCGGCCGCGCACGAGTACGACCGGCTGCACCCGGGCTCACGGCCGTGACGCCAGGTACGCGCTGAGCCGGGCGGCCGCGTCGAGCATCGCCAGGCCGCGGGCGGTCAGCCGGTCCTGCCAGGTGGCCAAGGCGTCCACCAGCGACTCGGTGCCGCCCGCGGTGCGGACCTGCTCGACCACCGTCGCGATGTGGTCCAGGGGGTAGCCGCCGCGGCGGAGCAGGTGGGCCAGTTCGGCGTCGCGGATGTCGGCCGCCCGGAAGACCCGGTGGCCGGTGGCCCGGTTCCGCGAAGGCACCAGGATGCCCGCGCGTTCCCAGGCCCGCACGGTCGCCGCGGTGACGCCGAGGCGGTGCGCGAGCTCGCGGATCGACCAGCCGGTCGCGGCCGATCCGGGGGTGGGCCCGGTCGTCAGGTGCCCGATCGCCGTGCGGACCGTGTTGAGGGTTTCGCGGTCCCGGAGCAACTGCTCGTGGCCGCGGTCGACGAGCGTCAGCGCGCGGGCGAGGTCGTCGTCGTTGACGGCGTGCATGATCCCGCCGGCTGTCGCGTGCCCGTAGGCCGGGACCAGCGCCAAGAACGCCCGGAGGGCGGCCGCGTGTGCTTCCGTGTAGACCCGGTAGCCGCTCGGCGTGCGGGCCGCCGGCGGGAGGAAGCCGTCCTGTTCGTAGTTGCGGACCGCCTGCGTGGAGATGCCGTGCTCGCGGGCGAGATCCGCAGGTCTCAACCGAGTCTTCAAGGATACGATTCAACCACATGGACCTCACCGACTGCACCGCCGAACTGCTCGGCCTGGGCGAGCCCACCCACTTCGAGCCGGCTTGCGCGTGGCTGCGCAACGACCTCTTCGCCCAGCTCGCCGAGCACGGTTTCCGGTCGATCGCCCTGGAGACCGACCGCGTGGCCGCGCTCGACGGCGGCTTCTCGCACGACCTGGGCGAGGTGGCGGCCAACCGGCAGCTGCTCGCGTGGCTGCGCGAGTACAACGAGCAGGCCGACGAGCCGCTGACCTTCCACGGCTTCGACGCCCCGGCCGAGATGTTCAGCGCTCCCAGTCCCCGCACCTACCTCGAGCACGTCCGCGACTACCTCGGCCTCGACGTCGACATCGCGGCCCTGACCGGCGCCGACGAGCGGTGGAGCCGGTCCGAGGCGATCCTCGACCCGGCTCAGTCGCCCGGCGCCACCGCCGAGGCCCGTGAGCTGCGGGTCCTCGCCGACGACCTGCTCGTCGCCCTCCGCGCCCGGGCCCCGCGGCTGGACGCCGCTTGGCGGCGGGCCGAGGTGCACGCCGTCGCGGGCCGCGGCCTGCTGCGCTACCACGCGGCGTCGGCCCGGCCCGGCGACCGCGACACGAGGATCGCGCGCCTCGCGGGCATGCGCGCGGTGCTCATGGCCGAGAACCTCCTCGACATCCGGGCGATCGAGGCCGGCCGCGGCCCGACGCTGGTCTTCTCGCACAACAGTCACCTCCAGCGTTCGGGAACGGGTGCGGGCGCGATCGTCGGGGCGCTGCTCGGCGACCGGTACGCCTTCGTCGCCGGCAGCCTGGGCCACAGCGAGGCGATCGGCCTCGGCGAACCGGCGCCGGACACCTACGAAGGCCGGCTGCAGCAAGGCACCGAGACCTGGAAACTGACCGCGGACCTCCCGGACGGCCGCAAGCGCACCGACACCAAGCCCGAACGCGGCTACTTCGGCCTCGACGCCGACGTGCTCGACGGCGCCGCCGCGGTGTGGCACATCGCCTGACCGCGCGGAAAGCCCGCCCTGCCCACGCGGGATTGTGCTTAGCTGGAGTTGACACAGGATTCACATGGGGGGTTTCCGATGAGAGTTCGTCATGGGGTCGCCGCACTCCTGGCCGTGGTGGCGTTCGGCGCCGTCCCGGCCCAGGCGAGTGCCGCCACCCCGATCGCCGAGCCGGCCGTGACGTCGGCCGAGTACCCCGACGACAACGCCTGGCACCCCGGTGCCGGCGTGCCGGGCTCGTTCACCTTCAGCGCCAACGGCGAAGACTCGGTCGTCGGGTTCTACTGGGGCAACACCGATCCGGCCGGCACCTTCGTGGCGGCGGACCACGCGGGCGGGTCGGCGACGGTTTCCTACACGCCGCAGGCGTCCGGGCCCAACGACCTCTACGTGACGAGCGTCGACAGCGCGGGCAACCGGTCGCCGCAGCACGTCCACCACTTCTACGTGCAGTCGACGGAGCCGCTGGTCAACGGGCCCCGGGAAACCGGGGTCGGGATCCCGGCCGAGTTCCGCTTCTCGCCCGGCATGGCCGATGTCGTCTCCTACACCTACCGGATCGACGACGGGCCCGAGACCACCGTGGCGGCCGGGGCCGACGGAACCGTGACCGCGAACGTCGTCACGGCGACCCGGGGTTTCCACCGGCTCAACGTGTGGAGCACGACCGGCGCGGGATTGACGTCCGGTATCGCGAGCAGGGGCTACCCGGCCAGTGACGCTCCGCTGGTGGCGAGCACCGACTACCCGGACTTCGTCAGCAGCGGCGGCCCCGGCGTCACCGGCACCTTCACCTTGACCCCGCGCATGCCGGGCGTCGTCGCGTACGTCTACTACTTCTACGAGGACTGGGACAACCCGACCGTGGTCCCGGCCGGCCCCGACGGCCGGGCGAGCTTCACCTTCACGCCCGACGCGTCGGGTTTCTTCCCCATGCAGGTCTACAGCCGGACCGCCGACGGCACCCAGTCCGGCCTCGGCCGGGAGTACTACATCGTGGTGAAGTGATCGGGTGAAGGACGCCTTCGGCGCACCGAAGGCGTCCTTCACCGCTTACGGGTAGCTGACCACGTTGACCGGCACCGTGCCCGAAGGCGTGACACCGCCGGTGTCGTTGATGACGTGGGTGATCGTGCCGCGGTAGTTGAGCGACACCGTCAGCAGGCTGTGGAACCGGACGCCGCTGTTGTTCGGCACCTCGAACGCGTGGTAGCTGGACACCGCGGGGTTCGTGTCGAAGAAGCAGTAACTCCCGAGGCCCCAGGCCTCATGGGACGTCACGTTCGACCCGACCTTGTACGCGGCGTACCCGGCGACACCCGATGGCGCGTTCCACGACGCCTGGTTCGGCACGTCGTAGGGCATCTCGTTCTGGAAGAAGATGGTCCGGCCGCCCTGGCCGTTCCAGATCACCTGGTACTTCTGGTAGTGCTCGACGAACAGGCCGGTGGCCAGCACGTTCGCGCCGTTCACCACGAGCCCGGTGTCGGCGGTGTTGGTGTTCCAGCCGTAGGTGCCCGCGTTGCCGTGGTCGGCCCGCCACGCCCAGATGTGGTCGATGATCGTGTTGGCGCTGTTGACGATCAGGCTGTTCGTCGCCTTGCCGGCGATCGCGCCGCCGATCCGGAAGAACACGTCCTGGACCGTCGTCGGGTTCCCCGCGTGCGACGCCGACGAGCCGGACTGGCCGACCGTGAGCAGTGCCTGCGAGTTCGTCGTGCCGGCGTCGAAGAGCAGGCCCTTGAGCCGGACGCCGTCCACATCGGACACCTGCATCGCGTTGACGCCGTTGTCCGGCACCAGCGTCGGGTAGCCGATGCCGAGGACGGTCGTGTTCGCGCGGGTCACGTTGAGCGTCTGGTTCAGGTGGTAGACGCCCGGCGTGAAGAACAGGTTGCAGCCCGCGGCAAGGGCGTTGTTGATCGACGCGGCCGTGTCGCCGGACTTGACGACGTAGAACTGGCTCATCGGCAGCGACGAGCCCGGGGTGCTGCCGTTCGCCCAGCTCGGGCCGGACGCGTTGGTGCGCAGCGAGGGCAGGAACACGCGGTACTTGCCGGTGCCGTCGACGTAGAGGTAAGGGACGTCGCGGGAGACCGGGGTGGTGGCCAGCGTGGTCTCCGGCGGGTTCGGGAACGTGTTCGCCGGCGCGCCGCTGGTGCCGGAGAAGACCATGTTCCAGACGCCGCCGTTCCAGCTGCCGAGCTGCGAGTCGCGGGTGTACCACTGCTGCTGCGACACCGACGCGGCCTGGCCGGCCACCTTCGTGTCGGCGATGTAGCCGCCGCTGGCGTAGCCGTAGCTCGCCGGGTACAGCTGCAGCCCGCCGCGGACGTCCATCCGGCGGAACGGCGCGGCCTGCGCGACCGCCCACCGCTCGTTGCCGCCCGAGGGGTTGACGGCCATGTTCTCCGCCGAGCGCCAGAAGTTCTGCAGTGCGACGCCGTTGTCGGAGGCGTTGAAGGCGTCCACGGTGACGTCACCGTTGATCAGCACGTCACCGGGGTTCTGGCCGAGGCCGGCCACCGAGGTGTAGAAGCCGACGTTGTCGTGCACGCCTGAGTAGGTGCCCGGCTTGAACAGGTGGGCGACGCGCCGGTCCGCCATCTGCGCGGTGAGCGTGTCCTTCTGGTTGTTGAAGTCGGTGTCCAGCTGCGCCTGGATGGTCGCCGCCGACATGCCCGGGTCGAAGATCCGCACGTTGGGCCCGAAGTTCGGGGTGTCGGACTGCGTCGGGCAGCCGGCCTGGGTGCCGATCGTGTAGCTCGCGCTCGACACCGCGGAGTTCGCCGAACCCGACTTGGTCGCGATGGCGTTGACCGTGCGGGAGGTCGGGACGCTGATCGGTCCACTGTAGAGCGGCGAGGACGCGGTGGGCGTCGATCCGTCCACTGTGTACCGGATGGTCGCGCCCGCGGTGGCGCTGCTGATCGTCACCGTCTGGGCACTCGAGTACGTCCCGCCGGGCGGGCTGAAGGTCGGCGCCGCGATCGTCGTCGTGCCGCCGCCGACGGTGTAGCTGAAGTGCGGGGTGTCGTACTGCGGGCCGCTCTTCTCGTAGGTGAACCAGTAGTCGAGGACGTTTCCGCTGCTCAGGCCGTTGACCGTGGTCCGCCAAGTGCCGGAGCCGTTGGTCATCCGGACGTTCTGCTGGCCGACACCCGGCACGCCGGTGTAGTGGACGTCCACGTACAACGCCGGGGTGGCCGGGGTGAAGCTGATCTGCACCTGACTGGCGCTGGGCTGGCTGACGCTCTGGGTGTAATCGTCCGCGGCCAGCGCGGCCGGGGCGCTCAGCCCGGCCGCCACCAGCACTGCCGAGGCGACGAGCGCGAGGCCCGGGCCGCGTCGTCGAAGCTTGTCCAAGGTCCGGTTCACGCCGTGACACCTCCGCCGTTGGGGATCCACGAGGCATTTGTTGCGAGTCACAACAAAGTAACTCCCGCTCACCGGCGCTTCGATCACTTTTCGGTAACACTTGTCTGGACCAATAACTCGGCCGGGTGAGAAGGTTCGTGACTCTTCGTCCGGTTCGCCACGAGGTGGGCGAATGACTGAACCGAGAAACATCCGCTTGCCGGGTGACCTCGAACGGGTGACATGCGACGATCCGCTGCCACACCTCGTCCTCTACCGAGGAGTAGGCCATGGCGCCCCCACGGTTGTTCCGGTCCCTCGTCGTCCTCTCCCTGATCGCGGCCCCGCTCACGGTGGCCACCTCGACCGCCGAAGCCGCCCCGCTGCAGAGCGGCGGCGTGGTCGACTTCGGCTGTGCCACCTCCGGCAAGTTCCACTGCCTCGGCAAGGCGGTCCGGTCGCCGAAGGGCGCCGGCCCGCTGCTGAACACGACCCCGGTCGGCTACGGCCCGGCCGAGATCCAGGCCGCGTACCACCTCGGCGGGCTGCACGCCGACGGCCGCACGGTGGCCATTGTGGACGCTCAGGACGCCCCGACCGCCGAGGCCGACCTGGCGAAGTTCCGCGCCGCACGGGGACTTCCCCCGTGCACGACGGCCAACGGCTGCTTCAAGAAGGTCAACCAGAACGGCGCGGCGAGCCCGCTGCCCGCACCCGACTACGGCTGGGCGATGGAGATCAGCCTCGACCTCGACGCGGTGTCGGCGACCTGCCCGGACTGCCGCATCCTGCTGGTGGAGGCCGACTCCCCGGACACGGACCCGCTGATGACGGCGGTCGACACGGCCGCGGCGACGCCGGGCGTGGTGGCGATCTCCAACAGCTACGGCGGCACCGAGGACTCGACGATCCTCGCCGCGGACGCGCACCTGAACCACCCGGGCATCGCGGTCACGGCCTCCTCGGGCGACTCCGGCTACGGCGTCAGCTGGCCGGCCTCCTCGCCGTACGTCACGGCGGTGGGCGGCACGACGCTGAAGAAGGCGGCGACCACCACCCGCGGCTGGACCGAAACGACGTGGAAGGGCAGCGGCAGCGGGTGTTCGGCGCTGGAGGCGAAACCGGCCTGGCAGCACGACACCGGCTGTGCGAAGAGGACGGTCGCGGACGTCTCGGCGGTCGCGGACCCGGCCACCGGGCTCGGGGTGTACGACACGTACAACAGCTGCGGCAGCTCGTCGTGGTGCGACGTCCTGCTGTCCCTGGGGCTCGCGCAGGGCGCGGACGGCTGGGTCCAGGTCGGCGGCACGAGCCTGTCGTCCCCGGTGATCGCGAGCGTGTACGCGCTGGCGGGCAACTCGGTGACGTCGGGCTCGTACCCGTACGCGCACACCGGCGGGCTCTACGACGTGACGTCGGGCTCGAACGGCAGCTGCGGTGGCACGTACCTCTGCACGGCGGGCGCCGGGTACGACGGGCCGACCGGGCTGGGCACGCCGGACGGGACGTCCGGGTTCTGAGTGCTCGTTCACCGCGTCCCGGCCGGCGGTTCCCCGGTCGGGTGACGTTCGGGCAGCGCGTTTTCGCCGGTCAGCCCGCGGGGTAAGGATGTCTGCATGCTGGACACCGAAGTCCTGTCGCGGACGGCTCCGCGGGCGCTCGACGTCGTCACCCCGCTCGGGGACGTGCGGTTCGCCGTCCACGTCGGCGGCTGGGACGTGCCCGCGAGACCGGAGCTGACCTGGGGCCTCGAGTCCGGGGCCCGGCTCTGCCGGTGGCGGCACCAGTCCGTGCGGCTGGACGTACTGTGCGGGCCCACCGCGTCCGGGCTGCCCGGCGTCACCCGCGAGACCACCATCCTGCGGGTGCTGGCGCGCGAGGACGTCAGCGCCTTCGTCGTCCGAGCCGAGCTGGCCGGTGCCCCGCACGAGGACCGGACCTGGGAAAGCGCCTTCACCGCCGAGACCGCCGATGCCGTGGTGAGCGTCGGCGGGCCCGGGGCCGATCTGCTGCGGCGGTGTTCGCGGGCCGGGCAGCACGTGCCGCCGTACTGGTCGCGGCTGGTCGGCGGGGACGCCGTCGAGCGGACCGGCGGCCGGCTCGTCTGGCGGCTGCCCCGGATCGACCGCGGCGACTACGCCGAGCTGTGGGTGTCCGTCGCGTGGAGTGCGCCGGGCGGGGACCCGGGCCGCGCCGTCGACATCGACGCGGCCCGGGTGCTGCGGGAGCTAACCCAGTGAAATCCGGTCCAGATCCGGAGCCCCGGCGCGGTCGTTGCCGATCCGGATCGTATTGGCGCCCGCGGTCAGCGGCACCGGCACCGAAGTGGTGTACGGGGTGTTGTTCCCGGCGCCGCTGACCTTCACCTCCGTCGGCGCGCCGCCGTTCACCGACACGAAGTACGACCGGTCGCCGTTGACGGTGAAGTCCAGGTACAAGGTGTACTGGCCCGCCGCGGGCACGGTCACGCCCGGGAACGTCACCGCCGCGCCCGGCCCGATGTTGCGCACCTTCTGCCCGCCCGAGCACGCCGAGCAGCCGGTGACGCCGGCGTCGCCGATGTCGTTCGCCGAGTCCTCCGCTTCCCGCATGAACACCCGGTCCGCGGGCCGCGGTTTCACCTGCACCGGCTTGCTGACCGACTTCGCGCGCCCGAGCGTCCGGAAGGTCGCCGTCACCGGGATGCTCACGTCCTGGGCCGCCGGGGCGGTCACCGTCCACGAGCCGCTCAGCACCTGGCCGAGCGTCAGCGCGGACGCCGTCGCCGGGTCGCCCGTGACCGTCCAGCCCGGCGGGACCACCGGCGCCAGCGACACCTGGTCGATCGGGTCGTCGACGTCCAGCCGCAGCGACGCGGTGATCCGGATCGCCTGCTGGCCGGGCGAAACCCATTGAACGCCGGCGGGTTGCACGGTCAACGTCGTCTTCGGCGTGTACGACTCGGGTGGCATCGGCGCCACCGCGATCCGGTCGAGGTCCGCCGTCCCGGAGACCTTGATCGTGTTGGCGCCGGCGTTCAGCGGCACCGGGATCGCCGCCGGTGCGGTGACCGAGATCGGCGCCGCGCCGTTGACGCGCACCGAAAGCGTGCCCGGCCCGGTGGTGTCCAGCTGCAGCCGGGACGGGCCCGTGGCCTGGACGTTCCGGAAGACGACGGCGCCGCGGTCGAGGCCGGTCACCGCGTTCGTGCCCGAGCACGCCTCGCACCACACCGGCGTCGCCTTGCCCTCGAAGCCGTTGCGCCACGACTCCGCTTCCAGGGGCACCTCGCCGCGCGGGTCGGGGTAGCCGTAGGCGACGTCGATCTCGTCGAGGGCGAGCTGCCGGTAGAACGGCTTGGCCTGCGGCCCGGACCACGTGTTCAGCACCTCGAGCTTCAGGTACCGCGCGTGCACCTCGCCGACGTCGATGAACTGGACACCGCGGTTGCTGGGCAGGGCGCCGGTGCGCACCGTGCGCCAGGTCGTCCCGTCGTCACTGGCGTGGACGCGGTAGTCCTTGATCCGCGCGGAATCCTCGGCGCGGCCGAAGGATTCGCGGGCGTACGTCGGCGACGACTCGCGCTCGTGCACCGCGAGGTAGGCCGTCAACCGCTTCCGGCCCAGGTCCAGCGTCACGGACACGGGGAGCTGACCGCCCGCGTCCCAGTAGTTCAGGTAGCTGCCGTCGACGAGGTTCGCCGCCGATGCCGCGTTCGAAGACGCGGTCGCCTTGATCGTGGACTTGTCGTAGAAGTACTGCTGTCCGGCAGTGTCCACTTCGAACACGGTGTCGTAGGCGTCCCAGTTCTGGATGTCCAGGATGGACAGGTAGCCACCGGACTGGGCGAACCGCAGCGGCTTCCCGGTGCGCAGGTCGGACACGCCGGTGACGCGGTAGCCGTTGTCCCGCAAGCGGACCAGGTCGGTCGACGGTCGCGTGACGACGTGCACGTACTGCGTCCGCGCCCCGGGCTTGACGGTGATCACGCCGTGCGCGCCGTCGTTCCAGAAGCCGGGCTGCATCCCGCCGTACATGTACCCGCCGCCCTCGGTGCCTTCGAGCGACTCGCGGATCGGCTGCGTCCAGGACGCCATGAAGTTGTTGAACGCCTCCTGCTGCGGCGGGAACTTGCCGTTCAGCATGGCGGTTTCGGCCATCAGCGACTTGATCGACGAGCCCGCGTTCGTGATGTAGCGGCCGGTGGAGAGCCGGAAGTCGACGGCCTGGTCGCCGCCGCTGTACCACCAGTCGCCGTTGGTCGGCAGCTTGTAGTCGGCCTCGGTGAGGCGCGGCATCGGCGTGTAGACCGCCTGTGGGTAGTCGTAGGACGGCGTCATGCCGGTCTTCTGCTCGTTGCTGACCGTGTCCATGATCGGCGTGTCTTCGTTGTTGTTGCTCAGCAGCCAGGAGGGGCGCTTCTCGCGGATGTGCTCGTAGAGCCCGTGCTGCTCCCAGTACTCGTTGTCGTTGTCGATCCAGAACCCGGCGAGGTTGTCGTACCGGTCCATGACCTCGTCGAACAGGTCGTAGGAGAACTCGCCGAAGCCGGGGCGGGTCGTCAGGTCGACCGGGTGGCCCTTGTACGCCGAGTAGGCGGCCGAGTCGAGGGACTCGTGCCCGGTTTCGTTGTGCCACTGGGGATCGTCGGTCATGTAGAGCATGACGCGGACACCCTTGGCCTGGCCCGCGGCGATGAGCTCGCCGAGGAAGTCGCGCTGCGTCGAGCAGCTGCCGGGGACCTTCGACGGCCACGGCCGCGCGTACCCCAGCCGGCTGTGGAAGGTGGTGAGGACGACGTAGGACGCGCCCAGCTTCGTGGCCTCGTCGATCCAGTAGCCCGGCGTCCAGCCACCACCGGTGACGTCGCGTTCCCAGGCGGCGCAGTCGGTGTGCCGCGGCGCGGTGAACATGCCCCAGTGCAGGAACAGCCCGGCGGTCGAGGCCCGCAGCCAGTCCTGACGCGGGTGGTGGAGTTCGGCGTTCGCGGGACTGACCAGGCTCGCCACCAGCGCGACGGCGGCGGCGAGGCAGGCAAGCAGTCGGATTCTCAAAGGACCTCCTCGTCCGGAGAGATCCGATGATTAGTTCCTCATATATCGTACGTCAAGGGAAGATGCCGCTCATCGGTACACAGTCGTCTGATCTGTCGTGGAGGGCGGTCGCGGAGCCCGGCAGCACGCCGATGGTGCCGGGCTCTCCGCATCACGCCGTCGTGGCGATCCCGCCGTCGACGGGGACGACGGTGCCCGTCAGGTAAGCGCCCGCCCGGCTGGCGAGGAACACGGCGACACCCGCCATGTCGTCGTCGCGGCCGATGCGGCGCAGGGGAGCCGCCGCCGCGATCGCCTCGCCCAGCTCGTCGAGGGTGGCCGCCATCATCGCCGAGGGGAACGGTCCCGGCGCCACCGCGTTCACCGCGATGTGCTGCGGGCCCAGTTCCTTGGCGAGCACCCGGGTGAGCTGGTGCAGCGCGGCCTTGCTGCTGGAGTACGAGTAGTTGGGCCGCTGGGGGATGTGGATGGCGGCGATGCTGCCGATGTTGATGATCCGCGCGGGATCGTCGGCGGTCCCGGCGGCGCGAAGGGCCGGCAGCAGCGCCTGAACCAGCCAAAACGGCGACTTCAGGTTGAGGTCGATGACCGTGTCCCAGGCCGCGTCCGGGAACGTCGCCAACGGCTCGTCCCACATCGCGCCGGCGTTGTTGACGAGGATGTCGAGACCCCCGCCGTCGGCCGTGACGAGGTGAGCGAGGCGCTCGCACTCTTCGTGCCGGGACAGGTCGGCGGGGATCGCCCGGACGTCGCCGTATGCGGACAGCTGTTCCTGCGCCCGGGCGCAGGCTTCCGCGTTGCGTGAGCTGATGACCAGGCGGGCGCCCGCCTGGAGGAGCCCGCGCGCGATCATCATCCCGATGCCCCTGGTGCCACCGGTGACGAGGCCGCGCTTGCCACTCAGGTCGAAAAGCTCTGTGTGCGTCGCCAATGGGTTGCTCACGCGGTCACCGGCAGCAATCCGCGCTCGCCGAACACCTTCTTGGCGGTGAAGGTCGCGTTCAGCGCCTTCGGGAATCCACAGTAGACAGCGGAGTGCAGGAGCGCCTCGACGATCTCCGCCGGCGTGAGGCCGACGTTGAGCGACGCGTTGACGTGGACTTCCAGCTGCGGCTCGCAGCCGCCGAGGGCGGTGAGCATGCCGAGGGTGACCAGCTGCCGGTCGCGCGGCGCCAGCCCCGGCCGCGAGTAGATCTCCCCGAACCCCCAGGAGACGACGGCCTCGCCCAGCGCGGGGGCGACGTCGGCGAGCGCGTCGATCACCCGCTGCCCACTCTCGCCGTCGATCTCGGTCAGGGTCTTCAAGCCACGCTCGAAGCGCTCGTCGGTCATGTCGGGTTCCTTTTCCCTGGCGATCTTGTCCCGGACGACGCTAGGTGCTGGAGCGCGCTCCAGGTCAAACGTGCCGTCCTGTCACAAATCCGCGGCCGCGTTCGTCAAGGTGGTGATCGCACCCGCGAAAGGACGAACCCGTGAACGAGGACCTCCTGGCCCGCAGCTTCGAAGGCCACCGCGACCACCTCCGGTCCGTCGCCTACCGGATGCTGGGTTCGCTGACCGAGGCCGAGGACGCCGTCCAGGAAACGTGGCTGAAGCTGAGCCGCAGCGACGCGGCCGCCGTCGAGAACCTCGCCGGGTGGCTCACCACCGTCGTCGGGCGGGTCTGCCTCGACATGCTGCGCTCGCGGAAGGCCCGGCGCGAGGAGCCGTGGGACACCCTGGTGCCCGATCCGATCGTCAGCCGGGAGGACGACGGTCCCGAACACGAGGCGCTGCTGGCCGACTCGGTCGGCCTCGCGCTGCTGGTCGTGCTCGACACGCTCACCCCGGCCGAGCGGCTCGCCTTCGTGCTGCGGGACATGTTCGCGATGCCGTTCGAGGAGATCGCCCCGGTCGTCGGCCGGTCCGAGGCGGCGACCCGGCAGCTCGCGAGCCGGGCCCGGCGGCGGGTTCAGGGTGCCCCGGTCGCGCCGGACCCGGACCTCGCCCGCCAGCGCGAAGTCGTCGACGCCTTCCTGGCGGCCGCCCGCGGCGGGGACTTCGACGCGCTGGTCTCGGTCCTCGACTCCGACGTCGTGCTGCGGGCCGACCACGGCGCGGGCCGGGGCGGCTCGACCGAGGTCCGCGGCGCGGCGGCGGTCGCCAACCAGGCGCTGACGTTCTCCCGCCTCAACGCCGGTGGCGGCGTCGTGCACCGCGCGCTGGTCAACGGCGCGGCGGGCGTCGTCGCGACGCGCGACGGGCGGCCGTCCTCGGTGCTGGGCTTCACGGTCGCGGGTGGCCGGATCGTCGAGATCGACATCCTCGCCGACCCGGACCGCCTCAGCCGGCTGGACCTGGCCGTACTGGACTGAGCACGCTGACGTCGTCGACGATGGCGCCGGTTTCGTCCGTCACCAGGACGATTTCGCCGGCGTCGTCGAAGTGCAGGTAGCGGGTGCGGCCGTCCGCGTACCGCCGCACCGCGTCCGCCACCACGACCACCAGCTCGCCGTCTTCGAGGGCGTAGTGGTCGTCCGGGGACAGGATTTCGTGGATCCGCGAACCGTGGGTGATCAGGGTGCGGACGCGGCGGCCGGTGTGGTCGTAGCTGTACAGCGCGTTGACACCGTCGTCGCCGTGCACCCCGCGCAGCCGGCCGAACGCGTCCCGGATTTCGCTGCCGGACAGCGTCGCCGATGCCGGGCCGGGCTCGATGTCGCGCACCAGCCCACCCGGGCCGGTGACCACGTGCCGTCCGTCGGCCCAGTGCTCGCTGACGCCGTTCGCGTAGTGCACCGCGGTGCGGCGGCCGCCCAGGTCGTGGTCGACGGCGTCGACGAAGCCCGGCACGCTCACCAGCCGCCCGACCTCGTCGTACTGGTGCTGCACGGTCAGCCGCCCGTCGCCGGCGTCGGGGTAGGCCACCTCCGACACCCGCCCGTCGGCCCGGCGGGTCAAGTCGAGCCGGTACTCGACGGCCACGTGCGCCGGGCGCCAGCGCTTCTCGGCCGGCCGGCCGAGCGCGTCGTAGCCGAACTGGGTCACCCCGCATTCGTCGGTGACGCGCACCAGCCGCCCGCAGCTGTGCGGTCCCGCGCCCAGCGGCACCGCGAGTCCGCCGTCGTGGTGGGTGAACGTGGTGACCGGCGTGCCGCGCGGGTCGTCGACCAGCACCGCGACCACCCGGCCGGCCGCGTCCCGGACCCGGAACACCGTGTGCCCGCCCGCGGTCCGCGACTCGACCACGTTCCCGGCCGCGTCCCGGACGTGCACGACGCCGTCCGCGCCGCGCAGCTCCCGCCCGAGCAGATCGGGCACGCCGCGTTCGGGGTGCTGGTCTTCGCGGAGCGGAAGCGGGCGGCCGAGTGCGTCGTACCGGAATTCCTCCGGAGCGGGCAACGGGTCGCCGTCCCGGAACACCCGGCTCGTCCGGCAGACCAGGCCGCGCGCGCAGTACTCGTGGTGCTCGTCGACGACGTCGCCGAGCAGTTCCGCGTGCCGCCGCTGCAGCAGCCGACCGGCGCCGTCGCGCAGCTCCGCGGTCACCAGCACCTCCGCCTCGCCCGACACCGCCCGCTGCTCGGTGGTGACGCGGGTGCCGTCGTAGCGGTACCGGACGGTCGGCAGGTCCGCCGAGTCGCCCGGCCGCACGACCGTTTCGGGCCGCCCCAGCGGGTCGTGGGTCAGCGTGGTCACCGCGCCCGCCGGATCGGTCACCTCGCACACCAGCGCCGTGCGGACGTCGTGGCGGGTGACCGTCACGTTCCCCACCGGGTCCGTGGTCACCTCGGGGAAGCAGCGGTCGGCCGAATACCGGACCTCCCGGGTGTGGCCGAGCGGGTCGGTCGTCGTGGTGCGCAGCCCGGAAACGGTGTCCAGCCGCCCGTGGAACGTCGTGACCCACCAGCCTTCCTCGCCGGGACGGCGGTGGTAGCCGTGGTGGCGCAGGTCGGGTGGGCGCGAGCCGTAGACGTCGGCGACGAGCGCGTCGGTGAGCACCAGCTCCTCCCGCGCGGTGAGGAGGCCGTGCGAACCGGCGAAGCCGTCGGGCTCTTCGTCGTAGCGGAAGATCTTGTCGGACCGCACCTTCCCGGTGCCGTCCACCTCGCGGACCCGCGCCGGGAGCGCGGTGAACCGGTGTTCGGGATCGGTGACGTACTTCGTCCGGGTCTCGCGCACGACCGGCTCGTGCCCGGGCCGTTCGGTCGTCTCCACCTCCCGGGTCGGGTTCCCGGCCGAGTCGAAGGCCGTCTCCTTGGTGGTGACCGACACCGGCGTCTCCCGGCGTTCGAACTCCGTCGTCACCGCCCGAGTCCACTGTGGACGCCGGAGGTGCTCGACGCGGCGGTACGGCCGGTCCGCCGCCGGGGAGCCGTCGAGGCCGTAGGTCTCCTCCTTGTCCAGCAGGCCTTCGCCGCCGAACCAGCGGACGGTCCGCAGGGTGGGCGCGTACTCGTCGCCGAGGTCGTCCTGGACGACGCGGCCGAAGCCGGGGGCCCGGCTGTCGTGGTACTCGAACTCGGTCACGCCCACGTGGCCGGTGACCGACTCGCGCAGCGAGACCCGCCGGACCACCGGCACCGAGGCGACGGTCGCGTACTCGATCGCGGTCCGCAGCCCCAGCCCGTTGTCGATCTCGCACAGCCGTCCGGTGCGGGGCGGGTCTTCGAAGGAGTGGTACGGCACGGCGTCGAGCACGGACACCCCGCCGCCGGACCGCGCCCGCGCGGTCAGCTGGACCCGCCGCGGTGGCGGGGCCTCCAAGGACGCGTAGGCCAGCCGCAGGAGCGGAGCGGCGGTTTCGGTGCCGTGCGTGTCGAAGCCGGTGAGCGCCACCGACGTCAGCAGGGACGCGCCGGTGACGTCGTCGGCGTCGTAGCCGAGGGTCCACCGCCGCACCAGCGGCCGCGTCGAGGCGGGGACCCGCAGGTCGATCCGCGCACACCGCAGGGCCGTCGTGACGAGGGTGCCGCCGCGGCCCCGGCGCAGCACGTCCGGCCGCGGTTCGTAGCTGAACTCCACTTCGTACGGGCCGTAGGAGACGCGCGTGAGGTAGGCCTGGCCGCTGTGGTGCGCCCAGCCGAACGTCGCGGCGGTGCCGAACGCGTCCTCAGTCCGGTCGAGGTACCAGGTGGCGCCGTCGCCCGGGCCGAGGAAGTGCCGCAGGCCCGATCGGGTGGTGAGCAGGAAGCCGTCGCCGCGGCG
This sequence comes from Amycolatopsis kentuckyensis, assembly GCF_002155975.1. Lineage (GTDB taxonomy): Bacteria > Actinomycetota > Actinomycetes > Mycobacteriales > Pseudonocardiaceae > Amycolatopsis > Amycolatopsis kentuckyensis. The sequence continues at coordinate 37,243 of NZ_MUMI01000001.1, forward strand.
GGCGAGCCGGCCCGCCGCACCGGACGGCGCGTGGTCGTCCGCCGGGCCGACGTGCGGCAGGGGGACGGTGAACCCGCCGCCGAACGGGCCGTTCGCCGCGCCGGTCGTGTACCGCAGGGCGAGCGCGGGCGCGCTGCCGCCGGGACCGGGCGGCAGGTCGAGCGGCACCGTGAAGCAGCCGCCGCCGGTCGCCGGTTCCGGTGTGAAGGCGGCTTCGTGCGTGCTCGACCGGAGCACAACCATGGTCATCTCCCCGCATGGATCCGTGACGTGTGGAGGGCCAAGTGGGTGAGCCGGGGGCGCCAGATACGTCGTCACCCGTTTGCCGTTGCCGTTATGCATTCGTGATGTCGGTGTCGTATCCCAGTGGCGGCCCACGGGTCTTTCCCGGGTGCCGTTGGTGATCAGTGGCGGGGGCAGAGGCAGCAGGAGGGTGGACCCGATGGTCGTCAGGTTCGTGCGCGACGAGACCGCGGAAGCAGCGACGGAAGACGCAAGGACGCTCAACGAACTCCCGGCCCCGCCGAGGCAGGTGCTGGACCGGCACGGCGCCCGCGTGCTCGACCCGGCGACGGCCGTCGTCGCGGCCGGGCAGCCGGCCCCGCGCACCACCGTGTACCGGCCGGGCGTGTTCCTGCTGCCCCAGCGGTACCTGCGCGACCAGGAAACGCTGTCGGCGATCAACCGCGTGCTCGCCCGCATCGGTCTCTACGCCGCCCCGGCCGACCGCGGCGGTGACGCCGAGGAGCTCGCCCGCGTCCGGCAGCTCGACGACGTGCCCGTCCGCGCCCTGCTGCACGTGCGCGACGACGTCGACCCGGTCGTCGTCGACTGCTGGAAAGCGCTTCAGTTGCTGCGGTCCGCCGCCTCGGGCGAGCGGCCGGAACTGGATCCGGACGTCGTCCGGGAGATGTCCGTCGAGCACCTGCTGTTCACCACACCGGTGTTCGGCGGGGTGCCGTGGGAGACCAGCGGCCTCGGCGGCACCCCGTGGGAGACCAGCGGGTTCGGCGCGGGCAGCTCGTACGGGCGCACCCACGGCGCCAACCGGATCCCGGTGACGCTGGCCGCCGCCCCGCCCTACCGCAGCCAGAAGCCCGCCCACCGGCGGCCGGTGATCGCCGTCCTCGACACCGGCATCGGCCCGCACCCGTGGTTCGGGCTGGCCGACCGGAGCGGGCCGCCGCCCGCCGGCTCGGGGCTCGCCGTCGCCCCGGACATCCAGGCCGCGATCCTGCAGGCGGAACTCGGCGCCGGCACCGTGCCCACCCAGCTGCTCCACGACTACTGGGACGCGCCGACGACCGGCCAGCCGCTGATCGGCGACATCGACACCGACACCGGGCACGGCCTGTTCATCGCCGGCATCGTCCGGCAGGCCTGCCCCGAAGCCGACACCCTCGCCCTCCGCGTGGTGCACAGCGACGGCGTCGCGTACGAAGCCGACGTGCTGCTCGCGCTGCACCTGCTCGCCGACCGCGTCCGGAACGCGCAGGCGAACAACCGCCCGCAGGACATGGTGGACATCGTCTCGATCTCGATGGGCTACTACGTCGAAGACCCGGCGGACGTCGCCTTCACCGGCCAGTTCGGCTCGGTGATCGCGGAACTGCTGGGCCTCGGCGTGCTCGTCGTCGCGGCCGCGGGCAACGACGCCACCACGCGCCGGTTCTACCCGGCGGCCTTCTCCGACCAGCCGCTCGGCAGCGGCTGCGGCCCGCAGGTGATCAGCGTCGGGGCGCTCAACCCCGACGTCGCCACGAGCAAGGCGCTGTTCTCCAACGAAGGCCCGTGGGTGCACTGCTGGGCGACCGGCGCCGGCGTCGTCAGCACGTACCCGACCGACGTCCGCGGCACCGCGGCCGCCGACCACCAGGTGCCGGGCTTCGGCCGCAACTCCTTCGACCCCGACGACTACAGCGCCGGCTTCGCGGTCTGGGACGGGACGTCGTTCGCCGCGCCGCTCGCCGCCGCCGAGCTCGGCAAGGCCCTGCTGCAGTCCGGGGACCTCGCCACGGTCGACCGGGAGACCGTCGTCAAGCGCGCCTGGACCGCGCTGGGCGCGCTGTGAACGTGGCCAAGACCGACCACGCTCGGGTGGCGACCCTGTTCGACGCCGCGCGGGAGGGCGACCGCGCGGCGCTGGACGAGCTGGTTTCGCTGCTCACGCCGTTGCTCTGGCAGGTGGCGCGCGACCAGGGACTGGACGTCGATCAGGCGGCCGACGTCGTGCAGACGACGTGGCTGCGGCTGCTCGGTTCGTTCGCGGAGATCCGCTCGCCGGTCGCGCTGACCGGCTGGCTGATCACCGTCACCAAGCGGGAGGCCTGGCGCACGGGGGAAAAGCGCCAGATCGAGCGGCCGCTGCCGGAGCTTCCGGAGCGGCTGACCGAAGCTTCGCCGGCACCCGAGGAGGGGGTGCTGCGCGAGGACCAGCGCGTGCGCTTGTGGCGCGCGGTGGACAACCTGCCCGAACGCTGCCGCAGCCTGCTGCGGATCGTGGCGTTCGTGCACCGGCCGGACTACGCCGAAGTCGGCGCCCGGCTGGGTATGCCGAGGGGGAGTATCGGCCCGACCAGGGGACGCTGCCTCGCGCGCCTGCGTGAGCAGCTACTCGCCAACGGCGAAGGAGATTGGCTGTGACGACCGTCGAACCACCAGGCGCGAACGAGCCCTTGGACGAGCTCGACTTCCGGCTGCTGGCCGGCGTGCGCGAGCTGTGGGAAGACGCCGACCCGATGCCGGTCACGCTGATCGAGCAGATCCGGTTCGCGATCCAGCTGGAGGACGTCGACCTGGAAGTGATGCGCATCCGGGAACAGGAGGCTTCCGCGGGTGCGCGCAGTGCCGCCGAACAGGGCAGGCTCATCACGTTCGACAGCGAAAGCCTGACGATCATGGTGAACGTGAGCCCGGAAGCAGGCGGCACGATCCGCCTGGACGGCTGGTTGACGCCCCCGGCCGAGCACCCGATCGAGGTCCGCACGAGCTCGGGCCCGCTGACGACGACGTCGGACGCGGAGGGCCGGTTCGCGGTCAGCGGGGTGCCGCACGGGATGGTCCAGGTGCTGGTGCGGACCGTGGGCCGGTCGAGGACGGTGAGCACTCCGGCGATCGAGCTCTGATTTCGAAGCTGCCTGATACCTCTGACTCGGAGGTACGATCCGGGGCGTCCTTCCCCGGCCGAAAGGGCAGCCCGTGGTCGCGTCGCCGAGGGTCGAAGACCGGGTCCGCGACCTGCACCGGCGGGCGGTCGCCGCGACCAACAACGGCCAGCCGGTGGTCGGCGGCCGGCTGATCCGGTCCGCCGCGCGGCTGCTCGGCCTGCCCGCCACCGAGCCGCCGAACGGGTGGCCGGCCTGGCCTGACCTCGCCACGCGCGTGCTCGGCACCTACGCGGCCGTCGAAACGGCGCTCGGCAACAGCGCCCGCGGGCTCGCCCTGCTCGACGAGGCCGACGTCCTCGTGTCCGACGCCGGGCGCGGGATCCTGCGCCAGCAACGGGGTCTCGTGCTGATCCTGATCGGCCGGATGGACGAAGCCCTCACCTGCTTCGACGAGGCCATCCCGCTGCTGCGGCAGGCCGGCGAGTTCGTCGTGCTCGCCAGGACGCTGCTCAACCGCGCGATGCTGCACCAGTACGCCGGGCGCGTCCGGCTCGCGCTCGCCGACCTCGACCAGTGCGAGCAGATCGGCGCCGGCCATCCGGAAGAAGACGGCCTGGCCCGGATCTTCGCCAAAGCCGCGCACGGCCGCGGCCAGGCGCGGGTGCTCACCGGCGACATCCCGGGCGCGCTGCGCGACTTCGACGCGGCGAGCGGGTTCTACGCCGCGCAGAGCGTCGGGATGCTGCCGGTGCTGGCCGTCGACAAGGCGCGGGCGCTGCTGGCCGCCGGGCTGCCGCACGAAGCCGCCGCCGAGCTGGACGCGGCACTCGTGCAGTTCCCGCGGCTGCGGATGAACCAGGAACACGCCGAGGCCGAGCTGACCAGGGCGCTGGCGGCGCTGGCGAGCGGCGATCCGGCGTGCGCGCGGAGCTGGGCCGGGCGGGCCGAACGCCGGTTTCGCCGCCGCGGCAACGAAACCTGGGCGGCGGTGGCGCACCTGACCGTGCTGCGCGCGGACTTCGCGGCCGGACGGCGGATCGCCCGCGTCGCCGCCGAGGCGACCGCGCTGGCGGACCGCCTCACCGGGCTGGGCCTGCGCAACGACGCCGAAATCGCGGCGCTGCTGGCGGCCCGCGCCCGGATCGCGCTCGGCGACCTCGACGGCGCCCGCGCCGGGATCGCCCCCCGGGACCGCCGGACCGCGCCGCTGGAAAACCGCCTGGTCCGGCGGCTCGCGCTGGCCGAACTCGGGGCCGCGAGCGGGCACCGGCGCGTCACCTTCGCGAACGCGCGGGCCGGGCTGACCCAGTCTGCAGAGGCAACGCAGCCGGTTCGGCAGCGTCGACCTGCAGACCGGGACGACGTCGCTGGGCAAGGAACTCGCCGCCGCGGGGCTCGCCGCCGCGCTCGCCCAGCGCTCGCCGGGTGTGGTGTTCCGCTGGCTGGACCGCTCGCGCGCGCAGGCGTTCCGGTTCCGGCCGGTGCGCCCGCCGGCCCACCCGGAGACGGTCGACGCCGTCGCCGAGCTGAGGTTCCTCTCGATGCAGATCCGCGCGGGCGAGCTGGCCGGGAAGCCGGACACCCAGGCCGTGAAGCGGTGTGCCGCGCTGGAACGGGAAATCCGCGCCAAAGGCTGGCAGGCCGAGGGCGTCGACGCCGACCACGCCGAGGCGAAGCTGCGCGAAATCGGCGACGAGCTCGCGGCGACCGGCAGCGCGATGGTCTGCTTCCTCGCCGACCGCGGCGCGTTGTGCGCGCAGGTGATCGCCAACCACCGGGTGGCGCTGGTCGAGCTCGGCCCGGCGTCGGCGGTCGCGGAGCCGGTCGCGCGGCTCCACAGCGACCTCGACGCGTTGTGCGGGCGCCAGCTGCCGCCGCAGCTGGACCAGGTGATCCGCCGCTCGGTGCGGACGCAGGTCACCGCGCTGGACCGGATCCTGCTGGCCCCGCTGGGACCCCGGCTCGGCGACCTCGACGTCGTCGTCGTGCCGACCGGCGCGCTTTCGGCGATCCCGTGGGGGCTGCTGCCGACGCTGCACGGCCGCCCGGTGACGGTCACGCCGTCGTCGTCGGCCTGGTTCGACGCGGGCTCCCGGGCCGGCCGGGCGACCGGTGCGCCGCTGCTCGTCGCGGGTTCCGACCTGACCCACGCCGAAGCCGAAGTCGCCCGGCTGGCGCCGCTGTACCCGGACGCCGAGGTCCTGACCGGCCCGGACGCCACGGTCGCGGCGACGCTCAAGGCGTTCGACGGCTGCCGCCTGGCCCACTTCGCCGCGCACGGTCACCACGAGCAGGAGAACGTGCTGTTTTCCCGGCTCAACCTGGCCGACGGGCCGCTGATGGCCTACGACGTCCAGCAGCTGGCGACGGCCCCGGAGCAGGTGGTGCTGTCTTCGTGCGACGTTGGCCAGGCGGTGGTCCGGGCGGGCGACGAGGTCCTGGGCTTCACGGCGGCGCTGCTCTACGGCGGCAGCCGCACGGTGGTCTCGAGCGTGGCCCGCGTCGACGACCGCACGGCGGGCGGCGTGATGCTGGCGTTCCACAAGGCGCTGGCCGCGGGCACGCCCCCGGCCCGGGCGCTCGCGGACGCGGCCCAGGCGGAACCGCTGATGCCGTTCGTCTGCTTCGGCCGCAGCTGACCTCCTTTTCGACGTCCGGTCGCGGCCGGGGTGGCTTTCCGGTGATCGACCCCATTCCGCCGCATCCCCGTGGGCCCGCCGGAAATCTTCCGGAGACGAGTTCGATCATTCGGCGCAGGGAGGCACCCGCTTCGAACGGCGGCACGGGCGCCGGCGCCGCGGCGGCCCCCGAGCCCGCCGCGGCGAAGACGTCCGGCACGCCCGGTGCACGACGGCGGACCTCTCGATCGCCCTGGGCAAGCCGGAGGAGAAGAGCCCCGGCCTGTACGGCGTGCCCGGCGTCGACCTCGTCGGCCCGGACGACCCGGTGTTCGGCGCGGTCTACCACCTGCCGCGCGTCGACAACGGCGTGCAGCACAACGAGGTGACGCCCGGGACCACGGCTTCGGCGACCGTCACCGTGCTGACCCCGGCCGAGGGCGGGAAGTCCTGGACGCCGGCGAAGCTGAACACGATCCCGCCCGGCCAGACCCGGCCGCTGTCCGCGGACTGGCCGGCGGACCTGCCTGTGCTCCGCAAGGACGCGGCCACCCACCCGGGCTCGTATGTCAACGGCATTCTGGCCGATCCGGCCTGACGTCACTCGATCGAGTGAAGCGCGGGGCCGCGCGTCATTCCTGGCGCAGGGTTCCCTCTTCCTCGGTGCGGCGGTAACCGGCCGGCACGCCCCCCGACTGGCCGGTTACCGCTGCGAGTTTCCTACTCACGGTGGAGCAGCACGACGGAGTCCGTCCCGTCGACGCGCAGGTACCCCTCGTCCGCCAGCTCGGTCAGCGCCGCGGCCTTCGTCGCGAGCGTCGTCGGCCAGGACTGTTCCGGCTGCGCCACGACCACCCACTCCGGCCGCTCGTTCGTCACGCCGTCGAAGAACAGCACCGTGCAGCGGGACGTCAGGTGCGGGGCCAGGCGGTTGGACGCCAGGACCGTCGCGCCGTCGGGGATCCGCGCCAGGACCGCGGTGATCCCGGCCCGCTGCGCCGGCGTCCAGACGCCGTCGGTGAGGTGCGCCGCCTGCAGGCCGAGCGACGCCAGCCCGGCGACCACCGCGCACACCGGCAGGTACCGCTTGAAGCCGCCGAACCGGCGGGCGCCGTGCACACCGGCGAGGAACACGATCGGCATCAGCACCGCGCTGTAGTGGTAGCCCATGCCCCAGTAGCGGTCGTTCGCCGAGACCAGCCGCCACAGCAGCGTCGGCACCGCCAGGACGAGCAGCGGCGAGCGCAGGGCCGCGAACGCCGTCGGCGCCAGCAGGGCCAGCAGCATCGACACCTTGACGATCGCCCCGCCGAACGGGTTGAAGCCGCTGCCGTGCGCGTACGCGCCACCGGGGTTCAGCGCGGGCAAGACGACCAGGAACAGCAGCGCGGACGTGACGACGCCGAAGACGATCACCGTCCAGCCGAGCCGCCGCTGCCGGTTGAGCACCAGCACCACGCCGACGGCGGCGAGCGTCAGCGGCAGGTCCTCCTTGACCAGCACCAGCGGCAGCGCGCACCAGACCGCCGCCCGCCACCGCTCGTGCAGCAGGTGCTCGGCGGTGAAGGCCAGCATCGGAACGGCGAAGCAGACCTCGTGGAAGTCGAAGTTCACCGCGGACAGCAGCCCCCACGACAGCACGTACCCGGCGCCGGCGAGCGCACCCCGGCGGGCGCCGAGCAGCCGGATCGCGCACCGCGTCACCGGCACCGCGGACAGCGCGAACAGCAGCGCCTGCGCGACCAGCAGGCACCCCGGCGACGGCCACAGCAGGTAGAACGGCGCCAGCAGCGCCAGGATCGGGTGGAAGTGGTCGCCGAGCGTCGGCCAGTCCGCGCCGAGCAGGTCCGACACCGGCCAGTGGCCGTGCGCGTAGGACCGCACCGCCTGTTCGAAGATCCCCAGGTCGAACCCGCTCGCGTCGAACGTCCGCAGCCGCTGCAGCGACCAGGCGGCGTACCCGGCGAAGGCGACCGCGGCGACGACGTAGGGGACCGCGCGGCTTTCGCGCGTGCGCGCCGGAGCCGGCGCGAAGTCGATCAGCATGGCGGGATGCTCTTGCGGCCACGCTGAACCGAAGCTTAAGCAGGCTGAAGAAGTCTTCAGGCAAGCGGCAAGCGCAGCTCCAGGCAGGCGCCGGCCGTGCTCTCGGCGACGCGCAGCGTGCCGCCGTGCGTCCGCGCGATCTCCGCGGCGATCGCCAGCCCGAGCCCGGAGCCGCCGTCGTCCTCGCGCGCACGGTCGTCGTCGAGCCGGACGAACCGGTCGAAGACGCGCTCACGCTGGTCGGCCGGGATGCCCGGGCCGTCGTCGCGGACGGTCAGCACGGCCTGGCCGCCGACCTCGCTGAGCGCGATCGTCACCCGGCTGCGCGCGTGCCGCTCCGCGTTGTCGACGAGGTTGCGCAGCACGCGCTCCAGGCGTCCCGAGTGCCCCTGGACCACCGGGTCGGCCTGGAGGTCCGGGCGCACCTCGACGCCGTCGCGGGGGAGCCGCGCGGCCAGGTGCCCGGTGACGAGGTCCGCGAGCGCGATCCGGGTGGTCCCGGCCGGCTGGTCGGCGTCCAGCTTGCTGAGCAGCAGCAGGTCCCCGGTGAGGGTCTCCATCCGCGACACGTCCAGCACGGCGTTCTCGAAGCTGTGGCGCCAGTCGAGCCGGTCGGGGTGGGCGAGCTGGACCTCGAGCTGGGTGCGCATCGACGCCAGCGGCGTGCGGAGCTCGTGCGAGGCGTCCGCGGTGAACTGGCTCTGCCGCTGCACGGACCGGTCGAGCCGCGCCAGCATCGCGTTCATCGTGACGGCGAGCTCGGTGATCTCGTCACCGGAGTCGGGCACCGGCACGCGGCGGCCGAGGTCCCGCGCGCGGATCCCGTCGACCTCGGCCCGGATGGTCCCGACCGCGCGCAGCGACCGCCGCACGGCGAACCAGGCGACGGCGCCGATGAACAGGGACGCCGCGGGCACCCCGCCCCAAAGGATCCGCCGGGCGGTGGCCACGGTTTCGAGGCCGACCGGGTCGAGCTTCTCCGCGGACAAGACGGCGTAGCGGCGGTCTTTCGTCCGCGCGGTGCGGTAGAGCTGGTCGTCGAGGCCGAACGGCTCGACGATGACGCAGTTCGGCCCGTAGACCCGGACCGGTTCGCCGTCGGAGAACTTCTTCGTGCTGCCCATCGAGCAGTCGGCCGCCTCCAGGCTGATCATGTACCCGCCGCCCTTGGGGTACCGCTTCGGCACGTCGGCCGGGGCGACCCTCGAGTTCAGCAGCGCGAGCAGTGTGTCGACCTTGTCGCTGGCCCGGGAATCGGCGTTGTTCACGAGGCCGCTTTGCAGGGTGCTCACGAACCAGTACGACCCGAGGCCGAGGACGAGCGCCGACGCGAGGGCGGCGAAGAGGGCGACCCGCCACCGGGTCGACCGGGGCAGGATCCGGGCCATGTCCAGAAGATAACCGCACCTTCGGAGATCCGGACCGGCGTGCCCGCGGGCTAGCGTCGGAAACCGTGACGGTCGAACAGTGGCACCAGGTGCGCGCGGCCCTGCCCGAGGTCGGCGGCCGGTTCGCGGACCTGCTGACCGGCGTCGGCGACCCGCACGCGAGAGCGCTCGGTGAGTGGACGATCGGCGAAGCGGCGTCCCACGTGGGGATGATCGCGCTGATGTACACGGCGATGATCCGCGGCGACGGCGGCCCGCTCCCGCTGCCGGGCCTGGAAGAGCCGATCGACGCGGCGAGCGTCGACACGATCTCCCGGATGAACGCGCTCGCGCTGGAGCTCTACCCGGAGCGCGACCCGGTCCGCCTGGCCGCGCGGCTGCGCGCGGACCTCGCCGAGGTGCTGCTGGTCAGCGCGGACCTGGACCCGGAGAAGCCGGTGTGGTGGCTGGGCGGCTCCCGGGTGCCGGTCGCGGGCGTCCTCGCGCACCTGGTCAACGAGATGCTGATCCACGGCCTCGACATCGCCCGGGTGCTCGGGCAGCCGTGGCGCATCCCCGCGCGGCTGGAGGCGCTGTTCCTCGAGCTGTTCCTGTTCGGCATGGTCCGCAACGACATGGGCCACCTCCTCGACGACGCGACACCGTCACCCCGCCGCATCGCGGTGGAGTTCCGGTCGGCGTACACGAGCCCGGCGGTACTGGCGCTCCAGCACGGAAGGCTGCGGTACGAGCGACCGGACGGCACCGCGGACGTCCGGCTCCGGTTCGACCCGGCGATCCTGGTGCCGATGATGTTCGGCCGCATTTCCCGCGTCCGCGCGGTGTTGCTCGGCGGCCTGCGCATCGGCGGTCCGCGGCCGTGGCTGCTGCCGGCGTTCCTGCGGACGGTCCGGATGCCTTAGCCGCCCTGCCACCGGATCAGGCGGAAGACCAGCCGTCGCCCCACTCGGCGTCCCGGGCGGCGCGGTACCGCGGGCCCTGCTTCTTCGAGACGGCGACCCCGGGCTTCAGCCCTTCGGAAGCCGTGCACAGGTCGAGCGCGACCCAGCCCTTGTGCTTCTTCGGGTGCCGGATGATCCGCGCGTCCGCCCGCTCGGGCGTGGTCCGCGCCGCGACGACGTAGGCGAACTTCTCGTCCTCGAACCCGAGGGTGCCGGCCTTGAGCCGCCGGTGCAGGCCGGAGCGCGGGAGCCGCGCGGAGAAGTGGCACCAGTCCTGGCCGGGCACGATCGGGCAGGCGGCATCGTGCGGACACGGCGCGACGACGTGCAGGCCGAGTTCGATCAGCTCGGCGCGGGCGGCGCGGATCCGCTCGTAGCCGGCCGGTGTGCCGGGCTCGATCAGGGCGACCGCCCCGGCCTTCGCCGCAAGCCAGCGCACCACGCCGGGGCGAGTGGCTTCCGGGAGCTCGCCGAGCACGTAGGACAGCGTGACGAGGTCGGCGTCCGGGGCGGGCGAGGCGGGGTCGACGAACCCGCGCCGCCACTCGGCGTCGCGGACCGCGGTCCGGCCGCTGCCGGCGGCGAGCCGCTTGCCGAGCCCGATGGCCCCGGCCACCTGCTCCAGCACGGTGCACTGGGCCAGCGACGGCCACACGTCCACGGCGGCCCACACGGCGGCACCAGTACCCCCGCCGACGTCGATCTGCGTACGTGGTTCGAAGCCGGGAGCACGCAACGCGGCTTCGGCGAGCACAGCGTGTACAGCGGCGTAGGTGGCCGGCATGCGGTAGCCCGCGTACGCGGCGACGTCGGCTTCGGAGCTGAGGATCGGCGAAGTGGCCGCGTCACCTTGGCGGTAGCGCGCGCTGAGGCGATCGACGGACTGGGTCAGCCGAGCCACGGGGTGCCGGGCCAGCTCGTCGTCGAGCGCGGAGGAGAGATCATCGGGGAGTACCGCCACGACGGCAGGTTAGCCGGGGCCCGGCCCTCACCAGGGCTTGGCGTCGCGGTTCCGGGTCCAGCGCCAGGCGGAGGCCGCGCCTCGCCACAACTGCCGGCCGGCGCGTGCCAGGCGGCGCGGCCGGTCTTCGGTCGCTCGCCGGATCTCGACGGCGCGCGGGTACCGCCGCCGGACTCGCCGCACGGACTTGTCCCAAACCGGGAAGCCGGGCTTGCCTGCCTGGCCTGGCCGGTCCGCCGGGAGCCGGACGATGTACCGGCGCTCCCCCTGCCGTACGCGCTCCGCCACGTGGCCCTCCCCGCTCTGCCGCAGGCCGGCAGCTTACTCCCGGGACCGGGCACGCCTGTCCGGATTGTCCCCCGGAATCGGCCCTGAGCTGCTAGTTTTCCCGCGCCAAAACTTTTCGGCGGCGGCTGTCGATCCGGCGCCCGGCCGTTCGACGCGTAGGCAGAAGCGAACGAAGGGAGACCGCGATGCGGTTCATGGTGATCGTCAAGACCAACGAAGACTCCGAGGCGGGCAAGGGCCCCAGCGCCGAGCTGCTCGAGGAGATGGGGAAGTTCAACGAAGAGCTGGTCAAGGCCGGCGTCCTGCTCGCCGGTGAAGGGCTCACGCCGAGCTCGCAGGGCGCGCGGGTCGTCTTCTCCGGCACCGAGGAGCCCAAGGTCGTCGACGGTCCGTTCGCCGAGACCAAGGAGCTCGTCGGCGGCTTCTGGATCCTCCAGTGCCGGGACCGCGAAGAGTGCATCGAGTGGATCAAGCGGATGCCCAACCCCGAGGGCCAGGCCGGTGAGGTCGAGATCCGCCGGGTCGCCGAGGCGTCGGACTTCGAGAACATGACGCCGGAAGTCGTCGAACTGGAAGGCCGGCTGCGGGCGCAGTCCGCCGGGCAGGCGTGACATGCGGTTCCTGGTGATCGTCAAGGCGAGCCCCGAATCGGAGGCGGCCGGGTTCCAGCCCAGCGCCGAAGAGCTGACCGAGATGACGAAGTTCAACGAGCGGCTGTTCGCCGAGGGCCGGATCGAACTCGCCGAGGGGCTCACGTCCAGCGCGGACGGTTCGCGCGTCCTGTTCGAAGGCGACGCGGAGCCCAAGGTCATCGACGGCCCGTTCGCGGAGACCAAGGAGCTGATCGCCGGGTTCTGGGTGCTCAAGGGCGAGTCCCTCGAAGAGATCGTCGAGCTGATGAAGCAGGTCCCCAACCTCGGCCCGGGCGAGGGCGTGCTGGAGATCCGCCCGATCGACGAGTAGTGGGTTGCACCGGGCAAGATCACCCTGTCTGATGGCCGGGTGACGGTTGCGGACGCCCGGAGAACGGTCGAAACGGTCTGGCGGATCGAGTCGCCGCGGCTCATCGCGGGCCTGGCCCGGATGGCTCGCGGCGACGTCGGTCTCGCCGAAGAACTGGCGCAGGACGCGCTGGTCGCGGCGCTGGAGCAGTGGCCGGACGCCGGCGTCCCCCGCAACCCCGGCGCCTGGCTGATGACGATCGCCAAGCGCCGTGCGGTCGACCAGTTCCGCCGCAACGAGCGGTACGCGGAGAAACTCGAGGAAGTCGGGCGCGATCAGCGGCTCGGCGACGGTGTCCTGCCCGACTTCGACGCCGCGCTCGACGACCACATCGAGGACGACGTCCTCCGCCTGCTGTTCGTCGCCTGCCACCCGGTGCTGAACACGCAGGCCCGGGTCGCGCTGACGCTGCGCATGGTCGGCGGCCTGACCACCGACGAGATCGCGCGCGCCTTCCTGGTCCGCGAATCGACGATCGCCCAGCGGATCGTCCGGGCGAAGAAGGCCCTCGCCGCGGCGAAGGTGCCCTTCGAGGTGCCGGAGGGCGACGAACGCGTCGCCCGGCTGTCGTCCGTGCTCGAAGTCCTCTACCTCGTGTTCAACGAGGGCTACTCGGCCACCCGCGGCGACGACTGGATGCGGCCGGCCCTCTGCGAAGAGGCGATGCGGCTCGGCCGCGTGCTCGCCGGCCTGATGCCGGGCGAGTCGGAGGTCCACGGCCTGGTCGCGCTGATGGAGCTGCAGGCGTCCCGCGCGAAGGCCCGCACCGGCCCGAACGGCGAACCGGTGCTCCTGCTGGACCAGGACCGTGCCCGCTGGGACCGGTTCCTGATCCAGCACGGCCTCGCCGCGCTGGCGTTGTCCGAGCAGATCGCCGAGGGCGCGTACGGCCCGTACTCCGCCCAGGCGGCGATCGCGGCCTGCCACGCCCGGGCGCGCACGGCCGAGGAGACGGACTGGGCCCGCATCGCGGCGCTCTACGAAGGTCTCGGCAAACTCCAGCCGTCCCCGGTGATCGAGCTGAACCGCGGGGTCGCGGTGGCGATGGCGTACGGGCCGTCCGCGGGCCTGGAAGTGGTCGACGCGGTCGCCGACGACCCGGCGCTGAAGGACTACCACCTGCTGCCGAGCGTCCGCGGCGACCTGCTGGAGAAGCTCGGCCGGCGCGCGGAAGCCGAGCGGGAGTTCCGCCGGGCGGCGGAGATGACGGAGAACTCCCGCGAACGCGCCCTGCTGCTGGACCGCGCGACGGCGGTCGCCGGCTGAGACCGGCCTCAGGCGGATAGCAATACTCTCCATTTCAGATAGTCAAACTATCCGACTGGAGGGAACTGTGGGGAAGACTGTGAACAGGCGGGCTGTCCTGGGCGGCGGCGCCGCGGGTGTGGCGGCCGTGCTCGCCGGGCCGTCGGCGAGCGCCGCGGCTGCCGCCAAGGGCCGGTTCGACGGCAAGGTCGTGCTGATCACCGGCGCCACCTCGGGCATCGGGCGCGAGGCCGCGCTCGCGTTCGCGGCCCAGGGCGCCCGGGTGGGGTTCTGCGGCCGGCGCGCGGAACTCGGCCGCGAGGTGGAGCGCGAGCTGCGCGGCCGCGGATTCTACGTCCGGGCCGACGTCCGCGAGCCGGCACAGGTCGAGTCCTTTGTGGACGCGGTGGTGCGCCGCTGGGGGCGGCTGGACATCGCGTTCAACAACGCGGGCATCTCCGTCGCCAAGCCGGTGCACGAAATCAGCCTCGACGAATGGGAAGACGTCCAGCGGACCAACGCGCGCGGGGTGTTCCTCGCGATCAAGCACGAGGTCCCGCACCTGCTCGAACACGGTGGCGTCATCATCTGCACGGCGTCGTCGCAAGCCGAGCACACCCGGCCGGGACACGCGGCGTACACCGCCAGCAAGCGGGCGATCCAGGGCATCGTGAAAGCCGCCGCGCTCGACTACGGCGCCAACGGGATCCGGGTGCTTTCGATCGACCCGGGGACCACGGACACCGCGTTCGTCCGCCCGCCCGGCATCCCCGACGACCAGTGGGCGCAGTTCAAGCGGGCGTGGGGCCCGCTGAACGTCCACGGCCTGCCGAGGATGGCCGAGCCGAAGGAGATCGCCGCCGCCGTGGTGGCCCTGGCGTCGCCGGACTTCTCCTACCTCACCGGGACGTCGGTGCTGGTGGACGGCGGCCTCGGCACCGGCCGCCCGATGGTCATGCCGCCCCGGGGCTAGCGGTCGCGCCAGGCGAGCGGTGACAGCGTCATCGCCGCCTCGGCGACCTTCCGGGCGGTCTCCGTCTTGAGTCCCTTCCGCGCCGACTCGATCCACTCGCCGACCGGCCGGACGCCGACGTCCCGGTACTCCAGGGCCTGCAGCAGCATCTCCAGCTTGTCCGCGTCCTTGGCGCACCACGCTTCCGGCGACGTCCGGGTCTCGTACTCGTCGACGGCCTCGCGAACCAGCTCCCGTGACCGCTCGGGGAGCGAGGCCGTCTGGTCGGCGGTGATCTGCCGCGGCTCCGGCTTGCGCAGGTAGTCGCCGGCCGTCAGCGGCAGGTCGCCCGTGCGGGTCTCCTGCGTGTCGTGCCACAGCGCGAGGAAGGCCGCCCGCTCCGGGGACGCGCCTTCCTCCGCCGCGAGCAGCGCCGCGAGCTGGGCGGCGCGCAGGCTGTGCTCGCCGACCGACTCCGGGTCGCGGACCCCCGCGTGCCACCAGCCCGATCTCCTGATGCGCTTCAGGATCCCGAGCTCGTAGCCGAAGGACGCCAGTGCCTCGCTCATGCCGCCCAGCCTAGGGCGACGGGATCATCGCCGTCAGGATCGTCGCCTGGAGGAGCGAAATCACGCCGACCACCGCGGTGAGCAGCAGCGACCACAGGAACGTCTGCCGCAGCAGTGAGCCTTCCTTGCCGCTCTGCCCGATCGCCGTCGCACCGATCGACAGGTTCTGCGGCGAGATCATCTTGCCCATCACGCCGCCCGAGGTGTTCGTCGCGCCGGCCAGGATCGGGTTGAGGTCCAGCTGCTGCGCCGAGATCACCTGCATCGGGCCGAACAGGCTGTTCGTCGACGCGTCCGACCCGGTCAGGAACACGCCCAGCCAGCCGATGTAGGC
Organism: Amycolatopsis kentuckyensis; assembly: GCF_002155975.1. Classification (GTDB taxonomy): domain Bacteria; phylum Actinomycetota; class Actinomycetes; order Mycobacteriales; family Pseudonocardiaceae; genus Amycolatopsis; species Amycolatopsis kentuckyensis. The sequence goes on from NZ_MUMI01000001.1 coordinate 52,694, forward strand.
CGAGAACAGCGGGAAGACGACACCGGTCGTCGCCAGGGCCAGGCCCAGCGTCTGCGTCGCGCCGGAGTAGTTCATCACGAAGGCGATCGCCAGGATCAGGAAGATCGTCGCCAGCGCCCAGCGCATCTGGTGCAGCGTCTTCCGGTACGTCGTCAGCAGCAGTTTCGGCCGCCCGCCCATCGCGAACCCGGCGAGCACCGCCGCGATCAGCGCGACCGTGCCGGGCGAGAAGAGGAAGTCGACGGTCAGCGTCGCCGCGTACGGCGCGTTCTTCGCGGTGATCGGCGGGTGCTGGACGACGTGGTTGTGCAGCCCCGGCCAGGCGAAGACCCAGTCGGCCTTGTGCAGCAGCTTCGTCAGGTCGAGCCAGGTGGGGAGGTGCTTGAAGATGGTGCCGATCCGCGACAGGAAGATCGCCAGGATCAGGATGATGTAGGGCAGCCACGCGTACAGCGCGCCGCGCTCGGCCTGGGCGGCGCCGAGGCTCTTGGCCGGGGTGGCTTCCTCGCCTTCGAAGCGCCACACCGTCGCGGGCTGCCAGAAGCGGGTCAGGATCCACAGCGCGGCCATCGCGGTGAGCGCGGCGAGGACGTCGACCAGGCTGGCGCTGATGTAGTTGGACGCGACGAACTGCATGGCCGCGAAAGCGAGCCCGGCGGTCAGCACCGCCGGCCACACCTCGAGCATGCGCTTCCAGCCGGCCAGGACGACGACCAGGAACGCCGGGATGATCAGCGCGAGCACCGGAACCTGGCGGCCGACCGCCGCCGAGAACAGCTCGGTGGCCTGGTCCTGCTTGAGGTGCATGATCGGCGCGGTCAGCCGGCCGAGCACGATCAGCGGGTTGCCCAGCCCGCCGAAGGCGACCGGCGCGGTGTTCGCCAGCAGCGCCAGCACGACGGCCTTCACCGGCGGGAACCCGAGCGCGGCCATCATCGCCGCGGTGATCGCGATCGGCGACCCACCGCCCGCGACGCCTTCCAGCAGCGCGCCGAAGCTGAACGCGATGAGCAGCGCCTGCAGCCGCCGGTCCTCGCTGAACCCGGCGAGCACCCGCTTGATCGCGTCGAACCGGCCGGTGGCGACGGTGACGTTGTGGAAGTAGACGGCGTGGAAGGCGATCCAGGCCACCGACCACACGCCGAACACGACGCCCATGGCCGCCGAGTCGAACGCCAGCGCGGCCGGCATCCGGTAGAGCAGCAGGGCGACGCCGAGCGCCGTCACCAGTGCGAGGGCTGCCGACAGGTGCGCGGAGAACCGGATCACCCCGAGCGAAACCAGCAGCACGATGATCGGGAGCGCGGCGAGCAGCGCGGAAACCCACAGCCCGCCCGCCGGCTGGTAGTCCTGGATCCAGGTCACGTCGGCTCCTTTGCCGGGGTGTCTCGTGCTCAGGCGGGTCGGCTCCGGACGTACCCGAGCCGCAGGGACAGGGCGGCGGCGGTCCCGGCCACGGAGGCGCCGAGTTCGTCGAGCCGGCGCAGCACGCGCGGCGCGGGCCCGGCAATGCTGATGGCGGCGATCGGCCGGCCGGAGTGGTCCCGCACGGCGGCGGCGACACACCCGACGTCGGGCTCGTTTTCGACCTCGTCGATCGCCCAGCCGCGGCGGCTGGTCTTCGCGAGCTCGTCGAGCAGCCGGTGCGGGTCGATGATGGTCTTGAGGGTGAGCGAGTCGAGCTTCATCCGCCGCACGCGTTCGAGCCGGTCGGCCTCGGGCAGCGCGGCGAGCCAGGCTTTCCCGAGCGACGTCGCGTGCTGCGGCCGCCGAGTGCCGAGCCGGCAGGCGAGGGTGACGGCACTGGCACTGCGTTCGGTGGCGACGTAAACCATGGTGTCGTTGTCGGGCACGGCGAGGTAGGTGGTCTCCCCGGACCGTTCGGCGAGCGAGGCGAGGTACCGAGGCGCACACCGGTGCAGATCGGTGGCGGCCATCGCGCGGGCCCCGAGCTCGACGAGCCGCGTGCCGAGCCGAACCCGCCCGGTGACCTGGTCGGCTTCGAGGTACTCGAGGTTCTTGAGGGTGCCGACGATCCGGTAGGCGGCGCTGCGGGAAAGCCCCAGTTGCCGCGCGATCGCATTGGTGGAAATCTCCTGGTGCCGCCCGACGTGCTCCAGCACGGCAAGCCCGCGTTCGAGAGTTCCGCTTTGTTCGAGCCCGCGCTCCGGTCCCACGTTGCCCTCCATTTCCCGCTGAGCGGCACGCCTTTCCGCTGGCTGGGGTTGGACGGTAACACCTCCGATGTATCTGCGGTAGATCTTGGAAAGTTTCACAACAATGCGAGTAGTTGTGGGTGCTAATTGGTTCAACATCCGATGGTTAAGTTTCCTACCTATGGCGGTTGCGCGCCCCTGAGCGGCCGCGTTCGACAGGTTCGACGGGGGTGGTGTTCATATCCGTGAATGTGCGGACGGGTTGTCCACGCCCCGACGGCAATGTGGACAAAGCGGCTCGGGCGGGGGTTCTTTCGCCGTTGTTGTCGGTTTGCGCCGATACGCTGGACCCGGGGGGCGCCCCCGCGGCGGG
>NZ_MUMI01000010.1 GCF_002155975.1 Amycolatopsis kentuckyensis
GGGCTCGGACGCGGCCGAGCTGGGTGCGGCGGCCACCGGCCTGCTGCTCGGCCGGGTGTCCCCCGGGGCCGCGGCCCGGTCGCTGCTGGGGACGGACGTCGTCCGGCTGGTCGCGGGCGCGGCGTTTCGGCGGGGTCCCGATGAGGTGGCCCGGCGCCCGGACTGGCTCCGGGCGCGGCTGGACACACCCCTGGTTTCGGTGCTCCCCGGTCCGTCTTTCGTGGCCATCGTCGGGTCGGTTCCGCGGCTGGACGACTTGCGGGCGTCCGGCTGGCTCGCGGCCGTGGGCTCGCCGGTGCCCGCCGCCCGGGTGGCCGCGGCTTCGGCGGAAATGGAGCTGCTGCTTGCGCGGGCGCTCGCGCTCGGCCGCCCGGTCGTGGCGGGAGATTCGCCGCTGGATTTCGACGCGCTGCTGGATCCGGACGCCTCCCGCGGATTCGCATCGAGGGCCTTGGAGCCGCTGGTGGCGCTCGATCAGGCGGGGGACCGCGCGCTGGTGCTGACCCTGCGGACATGGCTGGCCCACCACGGCGCCTGGGAACCGACGGCGGCGGAGCTGGGCGTCCACCGCAACAGCGTCCGGCACCGGATTGCCCAGGTGGAGAAGGCGTTGGGGGTGGATCTGGCGGACCCCGAGGTCCGGATGCGGTTGTGGTTCGCGCTGCGCTGGGCGGGTGCACCGGACGAGGCTTAGCGGTTCGGTGTCTCGACGCCGTTACGTCCTCCTGCTGCCCGTAACACGCGCAGGCCCGGCGTCGACTCGGCTTGCGTACCTAAACGGTTCCGGAAAGGACGAGCATGGGTCTGGAAGGCTGGATCGAGCCCATCACCCACATCAAGGCGACCGGCCAGGTGTCCGGCGGGAAGATGACCGGCGCCACCATCGAGGACAGCAACGGCACCACGATCGATCGCAATCGCACCTTTGCGTCGAAGGCGGACTTCCTCGCTTGGGCGAGGCAGCGGAAGACTTACTGACCGCACCCGGTCCTTAAAGGGCACTCTCAGGAAAATATGGGATTGTGGGCTGGTGCGAGTTTTGGTAGTCGAGGACGAAGAACCCCTGGCCGACGCGATCGCCCGCGGGCTGCGCCGTGAGGGGATGGCGGTGGACGTCGCGCTCACCGGGGACGACGGGCACGAGAAGGCCGCCGTCACCCGGTACGACGTCGTGCTGCTGGACCGGGACCTGCCCGGGATGTCCGGCGACGAGCTGTGCCGGGAGATCGTCGCGTCCGGGGAACTGACCCGGGTGCTCATGCTCACCGCGAGCAGCTCGGTGTCCGACCGCGTCGACGGGCTGTCGCTCGGCGCCGACGACTACCTCGCGAAGCCGTTCGCCTTTCCCGAGCTGGTCGCGCGGGTGCGGGCGCTGGGCCGCCGGGCGACGCCGGCCGCGCCGCCGCTGCTCACCGCCGGCGACGTCGAACTGGACCCGGCCAAGCGGACCGTGCGGCGCGCCAGCGGGCCGGTCGAGCTGACGCGCAAGGAATTCGGCGTCCTCGAGGTCCTGCTGCAGGCCGCCGGGTCCGTCGTCAGCAGCGAGGAACTGCTGGAACGCGTCTGGGACGAGAACGCCGATCCGTTCACCACGACCGTCCGGGTCACCGTCATGACGCTGCGCAAGAAGCTCGGCGAGCCGGGGATCATCGAGACCGTCGTCGGCTCCGGGTACCGCGTGCCGGAACCCGGCACACCGCAGCGCGCGTGAACCTGCCGGGCACCCGCACCCTCCGCGCCCGGATCACGCTGCTGGCGACCGTGCTGGTCGCCGCCGTCAGCCTGCTGCTGCTCTGGCTGGCCTGGACGCTGGTGCGGGACTCGCTCGACGCCGTCCCGCAGATGCCGCCGGGCAGCACGGTGGTCGTCGAGGGCGTCACGGTCGACGCCTCGACGCTCGCCGAGCACCTGCGGGTGCACGCCCGCGACCGGATGCTGCTGTTCGGCTCGATCGCGTTCCTGCTGGTGGTGGCGGCCGCGGCGATCCTCGCCTGGACGTTTACCTCGCGCGTGCTGCTGCCGCTGCGCGAGATCACCGGCACCGCGCGGCGGCTGTCGGTCGAGTCGCTGGGGGAGCGGATCGGCGAGCTCCGTTCCCGCGACGAGCTGGCCGAGCTGGCGAGCACGTTCGACGACATGCTCGACCGGCTCCAGGCGGCGTTCGACGCGCAACGCCACTTCGTCGCCAACGCGAGTCACGAGCTGCGGACGCCGTTGTCGGTGATCCGCACGGAACTCGACGTCACCCTGTCCGACGACGACGCCGACGAAGCCGAGCTGCGCCGGATGGCCGGCGTGGTCCGGGACGCGACCGAGCGCGCCGGGCAGCTGGTCAACTCCCTGCTGCTGCTGGCCCGCACCGACGGCGCCGGGCTCGGCGTGCGCGAGCCGGTGGATCTGGCGGTGGTGATCGACCGGGCGTGGCGCGCGGTCCACCGCGAAGCCGAGAAGCGCGGGATCCGGGCGACGTTCGCGGTGGTGCCGGCGCCGGCGTTCGGTGATCCGGCGCTGCTGGAGCGGATCGCGGGCAACCTGCTGGAGAACGCGGTCCGCCACAACGTCGAGGGCGGCTGGCTGGAGGTCGTCACCCAGCCGGGGCCGCGGTGGTCGATGCTGCGCGTCCGGTCGTCGGGCGGCCTGGTCGACCCGGCGGCGGTACCGGAGCTGTTCGAGCCGTTCCGCCGGGCGGGCGTGGCCCGCACGGCCCGCCACGGCGCCGGTCTGGGCCTCTCGATCGTCCGCGCGGCGGTGGCGGCCCACGGTGGAACGGTCACGGCCGAGCCCATCGTGGGCGGCGGCCTCGCCGTCACGGTCCACCTCCCGGTCCGCTGACCGAGCGCCACCCGGCTTCACCGTGATCAGCGGCGGAACTCACGTGATTGGAGCCGGATCTCGCGTGATTGGAGCCCGGACTCGCGTGATTGGGGGCGGAACTCGCGAGATCCGTGCTCAATCACGCGAGATCCGTGCTCAATCACGCGAGATCGGGGCTCAATCACGTGGGATCCGTTTCTGATCACGGGGTGGGGTGAGGGCGAGGGCGGCGCGGAGGACTCCCGCCGCGTGGAGCATGGCGGCGCGGGCGTCCGGGTCTACGCCTACTCGGTTGGCGAAGCCGTGGAGCTGGCCTTCGTGACGTCGGTGGACCAAGGGGACTCCCGCCGAGGCGAGGCGGTTTGCGTAGGCCTCGCCTTCGTCGCGGAGGAGGTCGAAGCCGCACGTGGCCACGAACGTCGGGGGGAGGCCGTCGAGGGTCTCGTCGTAGAGGACCGATGCGCGGGGATCCCGGTAGAAGGCCGGGTCTCGCAGGTACTGGTCGCGGTACCAGGCCCATTCGTCCCGGTCGAGACGGAAGCCCGAGCCGAACTGGCGATGCGACAGCGATGCGCCGAGCGCGTCCGTCGCCGGGGTGAGCAGGAGGCTGAACGCGGGCCGGGGCAGCTCGCCGCGGGCCGACGCGTGCGCGACCACCGCCGCCAGGTTGCCGCCGCTGCTGTCGCCGCCCACCGCCAGGCGGGCCGGGTCGACGCCGAACTCCGCCGCGTGCGAGAAGACGTACGAGAACGCCGCGAGCGCGTCCGAAGCCGCCGCCGGGAACGGGTGTTCCGGGGCGAGCCGGTAGCCGATCGACACCACCCGCACCCCGGCTTCCTCGGCCAGCAGCCGGCACGCGCCTTCGTGCGTGTCGATGCTGCCGAGCACGAACCCGCCGCCGTGGAAGTACACGATCGCCGGGCCGGGCGCCGGGACGCCCTCCGGTTCGTACCACCGCAGCGGCAGCGGCCCGCCCGGCCCGGGCCACGACGCGTCGCGGGTCCGGACGCCGGGGCAGATCCCGGCGCCGGCCAGCGCACCGGCCAGGTCGAGCTCGGTCCGGGCCCGCGCCAGGCTGCCGTTCCGGTGTGGTGCGTCGAACGGCGCCAGCCGGGACACCCGGATCAGCACGCGGGCGGACACGACCGGCTGCCGCCCGTCGACCACCACCGGACGGCCGGCGATCACGCGCAGCACGGGCGAGGGCAACCGCAGCAGGAACCGCAACCCGGCCATGATCGACCGGACGAGCAGCCGCCGGGAGAGTCCATTCAGCACAGGTCCACAAAAATCGGGTTCGCGTACAACCACAAGTCCTCGAACGGGTTCGCCTGGCCGACGACGTCCGGAGTGGGCTCGGTGTCGCCGTTCGAGCCCCGGAGGCGCAGGTAGAACGGCGAACGCACGTTCCGGAAGGTGTGCCGGAACACCACCTGCCGCCCCGGCGCCCAGCGCGGCTCGAACGACTCCACGACCCGCGTGCCCGGTGCGGTCATCGTGTCGCGGTCGGTGGCCGGGCCGGTGACCGGGCCCGCGACGACGTCCAGGCGCGCCAGCCGCGGCACCGAACCGCCGCCGTTCGGCCGGTCCGCCAGCCGCGCCCGCACCACGACCGTGACGTCCGACCGCCGCCGCACCCGCAAGCGGCCGCCCAGCGTCGCCGAGGCACCACCGCCGTACGCGCCGACCTCGAGCTCCTGGACCAGGCCGCCGTGCGAACCCCAGATCCGGCCCGCCCGCAGGCCGTCCAGGACGCCTTCGAGGCTGCGCCGCGTGACGCCGACGTACGTGCGGCTGAACTCGGCCGGGTAGAAGTCGGCGTACGGCGCGAGCAGCTGCGGCGTGCCGGTGTCGAGGGGGTCGGGGAACTTGCCGTGCGTGTCGTACCAGTCACCCGGCACGTCCGGGCGGACCAGCGTGTCCCCGCGATTGTAGTGCGAATCGGAGTTCGTGGTGACCCACCACGGCTTCCCCTCGGCGAGCAGCGAGTCCCACAGCCCGCCGACCTTCGCCGTCGCCCAGTCCCAGCCGCCGTGCGTGCGGTACGCCTCGGCCGGGAAGCCCGGCCACGAGTTCGGGCCGGGGGCGTTGACGTAGCCGCCGCGCGCGCCGCCGTTGCCGAGCGGCTCGGGGAAGCCGTCCGCCTGGGCGCCGGGCGCGCCCTCCATGCCGATGACGATGCCCGGCGCGGCGTCGCGGTAGGCCCGCAGCTCGTGCGGGGCGACGCGGCCGTTGCGCAGCGGGTGGTTGATCAGCACGACGGGCGCATGGATGCGCTTCGCCTGCTCCTCCGAAGCGAGCCAGCGCAACGCCCGCAGCGCGAGAGCCTCGTTCGCCGGGCTCGACGCCTCCGAGTTCGTCAGCCGCCAGTCGAAGGCCCGCTCGAACTCGCGCAGCTTGGCCGCCTGTGCCGAACCGGCCTGGAAGAACACGGTCGCGTGCTCGGCGCCCGGGACGTTCCACTCCATGCCGTGCCACAGCAGCAGGTCCGGGTACTTCCGCCGGGCGGCGAGGAAGTCCGCCTCGGTGGGCTCGACCGACACCTTCTCGTGCTCGGCGTGGCCGTGGTCGGTGAAGACGATCCAGTCCGCGCCGTGCGCCCGACCGCCGCGCGCGATGTCGTCGATCCGGTACATCGCGTCGTACGAGTACTGGCTGTGCGTGTGGTGGTCGCCGACCAGCCACTGGTAGCGGCCGCACAACCGGCCCAGGTCGAGATCGGGGAGAGCGGGAGCCGGGAGGGGCACGCCCGCGGCGGCGGCCGCGAGGCCGGCACCCTTGAGGAAGCGGCGTCGATCGGTGGTCACGGCGGGACGCTAAGCCGCCGGGGTGAACGGGCGGTGTCCCGGCGGCCAACTGTGCTGTGATCTTCGGTGTGGAGGAGAAACCCCTGACCCGGGTGCTGCTGCCGGTGATCGCGCTGGCACTGGCCGCAGGCGCCGGGCTGGCGTTCTTCATCGCCGCGCTGGTCCGGCCGCCCGAGCTGCCGGTCGACACGAACCCGGCCCCGCTGGCCGGGCACACGCTGTGCGCGGCGGTCGTGGTGACGTTTTCGTCCGAAGAGGACATGCGGGCCGCGGTGCCGGTGCTGCGCGACGACCCGAAGGCCCGGCGGGTCTTCGTGGACCCGCCGTCGGTCTCGCTGCTCGCCGTCCCGGGCACCGAGCTGAAGGCGTGGGCGCAGGAGCTGCACGCCCGTTACCGGACCGCCGAGCGGGTCACGGTGATCGACTCCGACGCGACGGCGGCGCAGCTGAACCTCACTGCGCCGCCGCCGAAGTGCCCGAGAGAGGGCGAGTACTAGCTACGCCGTCGGGACCGAAGCCACGCCCGGGGCGAGGAACGGCTTGCCGTTCACGCGCTCGGACACGCCGGAGCGGTCCAGGTACGGCGTGATGCCGCCGTTCCAGAACGGCCAGCCCGCGCCGAGGATCAGGCACAGGTCGATGTCCTGCGCCTCGGCGACCACGCCCTCGTCGAGCATGATCCGGATCTCCTCGGCGATGGCCGAGAGCGCCCGGTCGCGCACCTGCTCCGAAGTGGACGGCTGGTCACCCTGGGTCCACAGCTCGGCGACCTCCGGGTCCACCGTGGCGTTGCCCTGCGCGTCCCAGATCCAGACGCCCTTCTTGCCCGCCTTGACGAACTTCGCGAGGTTCTCGGACACGGTGAACCGGTCCGGGAAGGATTCGTGCAGCGTCTCGCCGACGTGCAGCGCGATGGCCGGACCGACGAGCTGCATCAGCGTCAGCGGCGTCATCGGCAGGCCCAGCGGCTCGAGGGCCTTGTCCGCGACGTCGAACGGTGTGCCCTCGTCGACGGTGACCAGCACCTCGCCGAGGAAGCGCAGCAGCAGCCGGTTGACGACGAACGCCGAAGCGTCCTTCACCAGCACGCTCGACTTCTTCAGCTGCTTGCCGACCGAGAACGCCGTCGCCAGCGCAGCGTCGTCGGTCCGCTCGCCGCGGACGATCTCCAGCAGCGGCAGCACGGCGACCGGGTTGAAGAAGTGGAAGCCCACGACCCGCTCGGGGTGCTGCAGCTTCGACGCCATCGCGGTGATCGACAGCGACGAGGTGTTCGTCGCCAGGATCGCCTCGGGCTTGACGTGCTGCTCCAGCTCGGCGAACACCTGCTGCTTGACGCCCAGCTCCTCGAAGACGGCTTCGATGACGAAGTCGGCGTCGGAGAACGCGGCCTTGTCGAGCGAGCCGGTGACGAGCGCCTTGAGCCGGTTCGCGCCGTCCGGGGAGAGGCGCTTCTTGCCCAGCAGCTTGTCGATCTCGGCGTGGACGTAGCCGACGCCCTTGTCGACGCGCTCCTGGTCGACGTCGGTGAGCACGACCGGCACCTTCAGGCGCCGGACGAACAGCAGCGCGAGCTGGCTGGCCATCAGGCCGGCGCCGACGATGCCGACCTTGTTCACCTTGCGCGCCAGGGACTTGTCCGGTGCGCCGGCCGGGCGCTTGGCGCGCTTGTTGACCAGGTTGAACGAGTACAGCCCGGCGCGCAGGACGTCGGACATGAGCAGCTCGGCGAGGTCGTCGGTCTCGGCCGCGTAGCCGCGGTCGAGGTCGTTTTCGCGCGCCAGCTCCAGCAGCTCCACGGCCTTCGTCGCGCCCGGCGACGCGCCGTGCGTGCGGCCGTCCACAATGGACTTGGCGCGGGCGATGGCCGCGTCCCAGGCCGAACCGCGGTCGATCTCGCGGCGTTCCGGCGTGATCTCGCCGTTGACCACGCGAGCCAGCCACAGCAGCGACTGCTCGAGGTAGTCGGCCGAGCCGAAGACCGCGTCGACGATGCCGAGCTCGGCCGTCTGCTTGACGTTGAGCATCTTGTTCTGCGCCAGGGCGTTCTCGATGATCACCGTGACGGCGGCGTCCGCGCCGATCAGGTTCGGCAGCAGCTGCGTGCCGCCCCAGCCCGGGAACAGGCCGAGGAAGACCTCGGGGAACGCGATGGCGGCGGTGTTCTCCGACAGCGTCCGGTAGTGGCAGGACAGCGCCAGCTCGAGGCCACCGCCCATGACCGCGCCGTTGATGAACCCGAAGGTCGGGATCTTCGACTCGGTGAGGCGGCGGAACACGTCGTGCCCGGTCTGGGCGATCTCGCGCGCCAGCTTCGGGTCGCTGACGGACTCGACGCCCGACAGGTCGGCGCCGACGGCGAAGATGAACGGCTTGCCGGTGACGGCGATCGCGGCCGGCTCGGCGGCGAACGCCTCGTCCAGCGCGGCGTTCAGGGACACCAGGCCCTGCGGGCCGAAGGTGTTCGGCCGGGTGTGGTCGTGGCCGTTGTCGAGCGTGATCAGCGCGACCTGCTTCGCCAGGCCGGGCACCTTGATCAGGCGGGTCTTCGCGACCGTGACGACCTCGTCCGGGAACGCGGCCTTCGCTTCTTCAGCGGTGAAAGTCATTACTTCGCCCCCTCGAAGGCCGGGTTCTCCCAGATCACGGTGCCGCCCATGCCGATGCCGATGCACATCGTGGTCATGCCGTACCGCACGTCGGGCCGCTCGGCGAACTGGCGGGCCAGCTGCGTCATGAGCCGGACGCCGGACGAGGCCAGCGGGTGGCCGCACGCGATCGCGCCGCCCCACTGGTTGACGCGCGGGTCTTCGTCGTCGATGCCGAAGTGGTCGAGGAAGGCCAGCACCTGCACGGCGAAGGCCTCGTTGATCTCGAACAGGCCGATGTCGTCGATCGACAGGCCGGTGCGCTTGAACAGCTTTTCGGTGGCCGGCACCGGGCCGATGCCCATGACCTCCGGCTCGACGCCGGCGAAGGAGTAGCCGACCAGCCGCATCGCGACCGGCAGGCCCAGCTCGCGGGCGGTGTCCTCGTCGGCGAGGATCGACGCGGTGGCGCCGTCGTTGAGGCCGGCCGCGTTGCCCGCGGTGATCCGGCCGAACGGGCGGAACGGCGTCTTGAGGTTCGCCAGCTGCTCGACCGTGGTGCCCGGCCGCGGCGGCTCGTCCTCGGTGGCCAGGCCCCAGCCGAGCTCCTTCGAGCGGGTGGCGACCGGGACCAGCTCGGGGCCGATCTTGCCGGTCTTGACGGCTTCGGCGTAGCGCTCCTGGCTGCGCGCGGCGTAGGCGTCGGTGCGCTGCTTGGTGATCGCGGGGAACCGGTCGTGCAGGTTCTCGGCGGTCTGGCCCATGACCAGCGCGGTGGGGTCGACGAGCTTGTCGGCGATGATCCGCGGGTTCGGGTCGACACCTTCACCCATCGGGTGACGGCCCATGTGCTCGACACCGCCGGCGATGGCGATGTCGTAGGCCCCGAAGCCGATACCGGACGCGGCGGTCGTGACGGCCGTCATGGCGCCGGCGCACATGCGGTCGATGGCGAAGCCGGGCACGGACTTGGGCAGCCCGGCCAGCAGCGCGGCGGTGCGGCCGATGGTCAGGCCCTGGTCACCGGTCTGGGTGGTGGCGGCGATGGCCACCTCGTCGACGCGCTCGGGCGGCAGTTCGGGGTGCCGCCGCAGCAGCTCGCGGATGGCGTTGACGACCAGGTCGTCGGCTCGGGTCCCGGCGTACATGCCCTTGTCGCCGGCCTTGCCGAAGGGGGTGCGGACCCCCTCGACGAAGGCGACGGTGCGCACGCCTCGCGCGGTCGGCGCGAGCGGCGTTGCTGGTGCGGCCACGAATGTGCTCCATGAGGTAGACGTTGTTAGCCGCACGATAGCCCTTGTTACCCACCGGTAACCAGTGGTGTGGCCCGGTCGAGTGGGCTACGGCACACTCTGGGGCTCCGAGGACCGGGATTCGGCGCCCGGAACACCGGTCACGAAGAGGGAGCCACGCCCAGCGCCTCGCGGTGGCGCCACGCGAGCTCGAGGCAGACGGCTCCGGCGTTGACGGTGCCCGGGTTGTCGGCGTAGAGGCGGATGTTCTCTTCGGTGAAGGGGATGCCGTGCCCCTCGGGCCCCACGATGACGGTTCCTTCCGGTCCGGTCGGGACCATCCCGGCGAAGAGCCGGTCGAAGGCCGGGGCATCGATCACGGCCACGGTGTAGAGGCTGGGTTTCCAGTCGAGCAGGTCGAGACCGAAGCCGAACACCCGGACGGTCAGTTCACCCCGGCGGTAGGCCTCGTCGAGGCGGTGGAAGGGTTCCTCGCGCCGGTAGTCGATGGGGCGGCCGCCGCGGCCGTAAGCCTCCTCGACGTTCAGGAACTCCTCCCCGTACTCGCGCATGATGTTCTTCCACAGGTCGAAGTCTTGCCGGATCGCGCCGAGGCCGATGTCCGAAGGGGTGAACTCGCCCGCTGGGATGACGTGGACGATGTCCGGTCCTTCCGCCACGAAGCTCCCGTCTCGCCGGTGGAGGAAAAAAGTGGACAGGCCGGGGCTTCGGCGAATGGTCAAGGTGTTGACGCCGAGACCGGGTGATCGGCGGTGGATCTCGAACGGGTCGTGGAGCCAGCGGCGGTACCGCCCCGTGAGGATGTTCCTGCGGCCGGCGAGGTGGCGAGCCGCTGCCTCCAGGGTGAGAACCAGCGACGTGTTCAAGTGGTCGAAATAGCTCCCGGTCGAGAAGGTCAGGTCCAGCCGCCTTGCCTCGGTGTGGACGCTGAGAACCCGGTAGATCCGGCCGTTGTACAGGGAGCCCAGGCGATCGAGCTTCTTGAGCGCTTCGGTGTAGCTGGAGAACGAGCGGACCCCTCGGATTCCCGGCAGCGCTCGTGCCGCCTTGGCGAGGGTTCGCTTCAGCTCGAGGTCCTCCTCGACCGGCTCGAGGAGGGTCAGGTTCACGGAGGCCAACGGCACGGGTGGGGTGAACAACCATCCGGGCTTGGTCAGAATGGGCAGGGTGCCCGTCCACTGGGCCCGAGCCGCTTCTCGCGAAGCGACGTTGAGCTGCGCATAGTGGGCGCGGACGTGGTCCAGCACGTCGTCCAGCTGCTGGGCGTTCACCTCTCCGGCGGACTTCCGCCAGTTGATCACGAACGTCGTCGCGGCGATCAGCAGGCTCGAAGCGCTGATCAAGAGCGCGAGGTTCATGAGCTGCCCTTCTCGTGGCATTTCTGCCCATGTCGTGCTGCGCGTCATCGTTGTTGCGCAGGTCGGACGAACGAGCGGGACGTTCACTCGATCGGCGGCCAGGAGGCGGCCGCCGTCACCGGGGCTCCAGCGATCGTCCTTTCACGAGCCAGGCGACGCCGAACGCCTCCACGGCGATGGCCTCCAGCCACAGTGCCGGGTGCAGGTCCGGCGTGAGCCCGAGGTACTTGGCCAGGGCGATCAGCACCAGGCAGGCGAGGATCACGCCGCCGCAGACGCGGTAGAGGGCGCCGTACTTCTCCGGCTGCTCGCCGTCGTGGGGGAACAACCTCAGGCAGAAGTAGGCGAGGGAGAGGAAGAACACCGCCGCGAACGCGAGGTGCAGGACGCCCGCGGTGCGGTCCCAGGCCGTCACGTCGTGGTCGGGGGTGGCGGGGAACAGCGCCAGGCCGATCGCGCCCAGCCCGGCGACCGTGCTGGCGATGTTGTCGACGTAGTCGTGGCCGTAATAGGCGAGGAGGAACACCCCGACCGCGCACATGGCGCCGACGAGGACGTCCCGGAGGTCGGTGTAGTAGTAGCCGCTCAGGGCGCCGATGAGGTCGCCGCCCTGGACGAGCTGCTTGCCGAGGATGAGCACGACCGGCAGGGCGACGCCGATGAGCCCGATGGCGCGCCGGAGGAACAGGTACGAGTGGACGAGGGTGTTCTGCGGGGATGTGGTCGCCGTGGTCATGGCCGCCTCCGGGGGTTCACTGAGGTGGATCGGCAGCAAGGTGCCCCGGGGTGAGGCTTGTTACCGCGGAGTTGTCCAAGTCCTCAGCTGATCGTTACGCAGCTCGGCGAAGGTGCCGTCGCGGTGGGCGATGGGGTGGAATCCGGGGGCGAACCCGATCCGCGCGCCTTCGGCCGGGTCCCAGACCTCCAGCCCGGCTTCGGCGGCGACGTACAGCAGGCCGCCGTGACCCCACATCCGCCCGACCGGCCCGATGAAGGACCCGGTGAGGCGCCCGGTCGCGGCGTCGCGCAGTTCGATGCCGTCGATGTCCTGCAGCGCGACGGTGTTGTCGTCCAGCCAGGCGATCGGGGTGTCCCAGGTGTTGCCGCGGTCGGCGAGGTGGCGTCCGTGTTCAGCCGCGTGCCGGTCGCCGCCCAGCCAGGCGGTGAGGTCGACGGCCAGGGGGATGCCGACGGGGTGCCAGGCCCAGCCGTCGGTGACGAGCCACCGCTCCGACGGGCTCGGGTGGAGTGCGCCCTGGAAGTAGTCGAGGTAGTGCTCGGGTGCCGGCCGCCCGCGTTCCCGTGGCGCGGTTTCGCGGTCGGTCAGCAGCTCCCCGCCGGGCAGGGCGAACACGTCCAGGCGGTTCCAGTCCGTACCCGCGACCACCTTCGCCGTCTCGCCTTCGCCGAGGAAGGCCAGCGGGTACCGGGTGAGCTCGTCGTCCATCCAGTCCCGGTCGAGGTCGAGCACAGTGACCCACTCGTCGAGATCGACGACCGTGGCGAACTGGCCGTAGTCCGAGACCACCGCCGCGAACCGCCCGTCCCGCGAGGTGTGCAGGCCGTGGCGGGGGCGGTCCGGGATGTCGCGGATGTCCACAGGGTTCTCTTCGGGCAGCTCGACCGGCCCGACGAGCCACTGGTCGTCGTCGGTGATCCGCACGAAGCCCTCCGCCGTGAGCGCGAGCCAGTGCCCGGGCATCGGCGCCAGGCAGCCGTCGTTCAGCGGCCGCACCGGGCAGGGGCGGGCCGACCAGGTGCCGCCGAGGTCTCCGGCCGGTGTGTACTCGGTGGTCACGCTTTCGCCGTCCTCGGCCGGGGCGCTGTCCAGGTCCGGAGCCGATCGTTGCGGAGTTCGGCGAAGACGCCGTCGCGATGGGCCATGGGCGCGAAGCCTTCGAGGAGCCCGATCCGCGCGCCTTCGGCGGGGTCCCAGACCTCGAGCCCGGCTTCGGCGGCGACGTGCAGCAGCCCGCCGTGTCCCCACATCCGCCCGGCGGGCCCGGCGAACATCCCGGTGCGGCGCCCGGTCCGCGCGTCGTGGAGCTGGATGCCGTCGATCGGCAGGTCGTCGCCGATCCGTTGCAGGGCGACGGTTTCGTCGTCCACCCAGGCCATCGGCACGTCCCACGGATCGCGGAACGCGAGCGCCTGGCCGTGTTCGGGTGCGTGCCGGTCGCCGGCGAGCCAGGCCGCGCAGTCGAGCACCAGCGGGATCCCCTCGGGCTGCCAGACCCAGCCGTCCACGAGCAGGGACCGTCCGGACGGGCTCGGCAGCAGCTCGCCGAAGAAGTAGTCGAGGTAGTGCTCGGGGTTCTCCTCGTGCGTCGTGACGCGCTCGGTGAGCAGCCGGCCCGTGGCCGTGTCGAAGGCGTCCAGCCGGTTCCAATCGGTGGCGGCGACGACGAGCGGGCCGAGGAACGCGACGGGGAAGCGGACCGTTCCGGTGTGGTAGTCCTGGCGGTCCAGTGCCAGCGCGACCGCGCCCGAGGCGAGGTCGACGACCGTGCCGTACCGGCCGTAGTCGGTGACCGCGGCGGCGAACCGGCCGTCGGTGGCGGTGTGCAGCGCCGGTGCGGGTGCCTGCCCCGTCGGCGAGGAATCCGGGGGGAGGTCCACGACGGAGACGTGCCGGGGCGTCGGCTCGAGCGCGACCAGGCCGTCGGCGGTCCAGGCGAGCCAGCCGTCCGGCAAGGCCGCGAGGCACCGGTCGTTGAGCGGGGTGACCGGGCAGGCCGTGGTCGTCCAGGTGCCGCCGAGGTCCCGGTCCCGCAGCAGGACCTCGGGCGAGCCGCGCCAGCCGAGGCGGGCCAGCCCTTCGGCGCGGTCGAAGCAGCCGGCGCACGCGTCGACGAGCTCCGCGGTGTCAGCGTCGGCGCAGGTCTTGCACAGCAGGTCGTACCGGGTTGCGACGCCGGTGAGCACGCGGAAGCACTCGGGTCCGTTGTCGGTGGTGAGGTGGGCGCAGACACGCGCCCCGGCGGCCGGAGCGAGATGGCCGCACGAAGAAGCTTTCACCACCTCAGTGTCGACCGGCGCCGCAACCGATTTACCCGACGCCGAGGTGGGCCAGCCAGCCGCCCTTCGCCGAGATGTCCTTCGCTCCCTCCGTGGCCTCCGGCTCACAGAGGAAGCCCGGCACCCGCGTGCCGTCCGCCAGTTCGAGTTTGCCGATGGCCAGGGGGGCCGGGATTCCGGCCACGAACTCGCCGAAGCCGCGTGCCGGGAGCTCCCAGACCTCCGCGGCCACCGACACCCCTCCCGTCGCCACCCGCACCAGGCCCGGCTTCGGCGGCACGGTGTCCAGCGCGTACAGCCGGTACGCGGCCGCCGTCGAGACCGCGGACACGAACCGGCCGCCGCGGGAGGTCAGCTCGTGGTTCAGCGGCTGGCCCCTCAGGTGTGCGCCGACCACCACGATCGGGATGCGCTCGCGGCGCAACCCCGCCAAAGCCGCCAGCTTCAGGTCGTCGTGCGGGGCACCGAGGAACATCACGCCGAACGGGCGTCCGGCCACCGAGCCCGCCGGGACGGAGAGGGCCGACAGCCCGAACAGGTTGGTGGCGTTGGTGAACCGGCCCAGGCGGGCGTTGACCGCCACCGGGTCCGCCGCCACCTCCGCGATCGTCGGGTGCTCGGTCGTCGTCGGGAGGAGGATCGCGTCGACGCCGGCCAGCGCCACCAGTGCTTCCGCCCGCAGGCGCGCCAACGTCGCCTGGTCGGCGAACAGCCGGTGCGCGGGGATGTCCCGGGCCGGGCCGATGATCGAGCGCACGACCGGGTCGACCGCGTCCGGGTGGGTGTCGATGAACTCGCCGACCGCCGTGTACCGCTCGGCGACGAACGCGCCGCCGTACAACAGCTGCGCCGCCTCCAGGAACGCCGAGATGTCCACAGTGGTCACTTCGGCGCCCGCCGCGGCGTAGTCGTCGACGGCGGCCGCGAACGCCTCCGCCCAGCCGGGAGCCAAGGGACCCAGCTGGTCCGGGGCCGGGACGCCGAGCCGGAACCGTCCCGTGTGGACCTGCGCGGGCTCGGCCAGGCAGGTCAGCGCGAACGACGCTTCCTCGACCGTCCGCGCGAACAGCGACACGCAGTCGATGCTCGCGCACGCCGGGACGACCCCTTCGGTGGGCAGCAGGCCCGGAGTCGGCTTCAGGCCGACGATCCCGTTGAACGCCGCCGGTACCCGTCCCGAGCCCGCCGTGTCCGTACCCAGCGCGAGGTCCGCGATGCCGAGGGCGACCGCGACCGCCGAGCCCGAGCTGGAGCCGCCGGAGACGTAAGCCGGGTCCACGGCGTTGCGGACCGCGCCGTACGGACTGCGCGTGCCGACCAGCCCGGTCGCGAACTGGTCGAGGTTGGTCGTGCCGAGCACCAAAGCCCCGGCCGCTCGCAGCCGCGCCACCACCGCGGCGTCGGCCTCCGGCTTGTACGCGTAGTCCGGACAGCCCGCCGTCGTCGGCAGACCGGCGACGTCGATGTTGCCCTTGACCGCCACGAGCTTGCCGTACAGCGGCAACCCCTGTCCCGGAAGAGCCGCGGCCTCGGCCAGGACGTCGGCCTCGGGGCGCAGGTCGATCCAGATCTCCGGCCGGTCCACCTGCTCGATCCGCCGGTACGCGGCGCGCACCCGCTCGACGGCGGCGTTCATCCGAGCACCACCAACGGCGTACCGGGGGCCACCTGGTCACCGGGGGACACGAGCACTTCGACCACCTCACCGCTCGCCGGCGCGGGGATCCGCGCCTCCGTTTTCATCGCTTCCAGCGTCACCAGCGACTGCGTGTTCTCGACGCGCTCGCCCGCGGTGACGTCGACCCGCCACACCGTCGCCGCGAACGGCGCCTCCACGACGTGCCCGCCCGGCGGTGCCTCGACCCGGGCCGGCGGCCGGGTGACCGGCTCCGGTTTCGGGTCGAACTCGCCCGCCGCGGCCCACGCCTGCCGTTCCGCTTCGAACGCCGCCGACTGCGTGGCCCGGAAGCCGGCGATGCTCTCCGCGTTGTCGGCGAGGAACTTCTGGTAGTCCGCCAGGGCGAAGGAGCCCTCGGTGGTGTCGAGTTCCAACGTTCCGGACGCGCTCTGCGCCCGCAGGTCCAGGAGCTCGTCGGCCGACACGGGGTACCAGGAGATCCGGTCGAAGAACCGCAGGTTCCACGGCTGGTCGCCGCCGCGCCAGCTGTTCCACACCTGGACCGTGCGCCCGACGAACTGGTAGCCGCCCGGGCCCTCCATGCCGTAGATGCAGAGGTAGGCGCCGCCGATGCCGACGGAGTTCTCCGCCGTCCACGTCCGGGCCGGGTTGTACTTCGTCGTCACCAGGCGGTGGCGCGGGTCCAAGGGCGTGGCCACCGGCGCGCCGAGGTAGACGTCGCCGAGGCCGAGCACGAGGTACTCCGCGTCGAACACCGTCCGGTAGACGTCGTCCACAGTGGACAATCCGTTGACCCGCCGGATGAACTCGATGTTCCACGGGCACCACGGCGCGTCGTCGCGCACCCCCGTCATGTACCGCTCGATCGCCTCGCGCGTCGCCGGGTCGTCCCACGACAGCGGCAGCCGGACGCTGCGGCTCGGCACCACGAGGTCGTGCGTCGGCGGCAGGTCCCGCTCCAGCTCGCGCACCAGCCCGAGTGCCTTGCCGACCGGCAGCGCGTCCGGGTCGACGTGCACCTGCAGCGACCGGATGCCCGGCGTCAGGTCGACGATCCCCGGCACGCCCTCGGCCGTCAGCCGCTCGGCCAGTGCGTGCACCCGCATCCGCAGCGCCAGGTCGAGCTTCATCTCGCCGTACTCGACGAGCAGGTTGTCGTCGCCGCTGCGGCGGTAGGTGACCGACGGTTCTTCGTCCGACGAGGACAGCCGGGTGAGGACACCGCCGTCGGCACGCGCGGGCCGGCTCGGTTCGACCGCCGACACCGGCCGCCTCCGCAGCGCCGCCGCGTGGTCGGTGCCGATCGGCACGAACCGCACGGTGTCGCCCGGCCGCAGCTGCCCGAGCTTCCAGCGCTCGCCGGTGGCGACCGTCGCCGGGCAGACGAACCCGCCCAGGCTGGGCCCGTCCGGGCCGAGCAGGATCGGCAGGTCGCCGGTGTAGTCGACGGCGCCGATCGCGTACGGCGTGTCGTGGATGTTCGACGGGTGCAGGCCCGCTTCGCCGCCGTCCGGCCGTGCCCACTGCGGCCGCGGCCCGACGAGCCGGACGCCGGTGCGCGCCGAGTTGAAGTGCACCTGCCAGTCCGTGGCGTAGAACGTGTCGACGTCATCCGGGGTGAAGAACTCCGGGGCCGCGTGCGGGCCTTCGAGCGCGCCGATCGTCCAGTGGGGAGCGAAGCCCGGGCGTTCGGCGGCGGGTACCGGCCCCACGACCGGGTCCGCGGGCGCCGGCCCGGGCCGCAGGACGTCCCCGGCGGCCAGCGCGCGACCGCCGTGCCCGCCGAACTTGCCCAGCGTGAACGTCGCCGCGCTGCCGAGGAACTCCGGCACGTCGACGCCGCCGCGCACCAGCACGTAGCTCCGCAGCCCGGCCGTGCACGCCCGGACGTCCAAGGTCGCGCCCGCCGGCACTTCGACAGGTGTCCACAACGGAACGTCGGCGCCGTCGACGAGCACGGTCGTCGGCGCACCGGTGACGCACACCTGCGTGGCGTGGGAGAACCGCAGCGCGACGCCGTCCACAGTGCACTCCAGGCCGGGCGCGCCCTCGGGGTTGCCGAGCGCGAGGTTGCCCAGCCGCAGCGAAAGGTCGTCCATCGGCCCGCTCGGCGGCACCCCGACGGCCCAGTACCCGGTGCGGCCCGGCCAGTCCTGCACGGTCGTCATGGTCCCGCCGCGCAGGACGTCGATCCGCGGCTCCGCGTCCGTGACCTCGTCCAAAGTGGACGTGTCGTGCGCCGCGGCGCCGAACGCCGCGTCGGCGGCTGCCGCCCGCAGCTGCCCGAGGTTGGTCTGCACGCCGTCGAACCGGGTCGCGGCGAGCGCTTCCCGGAGGTTGGCCAGTGCCTCGGCGCGGTCGGTGCCGGTGCAGATCAGCTTGGCCAGCAACGGGTCGTAGTGCGTGGTGACGGTCGTGCCCGGCTCGACCCACGTGTCCACCCGCGTGGCCGGGGGCAGCGTGACCCGGGTGACGAGGCCCGCGCTGGGCCGGTGCCCGGCGCCCGGGTCCTCGGCGTACACGCGCGCTTCGACGGCGTGCCCGCGGGGGACCGGCGTCGCGCGGAACATCGCGCGGTCGCCTTGGGCGAGCCGGAGCATCCAGGCGACCAGGTCGACGCCGTAGACCGCCTCGGTGACCGGGTGCTCGACCTGCAGCCGGGTGTTGACCTCGAGGAACGCCGCCTCGCCGCGTTCGGGGTCGTAGACGTATTCGACCGTGCCCGCCGAGCGGTACCGCACCGACGAGCACAGTGCGACGGCCGAGTCGACGAGTTGCTTGCGGACGGCGTCGGGCAGGTCCGGCGCCGGGCACTCCTCGACGACCTTCTGGTTGCGCCGCTGCAGCGAGCAGTCGCGGGTGCCCAGGGCGAGGACTTCGCCGAAGCCGTCGCCGAACACCTGGACCTCGACGTGCCGCGCGCGGGTCACCAGGCGTTCGAGGAAGACGCCGGAGCTGGCGAAGCTCTTGGCCGCGACGCTGCGCACGGTGTCCCAGGCGGCGCGCAGCTCGGCCGGCGACGCGCAGGCGCGCATCCCGATCCCGCCCCCGCCGCCGGTCGCCTTGAGCATCACCGGGTAACCGATTTCCGCCGCGCGCGCCAGCGCTTCGTCCACATCGGACAGCAGGCCGGTGCCGGCCAGCAGGGGCACGCCCGCCGCGATCGCCGCGTCACGCGCGGTGTGCTTGCTGCCGAACACCTCCAGGTGTTCCGGCGACGGCCCGGCGAACGCGATCCCGGCGTCTTCGCAGGCCCGCGCGAACGCCGCGTCCTCCGAGAGGAAACCGTAGCCGGGGTGGATCGCGTCGCAGCTGGTCTCGAGAGCGGCTTGGATGATGGCACCGGACCGCAGGTAGCTTTCCGCCGCGGGCGCCGGGCCGAGCCGGACGGCCCGGTCGGCGAGCCGCACGTGCGGGGCGAGGCGGTCGGCGTCGGAGTGCACCGCGACGGTTTCGAGACCCAGTTCCTTCGCGCTGCGCAGGATCCGGACCGCGATCTCGCCGCGGTTGGCGACGAGCAGCCTCACGCGGCGACTCCCGGGGAGATGACGACCATCCGCACCGGCGTCGGGTCGAACCCGTTGCACGGGTTGTTGATCTGCGGGCAGTTGGAGACGAGCACCAGCACGTCGGTCTCGGCGCGCAACCGGACTTCCAGGCCCGGAGCCGAGATGCCGTCGACGATGCCGAGGGTGCCGTCTTCCTCGACCGGCACGTTCATGTACCAGTTGACGTTGCTGACCAGGTCGCGCTTGCCCAGCCCCCACTTCGCGCCCTCGATGAGGAAGTTCTCGACGCAGGCGTGCTGGTGGCGGGTGTGCTGGCCGTAGCGGAGGCTGTTGGACTCCTTGCTGCACGCGCCGCCGAGCGTGTCGTGGCGCCCGCAGGTGTCGGCGACGACGGTCAGCAGCGGCGCGCCCTCCTGGGTGCGCAGGACACTGCCGGTGGTGAGGAAGATGTTGCCCTGCGCGGCGATCGTCGCGGCCGCGCTGTAGCGCTTCGACGTGTCGTTCGCGTCGTAGCAGAGGAAGTCGACGGCCTGGTTGCCGCCGAGGTCGATGATCGCCAGCTCCTGGCCCTGCTGCAGCACCGTCGAATACGGCGCCCGCGCGGGAACGTCGACGCTGACTTCCAGCTGGGACTCGTAGGCCGTGCTCATGCGATCCCCCGTGCGGTCAGGTAGTCGGCGGTGTTCTCGAAGGCGCGCTGCGCTTCCGGCGTGTGTGTCCACTCCGGACTGTCCGGGGTGGTCGGGCGGTCGCGCCAGGCGAGGACTTCGAGCTTGGTCACCGTGTAGTCGGGCCGCGGGTCGACCGGGTGGGCGACGTTGGCGATCAGCACGATCGACGGGATCTCGATCCGGAGGTCGACGGCCTTGCCGGCGCCGGCCGAACCGGTGAACTCCAGCCCGCCTTCCGGCTGGACCCGCACGCCCTGGAAGAACGACAGGCTCGGCGGCAGGTCCCGTGGCCCCAGGCCGTTCTTCGCCGCGGCCAGGGTGAACAGCGGCAGCCCGGCGGGGGAGGGGCCTTCCGGGGCACCGTCGCCGTAGCGCGCGGTGTTGCCGTCCACAGTGGACGTACCGCAGAGGGCGTCGTGCTGCTCGCTCGAGTCCGCGACGATGGTGGCGAGCACCCGCGCCTGGTCCGACAGCAGCGCCACCGACCCGCCGAGGTAGGCGTTCCACTGCACCTTGACCGTGTCGGCGACGTTGAGCCGCTCCCACGGCTGATCGGCGTTGAACAGCAGCAGGTGCGCGCACGCGTCGCCGTCGACGTCGGTGAGCCGCAGCCGGGTGCCCCGGGCCAGCACCTTGTGCGTGTACCCGCCGCCGGCCACGGTTTCGGCCCAGGTCAGCGCCTCGGGGGCGACGTCGGCCGGCGGGGCGGGCCAGGTGCTCGCCGGGATCGACGGCATCGTGTCGACCACGGTGCCGGCCTGGGCGCGGGCGTGGTCGCGCGCTCCGTAGGTCGTCGCGGTGGTGCTCATGGTCGTCCTCTCTCAGGTCGCGGGTTCGAGGGCGGGAGCGGGGCGCAGCCGCAGCCAGCAGAGCCAGCCGATCACCAGCGCGCCGCCGACGAACTCTATCGGGAACAGGAGCATCCAGGGGGAGCCCGAACCGGCGAGATCGTAGATCTCCGCACGCGGCCAGCCGATGTTCACGATCATGCCGATGCCGTACAGAACGGCTGCTCCGTTCAGGGCAACACCCCAGCGCCCGAGGGAGAACCGGCCCGGCTCGGCCGGGAACCGCCCGCGCAGCCGGTGCAC
>NZ_MUMI01000100.1 GCF_002155975.1 Amycolatopsis kentuckyensis
CGTCGTCGGCGGGATCGAGTGGGTCCGCGGTGTACTCCGGGGTGGCGGCGCGCTGGGCGCGGTCGTCGGCCAGGGCGAGCTCGGCCAGCGCCTTGCGGACGCCGTCGCCGGGCGCGGCGTGGGAGTCGATGCGGCTGCCTTCGACGAGCATCCGGCTGTATTCGCCGGTCTCGCTGATCAGCGGCAGTTCCCGCGGGTCGCGTTCCATGAGGGCGCGGAAGCGGGCGAGCCGGGCGATGAGGTCGTCGCGGACGTCGGCGGTGAGCTCGTCGGAGCAGGTGCGCTGGACGGTGCTCGCCAGCCAGCCGACGGCGAGCTCGACTTCGATGGCGCGGCGGCGCAGCCGGTCGGCGGCGCGGGCGTCGACGACGTCGGGCGCGGCGTCCTCGATGAGCAGGACGCATTCGTGCAGCCGGGCCAGTGCCGAGCGCAGTTGCTTGCGGGTGCGCTCGCTGCCGTTGACCGCGAGGTAGGCCTCGGTGGCGCGGACGACGGCGCCGAGGCGGGCGCGGAAGGCGCGGCGCACGCGCAGGAACTCGGCTGCGGCGTTGTGCCGCAGCAGGACGAACCGGACGACGGCGTTGGCGAGGACGCCGACGCCGAGTGCCATCAGCAGCTGCGGGACCTGCTTGACGTGGGCCTGCAGGAACATCGGGAAGAAGAACAGGAAGAAGGCGATCGAGCCGAGGGCGGTGCCGCGGGCGCCGAAGCGCTGGGCGTAGACGGCGACGAAGATCAGCAGGACGAACACGACGCTGTCGAGTGGCGGCAGGGTCGAGCCGAGGCTGGCGACGGTGATCGATGCGGCTCCGGTGAGGAAGGCCAGGACGAGGGTGACGGCCTGGCCGCCCGGGGTCGGGTCGTTGACGGTGAACGCGGTCATCATCGCGGCGATGGCGCCGACGAGGGTGACGGTGAGCGGGACGTGGGCGGGCAGCAGCGCGGCCACGGCGAGGACGATGCCGAGCACGGCGGAGCCGGCCAGCCGCAGCCGGACCAGGCCGGGGTCGGCCGCCACGAGCCGGTCGAAGGCGGCGGTGCGGAACTGGTTCATCGGGCGAGGAGCTCCCACTGGGCGAGGGTGGCGCGGCGGCCGCGGGTGGCGGTGATCCGCAGCCGGTAGCGGGCGTGCGTGGCCGGGGTGGCGAGGACGAACGGGCGGGTCTGGCGGCGCCAGCGGAACAGCTCGCCGTCGCGTTCGTCGAGGGTGGTCCATTCGGTGCCGTCGTCGGAGCCTTCCAGCACCCACGCGCTCGCGTCGCCGCGGCGGTCGCCGGAGGTCAGGGTGTACATGGTGACTTCGCGGGGTTCGCCGGTGACGGTGAACTCGATCGCCGGGGTGGCGCTGCGGAAGGTGACCTGGGTGCGGGTGGTGTCGTCGAACAGGGCACCGACCTTGGTGCCGTCGGAGCTGGTCGCGGTGCCGGTGAGGTCGGTCGCCGGAGCCGGGTGCTCGGCGGGCGGCGGCGGGGCGCCCCAGTCCGTCGGCTCGGTCGTCAGGTCGAAGACGAGTTCGGCGCCGCCGGCGAGGGTGGCGTGGGCGATCGAGGTGGCTTCGTGCGGTTCGCCGTTGACGGTGAGGCCGCGGACGTACACGGTGTCGTCGGTGTTGCCGGGGGCGTGGACGACCAGCTTCCTGCCCTCGCCCAGGTGGACAGTCGCCTTCTGGAACAGCGGCGAGCCGAGGGCGTAGCGCGGGCTGCCGATGGCGAGGGGGTAGAGGCCGAGGGCGCTGAAGACGTACCAGGCCGACATCTCGCCGTTGTCCTCGTCGCCGGGGTAGCCCTGGCCGATCTCGCTGCCGAGGTAGAGCCGCCGCAGCACCTCCCGCACAACGGCCTGGGTCTTCGCGGGCGCGCCGGCGTGGTTGTAGACGTAGGGGATGTGGTGCGAGGGCTGGTTGGAGTGGCCGTACTGGCCCATCCGGACGTCGCGGGCTTCGGTCATCTCGTGGATCAGGCCGCCGTACGCGCCGGGACGGCGGCCGGTCTCCGGGGTGGCGAAGAAGGTGTCGAGCTTCGCTTCCAGCCCGGCGGTGCCGCCGTGGAGGGCGGCGAGGCCGGGGCCGTCGTGCGGTGCGGTGAAGGCGGTGTTCCAGGCGTTGGTCTCGACGAAGTCGCCGCCCCAGGCCGCCGGGTCGTAGCCCTCGGGGGCGAACTTGCGGCGGCCGTCGCGGTGGCGGCCCTGGAAGAAGCCGATCTCGGGGTCGAAGTGGTGGACGTAGTGCTTCGCGCGCTCGCGGAAGTAGGCGGCGTAGTCGGCGTACCTCCGGGCCCGCGGCCCGTCGCTTTCGCGGGACAGGGCTTCGGCGAGGTTGGCCAGGCCGAAATCGTTGATGCAGCCTTCCAGCGCCCAGGAGAGTCCTTCGTGGACCGACACCGGGGTGTAGTGCAGGAAGATCGACTCTTCGAGGCCCTTGCGGCCGACCGCGCGGCGCGGCGGGGTGACGGTGGCGTTCTTCAGCCCGGCGTCGAAGGCGGCCTCGACGTCGAAGTCGCGGACGCCTTTGAGGTAGGCGTCGGCGAACGCGACGTCCGAGCTGGTCCCCGTCATCAGGTCCGCGTAGCCGGGGGAGGACCAGCGGGCGATCCAGCCGCCTTCGCGGTACTGCTGGACGAAGCCGTCGATCATCCGGCCGCAGCGTTCCGGGGTGAGCAGCGCGTACGCGGGCCAGGTGGTGCGGTAGGTGTCCCAGAAGCCGTTGTTGACGTACAGCTCACCGTCGACGACCTTCGCGCCGGTGCGCCGCCGGGTGCTCGGCCACCACCGGCGCACCACCGGGCTGGCGTGGCGGATCCCCTTCGGCGTGTTCTCGTGCGCCACGTTCGGGTAGAGGAACAGCCGGTAGAGGTTGGAGTACAGCGTCGTGCGCTGGTCCTCGGTGGCGCCTTCGACCTCGACGCGGCCGAGCTCTTCCTGCCACAGCCGCCGGGCCTGCGCCTTGACCTGCTCGAGGGTCGTCCCGGCCGGGATCTCCAGCTCCAGGTTGCGCTTGGCCTGGGCGAGGCTGATCAGCGACGTCGCGATCCGCAGCGTGACGTCGGGACCGTCGAACTCGAAGTAGCCCGAGACCCGCCGCCACGGCGGGAAGCGGACCTTGGCGCCGCGGGTGGCCGGGGCGTCGGTCACCGCGTAGACGAACATCCGGCGCGCCCCGGCCGACAGCCGGCTGCGGACCCGGGTGTACCCGGTGATCACCCCGGTGTCGGGGTTCAGGCGCAGGCGGCCGCGGTTGCGGACGTTGTCGAACAGCAGCCAGCCGTGCTTGTCCGGGAAGGTGAACCGCAGGATCGCCGCGTGCGACGTGGGCGCGAGGTCGGCGGTCATCCCGTTGGCGAACCGGACGCCGTAGTGGTGCGGCGCGTCGGTCTCGTCGTCGTGGGAGAAAGCCAGGGCGCGCTTGCGGCGGTCGCGTTCGACCGGGCCGGTGCCGGGCATGAGGTGGAAGGTGTGCCGGTCGCCCATCCACGGGCTCGGCTGGTGGGACAGCGCGAAGGCCTGCAGCGCGGGCCGGTTCTGCTCGTCGTTGTGGCGGTGGTAGGAGTAGAGCCAGTTGGTCACGCCGGCGTCGGTGACCGGGGTCCAGAAGTTGAACCCGTGCGGCACCGCCGTGGCCGGGAAGTTGTTGCCCCGGGAGAAGTCGCCGCTGGAGTGCGTGCCGCGGGTCGTGCGGACGCAGTCGACCGGGTCCCGCGGTGGCTCGGGGCGGTCGGCGATCCGGACGTCGTCGAGCCAGCCGGTGATGTCGCCCGGCGCGGCGGTCCGCAGCACGATCCGGCTGATCCGGCGCCCGGCGAAGGCCGCCAGCGGGCGGCGGACGAGGTTCCACTGGTCCACCCACAGCGTCTTGTCGTCCACCGGTTCGAAGCCGGCGGTGGTGCCGTCGGCGAACTCGACGTCGAGGCTGACCCGGGTGGCGTGGTAGGCGGGGATCTCGCCGTCGGCCACCGGGAAGACCACATAGGACAGCTCGGTGCGCGCGGTGACGGGCACGTCGAGTTCGAACAGGACGGCGCGGGGCCGGTCGGTGTAGCGCAGGGCACGCAGGCCGGTGAAGCCGACGCCGGTCTTGGCCGTGGGGGAGCGGTCCGGGCCGCCGCCGACGTGCAGGCCGGGATCCGCCGGCTGCGGGTCACCGGTTTCGAAGGAGGAGAAGAAGGACACGGCGTCGGACATGCGCCCACCGTAACCGCCGCCGAACGGCGCAGCGTGCTGAAACACTGCTGCCCGCACCGGCGCGGGCAGCAGTGCCCGGTCTAGGCGACCGCGGTGCCCTCCAGCTCGACCAGCTGGCCCGGGATCGCCAGCCTGCTCACCCCGAGCATCGTGGTGGCCGGGGCCACCCCGGCGGCGCCCAGCCGCGCCGCGAGCACGCCGTAGTGCGGGAACAGCCCGTCGACGTCGGTGGTGTAGACGTTGAGCCGGACCAGGTTCGCCAGGGACATGCCGGCCTCGGCGAGCACCGCTTCCAGGTTGTCCAGGCTCAACGCGAGCTGGGCGGCGATGTCCCCGTCGTGCTGGGGCTTGCCCTCGGCGTCCATGGACGTCTGCCCGGAGCAGTAGAGGGTGCGGGTCTGCCCGGAGACGACCTCCCCCTGGTTGAAGCCCAGCTCCAGCGACCACGTCACCGGGTTGACCGCCGTTCGTTCCAGTGCCACTTCAGCTCCGTTCGTTGCGAGTACTGCGCCGGGGAGCTTTCCGGGCAATCACGACATCCTCTGTCGTGTATTCGCTACGGTCTCGACGTGCGTGCCGACCGGCTGGTTTCCCTGGTGCTGTTGCTGCGCCGGCGCGGCCGGTTGACCGCGGAGGCACTGGCCCGCGAGCTGGAGGTGTCCACGCGCACGGTGCTGCGCGACATCGACGCGTTGTCGGCGGCGGGCGTCCCGGTCTACGCCGAACGCGGCCGCCACGGTGGGTTCGCGTTGCTGCCGGGCTTCCGGACCGAGCTCACCGGACTCAACCACGACGAAGCGCTGGCCCTGCTGACCACCGGACGTGCTTTCGGGCTCGGCCCGGCACTGGCCTCGGCGATGCGCAAGGTGGCCGACGCGCTGCCCGAAACCCACCTGGCCACCGCCGAGCGGTTCCTCGTCGAGCCGGAGACCGATCTGCTCTCCCGCCACTCGGCTGCCGAGGAGGTGGACCGCTCGACGATGGCCGAGGTCCGCCGCGCGGTTCTCGACGGTCGCCGGCTGCGGATCCACTACGCGGCCACGGGCCAGGAGCCGCGGTGGCGCACGGTGGACCCGATCGGCCTGGTGACCGTCCGGGATCGCGGCTACCTGCTGGCCACGAGGGCGGGCGCGGACCGGACGTACCGGCTGTCGCGGATCCTGGCCGCCGAGGCGCTGGCGGAACCGGCCGAGCGGCCGGGCGAGGTCGACCTGGACCGCATCTGGCGGCAACGCTGCGCTGCCTTCCTGGCCGACGGTCATCTGGCGGTGCAGGTCCGGGTGCGCCCGCCCCGCCGTGAGGACCTGCTGAGCACGGCGGTGGCGGTCCGCGCGGAGGCACCCGAGGAGGACGGCTGGCTGCGGTTCGAGGTGACCTACCAGGACGCCTGGCACGCGGAGTGGGCGCTGTGGCAGCTGGGCACGGACGCCGAAGCGACTGCTCCGCAGTCACTGCGCACGGCCCTGCGCGAGCGAGCGGCGGCGATCGCCGCCCGCTACGGAGCCTGAAATGCGTGGAGGCCACCCCGATCGCTCGGGATGGCCTCCACCGCACTACCGCGGGCCTACATCTTCGTGCACTGCCCGGCCACCGGGCCGCGCACGACGTTCGGCAGGTCGTGGTCCGTCGGCGCCGGGTTGTTCACCGCGCACGCCAGCGGGCCACCCACCGTGCTCGACGTCAGCACCGGCCCGTGGTTGCCCGTCAGCGCCACCGGCCCGCCGATCTCGGTCAGCTGGATCGACACCTGACCGGTCGCCCCGGTGATCGCCACCGGACCGGCCACCTTCGTGCGGTTCAGCACCACCTGGGCCGCCCCCGTCGCCGCGAGCGGCCCCTTCAGCGCACCGCCGCGGACGATCAGCGACGCTCCGAGACCGACCGTCACCGGGCCGGAGACCGTCGCGTCCTGCAGGCACACCGTGCCCGACGTGACCGACAGCGGACCGGACTGGACACCCGTCACCGTCTTCGTGCAGGCGGCGTCCGGCTTGCCCAGCAGCTCGAACTCGGCCAGCTGCGCCGGGGCGCCGGTGCTGGTCGCGGTCACCTCGAGCCGGTAGTACGCGTAGTGCGCCGGGTTCGCCACCTTGAACGCCCGGGTCTGCTGCCGCCAGCTGAACGCCTGGTTCTCCTGCCGGTCGGCCACCGCCCACGTCTTGCCGTCGTAGGAGCCCTTCAGCACCCAGCTCTTCGGATCGCCCGCACCGGTCTGGGACGTCAGCGTGTAGTTCGTGACGGCCTCATCGGTGTTGTTCAGCTGGTACTGCACGGCCCCGGTGACCGCGGCCTGGGTGCGCGAGGTGTTGTCCACCAGCGCGGCCGCGTTCGAGCCGTCCGAAGTGGACAGCGTGCCCCTGCCCGGGCCGGTCTCGTCGTGCAGCGGCGCCGGGGCGGCGTCACCGGTGGTGATCGACTTCGGTGCGTCGTTCGGGCCGGTGCCCCAGGACGAGGGGTTCGGGCCCATGTCGAAGTCGATCTTCCCGCCGCGGGCGATCAGCTCGTGCGGCAGCGACGTCGAGGAGTACGCCTTGCCGTTGACCTTCACGCCCTGGACGTAGACGTTCTTCGCGCTGTTCTTCGGCGCGTTGATCACCAGGTCCTTGCCGCCGGCCAGGTGGATCGTCGCCTTCTTGAACAGCGGCGACCCGATCGCGTAGTCCGGGCTGCCCATCTGCAGCGGGTAGAAGCCCAGCGCGCTGAACGTCCACCACGCCGACTGCTCGCCGTTGTCCTCGTCACCCGCGTAGCCCTGGCCGATCTCGCTGCCGGTGTAGAGCCGCGAGAGCGCCTCGCGGACCTTCTCCTGCGTCTTGGCCGGCTGGCCCGCGTAGTCGTACATGTAGAGCGTGTGGTGCGAGGCCTGGTTGGAGTGGCCGAGCTGGCCCATCCGGACGTCGCGGGCCTCCCGCATCTCGTGGATCACCCCGCCGTAGGTGCCCGGGAAGTTCGCGGTCTCCTGGTCGGCGAAGAAGGCGTCCAGCTTCTTCGCCAGGCCCGCCTTGCCGCCGTAGAGGTTCGCCAGGCCCTGACCGTCCTGCGGCACGGAGAACGCCATGCCCCAGCCGTTGGTCTCGGTGTAGTCGATGCCCCACACCCGCGGGTCGTAGTCCTGCGGCGACCGGCTGAACTTGCCCGCCGCGTCCCGGCCCTGGAAGAACCCGACACTCGGGTCGAACAGGTTCACGTACTGCTGCGCGCGGCTGGTGAAGTACTCGTAGTTGGCCAGGTACTCCGCCTTCCGCGGATCGCTCGCCGGGGCTTCGTCGTAGAGCTTCTTCGACAGGTTCGCGATGCCGTAGTCGTTGACGTAGCCCTCGATCGACCACGAGAACCCGTGGTCGGCCGTGTTGGGCGAGTAGCCGAGGAAGATGCCCTCGTCGATGCCCTTGCGGCCGACCGCGTTGTTCGGCGGGGTCACCGTCGCGTTCTTCAGCGCCGCGTCGTAGGACGCCTTGACGTCGAAGTTGCGGACACCCTTGAGGTAGGCGTCGGCGAAGGCCACGTCCGAGCTGGTGCCGGTCATCAGGTCCGCGTAGCCCGGCGAGGACCACCGCGAGATCCAGCCGCCGTCGCGGTACTGCTGCACGAACCCGTCGACCATCTTCCCGGCCATCTCCGGGGTGAGCAGCGAGTACGCCGGCCAGGTCGTGCGGTAGGTGTCCCAGAACCCGTTGTTGACGTAGGTCTGGCCGTCGACGATCTTCGCCCCGGTCTGCGTCGGGGTGTCCGCCCCGGCCTTCGGCGAGACGAAGCTCGCGTACTGGTAGACCGGCTTCTCCTTCGTACCGGTGTTCTCGAACCCGGAGTTCGGGTAGAGGAACAGCCGGTACAGGTTCGAGTACAGCGTCGTGAGCTGGTCCTTCGACGCGCCCTCGACCTCGATCACCTTCAGCTGGTCGTCCCACAGGCGCTGCGCGGCGTCGCGGACGGAGTCGAAGGTCGCGGTCGGCGCGATCTCCTGCGCCAGGTTCTTCTTCGCCTGGTCCACGCTGATCAGCGACGTCGCGATCCGCATGGTCACCGTCTTGTCGGCACCGGCGGCGAACCGCAGGTAGCCGGCCACGTTGTCGTGGCCCTGCCCGGTGAGCTTCGCGCCCGCGGTGACCGGCTTGTCGAAGGTGGCGTAGACGAACATCCGGCCCGCCCCGGCCGACAGGCCGCTCTTGACGTCGGTGTAGCCCGACAGCGTGCCGCCCGCGGTGTCGAGCGTCAGCCCGCCCTGGTTCTTGTAGT
This sequence comes from Amycolatopsis kentuckyensis, assembly GCF_002155975.1. Lineage (GTDB taxonomy): Bacteria > Actinomycetota > Actinomycetes > Mycobacteriales > Pseudonocardiaceae > Amycolatopsis > Amycolatopsis kentuckyensis. The sequence goes on from NZ_MUMI01000100.1 coordinate 8,413, forward strand.
TGTCGAAGATCAGGCTCGAGTCGCTGCCCGGGAAGGAGAACCGGAACACCGCCGCGTGGTCGGTCGGCGCGATCTCGGTCTTGATGCCGTTCTCGAACTGCACGCCGTAGTAGTGCGCGCGAGCGGTCTCGTTGTCGTGCTTGAACGCCAGCGCCCGGGCGTCACGGTTGGCGTCCGGGACGCCGGTGGCCGCCGAGGGCATCACCTGGAAGGTCTGCCGGTCGCCCATCCACGGGCTCGGCTCGTGGCTGACGCTGAAGGCCTGCAGCTCCGGCAGGTTCTGCTCGTTGTTCTGGCTGTGGTAGTTGTACATCCACCGGACGTCGCCGTTGTCGGCGTTCGCGTCGGTGACCGGGGTCCAGAAGTTGAACCCGTGCGGCACCGCCGTGGCCGGGAAGTTGTTGCCCCGGGAGAAGGTGCCGTTGGCCATCGTGCCGCGCGTGGTGAGCACGTTGTCGCTCGGGCGGGTGCTGGCCGGCGGGGTCGGCGTCGCCGAGATCTTCACGTCGTCCAGCCAGCCCTGCAGCGAGCCGGGGCCGTCCGGGTTGTCGAAGCCGACCAGGATCCGGTCGATCGTCTTGCCCTTGGCCACCGTGCCGATCGCCGAGCGGACCAGGTTCCACTGGTTGGTGTAGAGGACCTTGCTCTTGCCCTGGCCTTCCGGCGTCAGCGGGAACCCGTACTGGTCGGTCGCGCCCAGGTCGCGCAGCCGGGTGCCGTCGGTGAAGACCAGGTCGATCGCCACGTTCGTGCTCTGGTACTTCAGGTCGCCGGTGATGAACTGCGGCTGCACCTTGTAGGAGAGCTCGGTCGACGGCACGACGGGGACGTTCACGTCGAAGACCTTGTTGTAGGACCAGCCGTGGCCCTGCGTCTGGCTGCCGGAGTAGCGGAACGCCTTGAGCCCGGTGAAGCCGACGCGGTTCTTGTTCGTGTACCCGCTGGTCGGGCCGGAGTCGGTGAAGCTGCGCATGTTCGGCAGCGGCGGCGGGGCGGGCTCGTCGTTGGCCAGCAGCAGCTCCGACAGCTGCAGGATCGGCCCGCCGTTGTTGCGGGTGATGTCCAGCCGGAAGTACTTGAACGCCGGAGTCGGCGCGGCCAGCTGGTAGTCCTTCTGCTGGAACCGCGCGGTGAACGCCTGGTCGGCCTGCTTGTCCAGGTCGGTCCAGGACGAAGCGTCGTTCGAGCCCTGCAGGGTCCAGTCCCTGGGGTCGCGGTTGTCGAAGTCGTTGGCCGAGGAGATCGCGTAGTGCGTGATCGACGTCGGCTCCGACAGGGTGATCTGCGCCGAGGCCGTGGGGTCCCAGGACAGCCACTTCGTGTCGGTGGTGCCGTCGACGAGGTTCGAGACGACCTCGCCGCCGCTGGTGTTCTCGCTGCTCGCGCTGGTTTCGGTCACCTTGCCGCGGATGTCACCGGGGATCGCGGTGCCGTTCGCGCCGTTGATCCCGGACGCGCGCGGCGTGCCCGCCGCGTCGGTGTCGACCGTGTCGGTCCACGTCGGCTGGACGTCACCGGGCTCGAAGGAGGAGGCGAAGTCGGGGGGAAGGGCGTCTTCGGCGGCGGACGAGGCCGCGGGGAGGGCGACCAGGCCGGCGGCGACCACGGCGGCGGTCACCAGGAAAGCGACCGGCGGTCTGGCGCTTCGGGGCATCGTTGCTCCAAGCTCGGAGGGCGGATTCAGCAGCGCCGCGCAGGCGGGGACCGGCGGCGCCAACGAAGGGAAACGCGCGGGTGACATCGATGTCAAGACCGCTCGCCAAACCTGGCCAAAATCAGACAACGCGGAAAACGGGGGCCCGATGAGACCGTTCAGGAGCTTCACCGCCATCGCCACGCTGGCACTCGCCGCCACCACGCTCACCCCGGCCGCCGCCACCGCGGCGACCGGCTCGGCCGTCCGGCCGGTGCTCGCCTGCGCCGACCTGGTCCGCGGGTTCGCCCTCCCGGGCGCGCCCACCCACGTCACCTCCGCGGCCGTCGTCGCGGCCACCGCCACCGACCCCGAATACTGCGGCGTGCGGGGCTACGTCGAACCCGCCGTCCGGTTCGAGCTGCGCCTGCCCACCAAGACCTACGCCGGGCGCTACCTGCAGTACGGCTGCGGCGGCTTCTGCGGCGTGGTCACCCCGCCCGCCTTCGCCGACTGCGGCCTGCCCCACGGCGCCGACGTCGCGGTCGCCGCCACCGACGACGGCCACGTCGGCACGACCCCCGCCGTCGTCGACGACGGCAGCTGGGGCGCGAATGACCAGGCCGCCCGCAACGACTTCGAGTTCCGCGGACCCCACGTCGTCTCCCGCGCCTCGAAGGCGATCATCCAGGCCTTCTACGGCGCCCCGCCGCGCAAGTCCTACTTCACCGGCTGCTCCGACGGCGGCCGTGAAGGCCTCCTGCTCGCCCAGCGCTACCCCGCGGACTTCGACGGCATCGACGCCGGCGCGCCCGCGAACTACTGGGGCCCGCTGCTCGGGGTGTACCAGACGTGGCTCGCGCGGGTGAACAGCGCCGCCGACGGCAGCCCGATCCTCACCGCCGCCAAGCTGCCCGCCCTGCACAACGCCGTCCTCGCCGCCTGCGACCGCCTCGACGGGCTCACCGACGGCCAGCTCGACGACCCCCGCACCTGCCCCTTCGACCCGGCGACGCTGACCTGCGCCGGCCCGGACACCCCGTCCTGCCTCACCCCGGCTCAGGTCGGTGTCGTCCGGAAGCTCTACTCGCCGCCCACCGACGACCGCGGCACGCTGCTCTACCCCGGCGGCCAGCTGCCCGGGTCCGAGCTGTCCTGGGCCGGGTGGATCATCGCCACCCCCGAGACCGGCGGCTTCGCCTTCGCCCGCAACCTCGCCGACAACTACCTGCGCTACCTCGGCTACCCGATCGGCGCACCGGCCTCCACCGTCGACACCTTCGCCTTCACCCGGCGCGAATTCGACCGGCTCACCCCGGTCGGCGTCCGCTACGACGCCATGAGCCTCGACCTCTCGGCGTTCCAGCGGCGCGGCGGCAAGCTGCTGCTCTGGCACGGCTGGAACGACGAAGCCATCCCGCCCGCCGGCACGCTCGACTACTACCAGCGGCTCACCCACGGCCGTCCGCAGGACTGGGCGCGGCTGTTCATGGTCCCGTCGCTCTACCACTGCGGCGGCGGCACCACGCTCACCGAGTTCGACCCGCTCAAGCAGCTGGTCGCCTGGGTCGAGCGCGGCACCACGCCCACGGTCGTGACCGCGACCGGCCGCGACGCCGCCGGGAACGTCACCCGCACCCGGCCGGTGTTCGCCTACCCGCAGCGGGCGGTCTACGACGGCACCGGCAGCATCGACGACGCCAGCAACTTCCGGCCGGCGCCGCCGGCCGCGCCGGTCCGGGACGTCGTCCGCTGGGCCGGGGAGCAGCTGTACGCGATCCCGGGGCCGGTCGCGCCGTAAAACCCGCACGCGGTTCCGGCGTCGTCGCTAGGGTCACGCTCATGACGACGCCGGAACCCGCCGACCGCGTACTCGCCCGCGCCTCCCTCGCCGAAGGCAACCCGACCGGGTGGTTCGACCAGCTCTACACCGCCGCCGCGCGCGGCGAGGCCGAGGTTCCGTGGACCCGCGGCAAACCCGGCATCGACCTGGCCGCCTGGGCCGAAACGCACCCCGGAGCCGGCCGCCGCGCCCTGGTCGTCGGCAGCGCGCTGGGCGACGACTCGGAACTGCTGTCCGCCCACGGCTGGGCCGTGACGGGCTTCGACGTCGCCCCGACCGCGGTGGCGGCGGCCAAGACCCGGTTCCCGGAGTCGCGAGTGGACTACGTGGTCGCGGACCTGCTGAACCCGCCGGGGGAGTGGACCCACGCCTTCGACCTGGTCGTGGAGATCATGAACATCCAGGCCATGCCCCGCGACTTCCGCCCCGCGGCGTGCAAGTCGCTGGCCTCGTTCCTCGCCCCGGGCGGCACGGCGATCGTGTGCGAGGTCGCCGAGGAGAACATGGACATGGCGAACTGGCAGAGCCCGCCCTGGCCGTTCAGCCGCGCCGAGATCGAATCCGTCGCCCAGGACGGCGTCCGCCTGGTGAGCCTGGAAACCATCCGGGAGGGCGCCCGCTACTGGGCCACCTTCACCCGTTAGCCCGGTGCCGGCCGGGCGTGGTCCCCACCACGGCCGAGAACGCCGCGATGAAGTGGCTCGGGTTCGCCCAGCCGCACGCGCGGGCCGTGTACGCGGTGTCGTGGCCGTCGGCGAGCAGGATCAGCGCGTGGCCGATGCGGACCTGGGTGCGCCACTCGTGGAACGTCATGCCGAGCTCGTCGCGGAACAGCCGGCTGAGCGTGCGGGCACTGGCGCCGATCCGCTGCCCGAGCTCCGCCAGCGGTGTGGTGTCCCCGGGCTCCTCGTACAGCCGCCGCGCGATGGCCCGCAACCGGTCGTCGCGCGGCTCGGGCAGGTGCAGCGGCTGTTCGGGTGCTTCGCGCAGTTCGTCGACCAGGACCCGGCGCAGGCGGGCACTGGCCGCCCGGTCGTACTCGCGCGGGCCGGTCAGCGCGAGCAGCACCTCACGGGCCAGCCCCGAGGCGGTGAACACGACGGGCCGGGCGGGGACGAGCCGGGCCAGCGACGCCGGCAGGAACACGATCCGCATGTCGGTGTGGCCGTGCGCGCGGTGCCGGTGGACGAACCCGGCCGGGGTCCAGGCGACCCGGTTGGCCGGCACGACCGACGTGCCCCGCTCGGTGTGCACCGACAGCACGCCCCGGGCCGCGTAGACCAGGTGTCCCCGGTCGTGGACGTCCGCCGCGCTGGTGCCGCCCGGCGGCCACCGGTGCACCCCGCCGGACGGCCAGATCCGCGACTCCGGCACGGCTTGGCGGGCGATGGGCATGACTTGGCATTCTACCGGTGGTCGGCCACCGCTTCCGCCGTTGAGAGTGGAACGCATGAACACGATGCGAGCGGCGGTTTGTGTCCGGGCCGGCGGCCCGGAGGTGCTGGAAGTCCGGGAGCTGCCCGTTCCGGCGGTCCGGGACGGCTGGAGCCTGGTGCGGGTCGAGGGCGCCGGCCTGAACCGGTCGGAGCTGCGGACCCGGCAGGGGCACTCCCCGGACGTCGTCTTCCCGCGGGTGCTCGGCATCGAATGCGTCGGCACCGTCGCCGCCTCGACCGACCCGCGGCTGCCCGACGGCACCACGGTCGCGGCGGTGATGGGGGAGATGGGCCGCGCCTTCGACGGCGGCTACGCCGAATACGCCCTGCTGCCGAACCCGCTGCTGATGCCGGTCACCACCACCCTGCCCTGGGACGTCCTCGCGGCCTTGCCAGAGACGTACCTGACCGCCCAGGGCGCGCTCGACGCGCTCGGCATCGGCCCGGGCAGCACCGGACGGCTGCTCGTCCGCGGCGGCACGTCCTCGGTCGGGCTGGCCGCCGCCGCGATCGCGACCGGCCACGGCCTGGAGGTCGCCGCCACCACCCGCCGCCCGGACAAGGCCGCCGCGCTCACCGGCCACGTCCTCATCGACGACGGCGGCCCGCTCACCGGCCTGCCGCGGCTGTGGCCCGAAGGCCCGGACTGGGTGCTCGACCTCGTCGGCGCCCGCACCGCGGTGGACTCGCTGCGCCTGGTCCGCCGGGGCGGCACGGTGTGCGTGGCGGGCTCGCTCAGCGGCTGGATCGTCCCGGACTTCGAGCCGATCGCGAAGATCCCGTCCGGCACCAGGCTGACCGCCTTCCACAGCGACGACCTCAAAGGCAGCACGGCCCTGCTGCAGCGGATCGTCGGCGAAGTCGAAGCCGGCACCTACCGCCCGCACGTCGACCGGGTCTTCCCTCTCGAAGACATCGCCGACGCCCACCGGTACATGGAGGAGAACCGCGCCGCCGGAAAACTCGTCGTCGTGCCCTGATCCGGTGGCCTAGGCTCGGCGATCATGCCCACCCAGTCACTGCAGATCCCCACCGCGGACGGCCGGGCCGACGCCTTCGCCGCGTTCCCCGACGACGGCGAACGCCACCCCGGGGTGCTCATGTACCCGGACGGCTTCGGCATCCGGCCCGTGCTGCGGGAGATGGCCCGGGAACTGGCCGGTCACGGCTACTACGTGCTCGTCCCCAACCCCTTCTACCGCCACGGCCCCACGCCGGTGATCGAACTGCCCGAGCACATCGGCGCGGAAGCCCGGCCCGCGATCTTCGCCCGGCTGATGCCCATGATCGAGGCCCACACGACCGACCGGATCCGGCCCGACGCCGAGGCCTACGTCCGGTTCCTCACCACCCGGCCCGAGGTCGCCCCCGGACCGATCGCGACGACCGGCTACTGCATCGGCGGCCTCCTGGCGACGCACACCGCCGCCGCCCACCCCGGCCGGGTGGCCGCCCTCGCCGGGTTCCACGCCCCCGTGGGCGCCGCCGGGCCCGACAGCCTGCACCGGATCACCGCCCGGGTCCACTTCGGCCACGCCGAAACCGACCTGACCCCCGAGGCCCTCGGCGAGCTCAACCGCGTGCTGGACGCCGCGGGCCTCGAGTACACCTCCGAGATCTACCCCGGCACCGTCCACGGCTTCACCATGGCCGACACCGACGCCTTCGAACCCGCCGCTCTGCAGCGGCATTGGGAAAGCCTGCTGGCTCTCCTCGACCTGGCTCTCTAGCAGTTCTCGAGGAACCGGGTCAGGACGCGGGTGCCGAAGTGCAGGCCCGCCACCGGCACCCGCTCGTCCACCCCGTGCGCCATCGCCCGGTACGGGAACCCCTTCGGCAGCCACAACGGCGCGAAGCCGTAGCAGTCGATCCCCAGCCGGGTGAACGCCTTCGCGTCCGTCCCGCCGCCCAGGCAGTACGGCACCACCACGGCTTCGGGGTCCTCCGCCTGCAACGCCAGCGCCATCGCGGTGAACCACGGCGAGTCCACCGGCGCCTGCACCGGCGGCTGGTGCGCGACGAACTCGCGCGTCACACCCTCGCCGAGCAGCTCGTCCAGCGCGGCGAACAACGACTCCTCGGTGCCCGGCAGGACCCGGACGTCGACCTGCGCGGTCGCCGTCGAGGGGATCACGTTCACCTTGTAGCCCGCGTCCAGCATCGTCGGGGTCGTGCTGGTGCGGACCGTCGGGCGCACCAGCGCCCCCGCCGGCCCGAGCGCGGCCACCGCCGCGTCCACGCCGTCCGAAGAGGACAGATCCACCGGCACGCCCAGCGCCGCGCCGGTCCGCTCCAGGAACGCCCGCACCGCCGGCGTCAGCGACACCGGCCACTCGTGCGCCGCGATCCGGTGCAACGCCCCCACCAGCCGGGTGACGGCGTTCTCGTCGTTCGGGCGCGAGCCGTGCCCCGCCCGGCCTCGCGCGGTCAGCTTCAGGTGCGCCGTGCCGCGCTCGGCCGTCCCGACCGGGTACAGGTGCACGTCCCGGCCGTCGGCGGCGGGCACGTGGTAGGTGTAGCCGCCCGACTCGCTGATCGCCGCGACACAGCCTTCGAACAGCTCCGGGTGCTCGGCGACCAGCCAGTGCGCGCCCCACTCGCCGCGGTCCTCCTCGTCGGCGACGAACGCCAGCACCAGCTCCCGCCGCGGCCGCGCCCCGCCGGCCAGCGCCGCGAGCACCATCGCCACGAAGTCCTTCATGTCGGTCGCGCCGCGGCCCCAGAGGTACCCGTCGCGCACCTCGCCGGCGAACGGCGGCACCGACCAGTCCGCGGCGTCCGCCGGGACGACGTCGAGGTGCCCCTGCACCAGCAGGGCCGGCAGCGCCGGATCGGTGCCCGGCACCCGCGCGAGCACGCTGGCCCGCCCCGGCGCGGCCTCCAGGATCCGCGCGGGGATGCCCAGGCCGTCCAGGAACGCGGCCACGTACTCCGCCGCCGGCCGCTCGGGCGAGGCGTCGTTGTTCCCGCGGTTGGTCGTGTCGAACCGGATCAGGTCCGCGCACAGCTCGACGACGTCAGCCATAGATACCCTGCACCGCCCCCGCCGCGATCGCCGTGACGACCTTGAAGCACTTCATCGCCTCGGTCATGGTCGGCGCGTCGAACCCGACCCGCCGCGTGCCGATCTGCTCCACCGTCGGGATCACCGCCGTCGCCTGCGCCAGGTGGCTCGCGTCGAACTCCACCTCGATCCGGTGCGCCCCCACCCGGCGTTCCTCCCGGCCCGCCCGCGCCATGGCCTCGGCGGCCGCGCCGGTCAGCAGCTCCGCGGTGCGCGAGGGCGGCAGGCAGATCGCCGCGTACCGGCTCACGCACTCCTTCACCTGGACCAGCTCTGCCTCCGGAGCGTAATCACGGGCGTCCTCACACGTTTTGTCGTCACCCGAAACGAGCAGGACAGGGACCCCGTACTCCGCGGCCATGGCCGCGTTCAGCCGCCCCTCGCTCGCCGGGACGTCGTCCAGCCACACCCCGGTGATCTGGTTCTCCAGGTAGGTGTGGGAAAGCACCCCGTCGAAGCCCGCGCCGGCGTGGTAGCCGAGGAACACCACACCGTCCACACCGGAATCGATGCCCTGCATCATCGACAGCGGCTTGTGCCGCCCGGTGAGCATCCGCGCCCGCGGGTCGAGGTCCTCCAGCAGCAGGTTCCGTTGCGACGAATGGGCTTCGTTCACCAGCACGTCGCTCGCCCCGGCCTCGTGCAGCCCGGCCAGCACGGCGTTGACGTCACCGGTGAACAGCCGCCGGAAGCGGTCCCACTGCGGCGAACCGGGCACGACGTCGTCGGTCCAGGTGACACCGGTGGCGCCCTCCATGTCCGCCGAGATCAGGATGCGCATGCCGGGCACTCTAGCCAGCGCGCCCGGCCCCCGGACGCGGAACGCGCGCCTTGCCAAAATGTCACTCAGTGTGACGATCGGTGGGTCGATAACGATCGGGCACCTGCCGAGGCGGCAACATATTGCGCGGTTGTCCCGATATGTGGTTACTTCTCGTCCTTGGGGAGGCTCACAAGCGAATGATGGGGTGGTTTTCGGTGCAGTTCCAACACAGATCCGGGCGGTTCGCCCGCGTGGGCGCGGTCGTCGCGGCCGCGACACTGGCGGCGCTCCCGCTCGCCGTACCCGCCCAGGCCCAGCAGGGCAAGGTGCTGCGGGTCGCGCTCACCACCGGCATCGACCACCTCAACCCCTTCACCGCCGCGCTCTCGGCGTCCACGCAGATCGGCCGGTTCACCTTCGAGTTCCTGACCATCCCGAACGCGGAAAAGGCCGAAGCCTCGCCCGCGCTCGCCGAGTCGTGGACCCCGTCGCCGGACAAGCTCACCTGGACCTTCAAGATCCGCAGCGGCGTCAAGTGGAGCGACGGGCAGCCGGTGACCGCCAAGGACGCGGCCTTCACCTTCAACCGCATGCTCACCGACGAGAACGCCCGCACCGCCAACGGCAACTACGTGGCCAACTTCGAGACGGTCACCGCGCCCGACGACACCACCCTCGTCGTCAAGACCAAGACCGTCCAGGTCAACATGAACCTGCTCGACGTGCCGATCGTGCCGCAGCACGTCTGGGAGCCGATCAAGGACCTCAAGGACCCCTCGACCGACACCCTCGCCATCGCCGGCGTCTCCGACGGCCCGTACCACCTCACCGAGTACAAGCCGAACGAATACGTCAAGTTCCAGGCCAACAAGGACTACTGGCGCGGCGCCCCCAAGATCGACGAACTGCAGCTGCTGGTGTTCAAGGACACCGAGGCCGCGGTCAACGCGCTCAAGCAGGGTGAAGTCGACGTCATCAACCGGCTCAACCCCAACCAGTTCGACGCGCTGAAGGGCCAGCAGGGCATCACCACCAACGCCGCCCCCGGCCGCCGCTACGACGAGCTGTCGATCAACTTCGGCGTCACCGACAACGCCAACAACCCGATCGGGGACGGCAACCCGGTCCTCAAGGACCTCAACGTCCGCAAGGCCATCACCCAGGCGGTGGACACCCAGGCCATCGTCGACAAGGTCCTCAAGGGCCTCGGCCAGGTCGGCGGCGGCGTCGTGCCCGCCATCTACGCCGACTACCACTGGGACCCCAGCGCCGCCGAAAAGGTCAAGTTCGACCTCGCCGCCGCCAACACGACCCTCGACCAGGCCGGCTACCCGAAGGGCCCCGACGGCGTCCGCACCGCCCCCGGCGGCGCCAAGCTGGAACTGCGCCTCACCGGCCACGCCAACCGCAGCTACGACCAGGGCGTCGCCCAGTACGTCACCGGCTGGCTCAAGGACATCGGCATCACCGTCAAGCAGGACCTCGTCTCCGACGACGAACTGTCCGACCGCACCCAGGCCGGCAAGTACGACCTCGCCATCGGCGGCTACGGCACCAACCCCGACCCGGACTACGCGCTGTCGCTGCACACCTGCGGCGCACGTCCCAGCCCGGACGGCAAGGGCGGCAGCACCGACACGTTCTTCTGCGACGCCCAGTACGACGACCTCTACAAGAAGCAGCTCACCGAAACCGACGACGCCAAGCGCGCCGAGTACGTCAAGCAGGCCCAGGCCCGGCTCTACAGCCAGTTCCCGACCATCGTGCTCGACTACCAGAACGCCCTCGAGGCCTACCGCTCCGACAAGTTCTCCGGCTTCACCACCCAGCCGCAGCCCAAGGGCGCCATCCTCGAGCAGACCGGCTACTGGGGCGTCTACGGCGCCACCCCGGCCGGCACCACGAACACCGCCGACTCCGGCAGCGGCAACACCGTGCTGTGGATCGTCCTCGGCGCGGTCGTCGTGGTCGTCCTCGTCGGCGGCGGGATCATGCTCGGCCGCCGCGGCAAGACGGCAGAGGACCGCGAGTAAGAGATGACCACTCCCGACCAGGCCGCGGTGCTCGTCGACCCCGACGAGCACCGCGGCGGGACCGGCACGGCCCGGTTCGTGCTCAAGAAGATCGCCGAAGCGCTGATCAGCATCGTGCTGGTGATCGTGCTGTTCTTCTTCCTCTTCCGGATGCTGCCCGGCGACCCGGTCGCCGCCATGACCCGCGACCACCCGACCAGCCCGCAGCAGATCGCCGACCTGCGCGAGAAGATGGGCGTCGACAAGCCCGTCCTCGTCCAGTTCGGCACCTACTTCGGGAACCTGCTGCACGGCGACCTCGGCGAATCCCGGCTGCTCAACAACGGCCGCCCGGTCGCCGACATGATCGGCGAACGGCTCTGGCCGACCATCCTGCTCGTCGGCAGCGCCACCCTGCTCGCCGTCCTCCTCGGGCTGTGGCTCGGCATCCGCGCCGCCTGGCGCCGCGACAGCTTCTTCGACCGGAGCCAGACCGGGCTCGCGCTGACCCTCTGGTCGGTCCCGCAGTTCTGGCTCGGCCTGATGCTGCTCGTGGCGACCAACGGCCTGTTCCCCAGCCGCGGCATGCACTCCCCGGACGCCGCGCCCGACGTGCTCTCCCAGACCCTCGACGTCCTGCACCACCTGGTGCTGCCGTGCGTGACGCTGCTGGCCGTGTTCTACGCCCAGTACATGCTCATCATGCGGTCGTCGCTGCTGGGGGAGATGAACGCCGACTACCTCACCACCGCCCGCGCCAAGGGCCTGCGCGACGACCTCGTCCGCCGCCGCCACGCCGTCCCCAACGCCCTCCTGCCGACCACCACGCTGGTGTTCATGCAGTTCGGCTCGGTACTGGCCGGCGCGGTCACCGTCGAGGCCGTGTTCAGCTGGCCCGGCCTGGGCCAGCTCACCTACGACGCCCTGCACGGGCCCGACCTGCCGGTGCTCCAAGGCGTCTTCACCGTGCTGGCGAGCGCGGTGGTGCTGATGAACCTGCTCGCGGAACTGCTCTACCGCGTGCTCGACCCGAGGGTGCGTACCTCATGACCACCGCCGAGACACCGCGGCAGATCGCCTGGTCACGCCGCCGCGCGTCGTTGGCCAGGACCTGGCGCGAGTTCGCCGGCCAGCGGGCCGCGCTCGCCGGGCTCGTCCTGCTCGGCGCCACCGTGCTCGTCGCCCTGCTGCTGCCGCTGGTCAGCGACGAGAGCGGCCTCGACGTCACCAAGGCCACCGGGGCACCGCTGTCCCCGCCGGACGCCGACTTCTGGCTCGGCACCGACAACTTCGGCCGCTCGGTGCTGCTGATGACCGTCTGGGGCACCCGGATCTCCCTGCTCGTCGGGTTCTCCGCCGCCCTGCTGTCGGTCGTCATCGGCACCCTGATCGGCATCACCGCCGCCCACTTCGGCGGCTGGGTGTCGGCGACCCTGCTGCGGTTCACCGACTTCTTCCTGGTCCTGCCCTCGCTGATCCTCGCGATCGCGCTCTCGGCGGTGCTGCCCAAGGGCGTCGGCACGATCATCATCGCCATCGGCCTCACCGCCTGGCCCAGCACCGCGCGGCTCGTCCGGGCCCAGACGCTGACCATCGAGAGCCGTCCCTACATCGAGCGTGCCCACGCCCTCGGCGGCGGTCACCTGCACATCATCGGGCGGCACGTCCTGCCCGGCGTGATGCCGCTGGTGCTGGCCAACACGACCCTGGTCGTCGGCAACGCCGTCATCGCCGACGCGACCCTGTCGTTCCTCGGCGTCGGCGACCCCAACTCCATCACCTGGGGCCTGGTGCTGGAAAACGCGCTCAACAACGGCGCCATCAGCCGCGGCGCCTGGTGGAACGTGCTCCCGCCCGGCATCGCCATCGTCCTCGTCGTCCTCTTCTTCACCCTGGTCGGCCGGGGCCTGGAGACCGTGTTCAACCCGAGGTTGAAGAAGTGACCACCCCGCTGCTGCAGCTCCAGGACCTGAACGTCACCTACGCGGTGGGGGACAAGGAGGTACCCGCCGTCCGCGGCGTCGACCTCACCCTCGACCCCGGCGGCACCCTCGGCGTCGCGGGGGAGTCGGGTTCGGGCAAGTCCACCGTCGCGATGAGCGTGCTGCGGCTCCTGCCGCGCACCGCGAAGATCACCGGCGAGATCCGGCTCGACGGCGAAGACGTCACCGCGATGAAGTGGGGCCGCCTGCGCGCGGTCCGCTGGGCCGAGGCGTCGGTGGTGTTCCAGGGCGCCATGCACGCGCTCAACCCGGTCCGCAAGATCGGCGAGCAGATCGCCGAACCGCTGCGGCTGCACCCGCCGGCCGGGACCGCCCTCACCGACGAGCAGGTCGACGCCCGCGTCGCCGACCTGCTCACCCAGGTCGACCTGCCCCCGAGCCGGGCCGGCGCCTACCCGCACGAGCTGTCCGGCGGGCAGAAGCAGCGCGTCATGATCGCCATGGCCCTGGCCTGCTCGCCCCGGCTGATCATCGCCGACGAGCCGACCACCGCCCTCGACGTCATCGTCCAGGCCCAGGTGCTCGCCCTGCTCTCCCGGCTGGTCGCCGAACAGCGGATCGGGCTGATCATGATCAGCCAC
>NZ_MUMI01000101.1 GCF_002155975.1 Amycolatopsis kentuckyensis
GCGCGGTGGTCGATCCAGGCCTGCAGGATCTCGACGGCGGCGGCCTGGTCGACCACCGCGCGCTGCTTGCGGCCTTTGACCCCGCGCTGGGAGAGGATGCGGGATGCGGTGACCGTGGTCAGCCGCTCGTCGCCCAGCCGGACCGGCACGGGCGCTATCCGCCCGGCCAGACGCTCAGAATACGCGATGGCCAGCTCGGCCGCCGGACCCTGGCGGTTGGCGAGCGTTCTCGGCAGGCCCACGATCACCTCGACCACCTCGTGCTCGGTGACGAGGGCGGCCAGCTGGTCCAGATCACTGTCGTCGGTCGCATCGCGGGAGAGGGTAACCAATGGCGACGCGAGCAGGGGGGCCGGATCGCTCAGCGCCACTCCGACCCGGACGGATCCGACGTCCACGCCGAGCCGGCGGCCGCGGCCCGGATCGCCCACTCCGGGACGGTCCGGGCTGCGGTTTCCGCGGTTAACCAATGCCGGCAATCGCCGCGCGCAGGGCCGTGACCGCCTCGGCCGCACCGGCCGGGTTCGTGCCACCACCCTGGGCCATGTCGGGCTTGCCGCCGCCCCGGCCGCCGATCTTCTCGGCGAACGACGGCACGAGCTTGCCCGCGGCGATGCCCTTGTCCTGGGCCGCCTTGGTCGTCGCGACGACGAAGCTCAGCTTCTCGCCGGCCGGCGAGAACAGCGCCACCACGCCGGGCCGCGCGCCGAGCCGGCCGCGGATGTCCGACGCCAGCGCGCGCAGGCCGTTGCCGTCGACGTCCGGGACGACCTCGGCGACGACCGTGACACCGCCGATCTCCTGGGCCTTGTCGACCAGCGCGCCCGCCGAGCCCAGCACCTGCTGGGTCTTGAGCTGCGTGATCTCCTTCTCGGCGTTCTTCAGCCGGGTCAGGACGTCCTCGATGCGGCCGGGCAGCTGGTCCGACGGCACCTTGAAGGTGTTCGCCAGCTGCGAGACCAGCAGCTGCTCCTTGCGGACGTACTTCAGCGCGTCACCGCCGACGAGCGCCTCGACGCGGTGCACGCCCGAGCCGATGGAGGCGTCGGAGACCAGCTTGACCAGCCCGAGCTGGCCGATCCGGTCGACGTGCGTGCCACCGCAGAGCTCGCGGGAGTACTCGCCCATGTCGACCACGCGGACGTCGTTGCCGTACTTCTCGCCGAACAGCGCGACCGCGCCCAGCTCGAGGGCCTTGTCCTTGGTCGTGGTGAAGCTCTGCACCTCGACGTTGGTCTGGAGGTAGTCGTTGACCTCCTCCTCGACCTCGGTCAGCACGTCCGCCGAGACCGAGCCCGGCGTGGTGAAGTCGAACCGCATGCGGCCCGGCGAGTTCAGCGAACCCGCCTGCGCCGCGCGCTTGCCGTACGCGCCGCGGACGGCCGCGTGCACCAGGTGCGTCGCGGAGTGCGAGCGCTCGATGGACAGGCGGCGGTGCGCGTCGACCGAGCCGGTGAGCTTGGTGTCCAGCCCGACCTCGCCGTCGACGACCTCGACGCGGTGCACGAACAGGCCCGGCACGATCTTCTGGACGTCCAGGACCTTCAGCTCGACGCCGTCGCCGAGGAGGACGCCGGTGTCGGCGACCTGGCCACCGCTCTCGGCGTAGAACGGCGTCCGGTCGAGGACCAGCTCGGCCTTCTTGCCCGCCGAGACGCTGCGGACCGGCTGCCCGTCTTCGAGCAGCGCGACGACCTTCGCCTCGGCCTGCAGGTCGGTGTAGCCGAGGAACTCGGTCTCGCCGTGCTGCTCCAGGACCTTCCGGTACTCGGAGAGGTCGCCGTGGCCGGTCTTGCGGGCCGCCGCGTCCGCCTTCGCGCGGGTCCGCTGCTCGTTCATGAGCGTGCGGAAACCCTCTTCGTCGACGGTCAGGCCCTGCTCGGCCGCCATCTCCAGGGTGAGGTCGATCGGGAAGCCGTAGGTGTCGTGCAGCTGGAACGCCTTGTCACCGGCCAGCACGTCCCCGCCGCCGCGCTTGGTCTCCTCGGCCGCGAGGTCGAAGATGCGCGAACCGGAGGTCAGCGTCGAGAGGAAGGCCTCCTCCTCGATCCGGACGACCTCGTTGATCCGGTCGAAGCCGGAGACCAGCTCGGGGTAGGTCGGGCCCATCGTGTCGCGGACGACCTTCGCGAACTCCTGCAGCACCGGCTCCTGCACGCCCAGCAGCCGCGTGGAGCGGACGATCCGGCGCAGCAGGCGGCGCAGCACGTAGCCGCGGCCGTCGTTGCCCGGGGTGACGCCGTCGCCGATCAGCATGACGCCGGTGCGGGCGTGGTCGGCGATGACGCGGAAGCGGACGTCGTCGGCGTGGTTGCTGCCGTAGCGGCGGCCGGAGAACTCCTCCGCGCGGCCGATGACCGGGCGCACGAGGTCGGTCTCGTAGACGTTCTCGACGCCCTGCAGGATCGTCGCGACGCGCTCGACGCCCATGCCGGTGTCGATGTTCTTCTTCGGCAGCTCGCCGATCGGCGGGTGCCCGAGCTTGGGGCTCAGGTCGCCGCGGACGTCCTGCATGAAGACGAGGTTCCAGATCTCGATGTAGCGGTCCTCGTCGGCGACCGGGCCGCCCTCGCGGCCGTACGCCGGGCCGCGGTCGTAGTAGATCTCGGAGCACGGGCCGCCGGGACCGGGCACGCCCATGTCCCAGTAGTTGTCCTTGCCGTCGCGGGCCTGGATGCGCTCGCCGGGCAGGCCGGTGAGCTTGCGCCACAGGCCTGCCGCCTCGGAGTCGTCGTTGTAGACGGTCGCCCAGATGCGGTCCGGGTCGAGGCCGAAGCCGCCTTCGCTCTGGGGCTTGGTGATCAGCTCCCAGGCCGCCTCGATGGCGCCTTCCTTGAAGTAGTCGCCGAAGGAGAAGTTGCCGGCCATCTGGAAGAACGTGTTGTGCCGGGTGGTCTTGCCGACCTCGTCGATGTCCGGCGTGCGCACGCACTTCTGCACGGAGGTCGCGCGCGGGTACGGCGGCGGCGCCTCACCGAGGAAGTACGGCTTGAACTGCACCATGCCGGCGTTGACGAACAGCAGGTTCGGGTCGTCGAGGATCAGCGGCGCGCTGGGCACGCGCGTGTGGCCCCGGCCCTCGAAATGGCGCAGGAAACGGTCGGTGATTTCGTGTGTGTCCACGGGTCAGTCCTTGTACTGGTGGCGGAGAACGGGTCGGGCGGCGACGGCGAAGGGCTCCGGGCAGGCCCGGATCAGCCCTCCGCCCGGCGAGCTCGCCGGACCGGGCGCCGGGCGGCGGCGTGCCGTCCCTCGGCGCGGGGCGCGGTCACGCCCGCCCGCTCCTCGACCATGTCGTGCAGCTCCTGTTCCCGCTCGTTCATGCCCGCACGCACCTCGGCGCCGAACGAACCCACGGCGCCGGCCAGCTCGCGCACGGCGTCCCCCAGGTTCGATGCTAACCCGGCCGGGGTGGCCTGACGAGCGGTTTCGGCGGCCTTGCGGGAGAGCACGACGCCGGTGACCACGCCGACGCCGAGCCAGAACAGCCGCTTCATTTCCCGGCCTTCCTGGCGGCCTTCAGAGCGCTCTTCTTCTTGCGCGCCTTGATCGCCTTGCTGAGCCCGTAGGACAGCGCCGCGGTCTTGACCAGCGGGCCGCCGAGGGTCGCGGTGAACACCGACGTCAGCGCGGAGACGTTGCCGGTGACGGCCTGCGCGTTCGCGGTGATCCCGTCCACCCGCTCGAGCTGGGTGTTCACGTGCGTGATGGTCTCGTTCGCACCGATCAGCAGCGGGTCGGTGTTGCTGTTGGTGCGCTCGATCGCCTCGGTGGCCGCGTCCAGCGTCTTGCCGAGCTTGATCAGCGGGATCGCCAGCAGGACGACCAGCACCACGAATGCTCCTGCGGCGATCAACGCGGCGATCTGCCCTGCCGACACGGGCCCTCCTCGGTTCAGGGGTCGGGATGCCGACTGAGGTTACCGCCTGGCCGGGTCCCCGACCGTGTCACCCCGCCGGGCCCGGAAAACGCGTCGCCGGAGGCTGTCCGGCCCGGCGGAACTGTCGGTGCCTGCCGGTAGAGTCGAGAACGGGGGGCGCCCCGGCGGCCTGGGTCCGTTGCCTCGTTCCGGCGGCGCGCTTCACCCCCCGGCGTCACCACTTCGGCACCCCCGGTGGCCGGACCCGCGGCGGCGATCGTCCCTGCCGCTTCCACGCCCCGGCGCCCGGATCCGCGGCGACCGTCCCTACCGCTCCTTCAGCACCGCGCGGTACAGCGCGGCCATGTCTTCGTCGCCGTGCCCCGCCTCGACCGCCGCCTCCAGGTGGGCCAGCACCGCCTTCGCCCCCGCCAAGTCCACGTCGTCCCCGGCGGCCTCCACGACCAGGCGGGCGTCCTTCGCCGCCAGGCCCGCCGGGAACGCCGGCGGGTACTCCCCCGCCAGCATCGCGCCGCCCTTGACGTGCGCGTAGCCGACGTCCAGACCGCCGCCCGCGATCGTCTCCAGGAACAGCGCCGGGTCCAGGCCCAGCGCGCGGGCCAGGCCCAGGCTCTCCGCCGTCGCGTTGGTCAGCGCCAGCACCCACGCGTTCATCACCAGCTTCAGCCGGCTGCCCCGGCCCGCCGGGCCGAGCCAGATCGTGCGCATGCCGACCGCGTCGAACACCGGGGTCGCCGCCGGGCGGGCTTCCTCCGGGCCCGACCCCAGCACCAGCAGCTGGGCCTGTTCGGCCGGCTGCCGCGTGCCGAGCACCGGTGCGTCGACGAACACCACGCCCGCCTTCTCGGCCGTCGCGGCGAGGCGGTCGGTCCAGTCGAGACCGACCGTGCTCATCTGCAGCCACAACGTCCCCGAAGCAGGCGAAGCAGCTTCGAACGCCGAAGCGACGGCGGGCCCGTCGGCGAGCATCGTCACCAGGACGTCCGCGCCGTCGGCCGCCGAAGCCGCCGAATCGGCCACCGTGGCGAACTCGGACAGTGGCTCGGCCTTCTCGCGGGTCCGATTCCAGACGCGGACGTCGAGGCCCGCCTTGGCGATGTTGGCCGCCATCGGGGCGCCCATGATCCCGGTTCCGAGAAACGCGACAGTCATGCCGTCATCGTCGCGGAGACGGGGCGCGGCCGCGCGCTCAGCCGGACGGCGGCGCGTTCTGCCCGGTGCGCTCGAGCTTGTGCCACGGCAGCCGGGCGCCCGCGAACGCCGTCATCACCGACTGCACGACCACCAGGTACATCAGCTGCCGGTAGACGAACTGCTGCAGCGGCAGCGCCAGCAGCGGGCCGAGGCGCTCGCCGTCGAGCCGGAACGCGATGATCCCCGGCACCAGCTGCATCAGCAGGAACACCAGCCAGTACCCGAGCGCCGTGGTCCGGTCACCGGCCAGTGCGCCGAACAGCGCCGCGACGTCCACCAGCGGGGCCAGCATCGGCAGCACGACCTGGAACAACAGCAGGTACGGGAGCCCGCGGCGGCCCAGCCGGCCGGCCGCGCCGCCGCGCAGCACCGCGCCGCGATGCTTCCACACCGCCTGCAGCGTGCCGTAGCACCAGCGGTAGCGCTGCTTCCACAGCTGCCCGAGCGTCGACGGCGCCTCGGTCCAGGCCCGCGCCTGCTGCTCGTAGACGACGCGCCAGCCGGCCTGCTCCAGCAGCATCGTCAGGTCGGTGTCCTCGGCGAGGGTGTCCTCCGGGACGCCGCCGAGGTCCAGCACGGCCGAGCGCCGGAACGCGCCGACCGCGCCCGGCACCGTCGGCATGCACTCGAGGACGTCGTACATGCGCCGGTCGAGGTTGAAGCCGATGACGTACTCGATGTGCTGCCAGCGGCCGAGCAGCCCGCCGCGGTTGCCGACCTTCGCGTTGCCCGACACCGCGCCGACGCGCCGGTCGGCGAACGGCCGGATCACCGCGCCCACCGTGCCCGGCTCGAGCACGGTGTCGCCGTCCACCATGACCACCAGTTCGGTGCGGGCCGCGGCGAGGCCGTTGTTCAGCGCGGCGGGTTTGCCGGCGTTGCGCTGGCGGATCAGCCGCACGCGGCGCGAGCGGAACCGCGCGACGACGTCGGCGGTGCCGTCGGTGGAGCCGTCGTCGACCACGATCACCCACACCGGGTGGTGGTCGGAGGCGAGGATCGAGCGGACGGTCGCCTCGATCCCGGCTTCTTCGTTGTAGGCCGGGACGATCACCGTGACGCCGGCGCGGGTCCGCCGCCGCGGGCGCCGCCGCCGGACGTGGATCGCGGTGGTGACGAGGATGAGCAGCGTCCGCAGCACGGCGATGGCGCTCGCCACGATGAGCAGCCAGCGCAGCGCCTCGGCGACGACACCGCTGAGGCCGACCGCGGCGACCAGCGCCCACCCGCCGGCCCGGTTGGCCGGCGCGGCGGGGCTGACGGCTTCGCGGATGCCGGTGGCTTCGCCGACGGTGCCGAACGTCCAGCCCGCCGCCTGCAATCCGGGCAGCAGCTGTTCCAGTGCCGCGACGGTCTCCGAGCGGTCGCCGCCGGCGTCGTGCAGCAGCACCACGGCGCCGCGGTCGTCCTTCGGCGTCACGTTCGCGACGATCGCCGCCACGCCGGGGCGGCGCCAGTCCTGGCTGTCCACATCGGACAGGACGACGAGCCGGCCGTCGGCGCCGATCCGCCGCATCGACGCCCAGGCCGCGTCGTCGACGGCGTCCGTCGTCGCCGAGTACGGCGGCCGGACCAGCGACGTGCCCACCCCGGCGGCGCCCGCCAGGGCCAGGTCGGTGCCGCGCAGCTCCAGCTTCGCCCGGAGATCGCCGTCCCCGCGCAGGTCGGAGTGGGTGGTGGTGTGGTTGCCGAGCTCGTGACCCGCGGCCAGGATGTCGCGGACCAGCTCGGGGTACCGGGCGGCGTTCGCGCCGGTCACGAAGAACGTGGCGTGCGCGTGGTGCGCGGCGAGCACCGCCAGCACGCGCGGTGTCCACTCCGGATCCGGGCCGTCGTCGAAGGTCAGGGCGAGGGTCTTGGCCTTGGCGTGCAGCCCGGCCTGGTCGGCGCGAGCGTCGATGACGGGCCCGCCGGTGCGGACCCCGGCCGGGACCGCCGACGAGCTGCCGGGCGGCGGGCCTTCGTCGGCGGTGAGCCCGCCCGAGACGAGCAGGTGCAGGCCGAGCAGCGCCGCGACGGCGGTGACGACGGTGCCGAGGAGCACCCAGTGCGCCTTCGGCGGCGGGGTGTGGTGATGCCGGGCCACCATGTCGTCCCCGTCAGCGCCCGTTGCCGGGCGGGGTCGTGCGGGTCTGCCCGGGCGGCGTCGTCGGCGCGCGGCTGTTGCGGTGCTCGCTGGTCGGCGCGGCGGTCGTCGTCGTGGCCGCGGTCGGCGGCGCCGTCGTGGCCGCCGACGGTGAGCGATCCGGCGTCGAGGCCGGGACCTCCCGCGACGGCGTGGTGACCGTCGGCGCACCGTTCGCCCGCGCGGGTTCTTCGCTGATCGGCGGCGGCGTGCTCGTCGCGGGCACCTGCACCGGCACGAAGCCGGGCACGGGGATCAGCGCCGAGGTCGGGATCGGGGCGCCGAACAGCGCGGCGACGAACACCGCGAGGTAGAGCAGAACTCCCGCGCAGGCGGCGAGGGCGACCCGGCGGACGATGCGGCGCCGCCGCCCGGTGGGGTCGACGAAAACCGGCGTCGCGGTGGTTCCGCGGTCGTGATCAGGAAGTGCGGACATGCGGGCTCCGGGGCAGGGGGCCTCACCGTAAACACGCCACGACCTGCCGAAATCGCCGGGGTCAGGAGGTTATTCACCGCCTTTTCCGGCCGCCCGGAACACGATCTCGGTGGGGGTTCAGTAGTCGCCGAGCAGGCAGAAGGGATGCCCCGCCGGATCGGCGTAGACGCGCCAGCCGCGGCCGCCGAGATCGGGGTCGAGCAGCCGGCCACCGTGCGCCAGGACGACGTGGTGCGACTCGCGGAAGTCGTCGACCTCGAAGTCGAGGTGGAACTGCTGCGGGAAAGAGGGATCGGGCCAGCTCGGCGGCCGGTGGTCCGGTGCCCGCTGGAAGCCGAGGACCATCCCGTCCACGTGCAGGGTCGACCAGTCCTCGTCCACCCGCCACCGCGGATCGGGGCGGTCGACCTCACCGCCGAGCAG
>NZ_MUMI01000102.1:0-12697 GCF_002155975.1 Amycolatopsis kentuckyensis
GCGCGGCGGTCAGGTGGTCACGGACGCCGCGGACGATGGCCGGGTCGGCCTGGCGCCCCACGAGCAGGCCGCGGTTGGTGCGGCCGAGCAGGTAGGCGACGCAGGCGAGCAGCAGGCCAATGGCGATCGACGCGATGCCGTCCCAGACCTCGGACCCGGTGAGCTGGTGCAGCCCGATGCCGCCGAACGCGAGCAGCAGGCCGACCAGCGCGGCCGAGTCCTCGAACAGGACGGTCTTCGGCGTCGGGTCGTCGATGAGCCGCAGGTACGTCCACAGCGAGCGGTTCTCCGCCCGGGACTCCCGGACGACCTGGCGCACCGCCTGCAGCCACGACGTGCTCTCGAGCAGGAACGCCACGGCGAGGACGATGTAGCTGAGCAACGACGTGCTCTGCGTCTCGCCGTGCCCTAACAGCGTCGAGACACCCTCGTAGAGCGCGAACATCGCGCCCGAGGCGAAGATCGAGACGGCCGCGAGCAGCGACCAGAAGTACCGCTCCTTGCCGTAGCCGAAGGGGTGCACGCGGTCGGCCGGCCGCTCCGAGCGCTTCAACGCGGTCAGCAGCAGGACTTCGGTGATCGTGTCGGCCACCGAGTGCGCCGCTTCGGACAGCATCGCGCCCGAGCCGGTGATGATGCCCGCGATCAGCTTCATGATGGCGATCGCCAGGTTCACCCCACCGGCGAGCAGGACGGTCAGGGTGCTTTCGCCGCCGGAGTTCCCGGGTTCCTCGCTCACCCTGGTGAGCGTAGTGCTCAGAGGCGCTGCAGGCCGTTCAGAACGCGTTCCATGAGCGCCATCGCGGGACGGCCGTCGGTGCCGGTCCGGCTGTCGTGGATGGTGACCAGGCCCTGCTCGGCCATGTCGTCCAGCAGGACGCGCACGACGCCGAGCGGCACGCTCAGCGTGGCCGCGACCTCGGCGACCGAACGCGGGTGCAGGCACAGGGAGTGCACCGAGCGGAACTCGCCGGTCAGCCGGGCGCCGTCCCAGTGCGCCCCGGCTCGCGTCGAGACCATCGCTTCGATCGCGAGGTGCCGCCGTGACTGCGTCCGGCCGCGCGTGAGGACGTACGGGCGCACGAGGGTGCGCTGGATGGGGACGTAGTCGGCCGCGGGCCGCTCGTCCGGAAGGGGGTGGAGTGCGTGTCGGCCGGTCGTAGTGGTCCGCCGGTCCTCGGCCATCCGAGCCGCCCCCTGTTTCTGTGATCGTCAAAGGTGCCCTCGCTGGCAACGGCGGCGGCGAGGAAAGGCCAGGATACGCCGCTTGTCCAGGGTTCAGGCCGTCGTTTCTCCTTAACCTGATGGGCCATTTCGGTGATTATCATGAACATTTTTCAAGAAAACGATTACTTTCACGAAGTCCCAGCTAGCGAGCCTGGCGGACAGGACAAACCTGTGACAACGGGTAGCGGAATGGCTACGAGATCACCAATCTTTCCGATCACGAAAACGGCCCCGGTCAGGCGTGCTGACCGGGGCCGTGCGTTCTCGGGAAATGTGTCACTCCTCCGCGAGTGACGGCGCTCCGAGCGCGATCGGCTTCGGTTCCGGCTTGCGCTTGACCGACTCGAGCAGCATCTGCGCGACGTCGACGATCTCGACCTTCTCGCTCGCGGTGCCGTCGCTCTGGCGCGCGGTCAGGCCGTCGTTCAGCATCACCTTGCAGAACGGGCAGCCGGTGGCGATCTTCGAGGGCGCGGTGCCGAGCGCCTCGTCGACGCGCTCGACGTTGATCCGCTTGCCGATCTTCTCTTCCATCCACATCCGCGCGCCGCCGGCGCCGCAGCACATCGACTTGTCGCCGTGCCGCGGCATCTCGCGCAGCTGCGCACCGGTCGCGCCGACGAGCTCGCGCGGCGCCTCGTACACCTTGTTGTGGCGGCCGAGGTAGCACGGGTCGTGGTAGGTGACGTCCTCGGCGACCGGCGCCACCGGCACCAGCTGCTTCTCGCGAACCAGGCGGTTCAGCAGCTGCGTGTGGTGCACGACATCGAACTGGCCGCCCAGCTCCGGGTACTCGTTGGCGAGGGTGTTGAAGCAGTGCGCGCAGGTCACGACGACCTTGCGGGCCTTGCGCTCGCGGCCCTCGAACACCGAGTTCAGCACCTCGACGTTCTGCTGGGCCAGCATCTGGAACAGGAACTCGTTGCCGGCGCGGCGGGCCGGGTCACCGGTGCAGGACTCCTCCGAGCCGAGCACCGTGTACTTGACGCCCGCCATGTGCAGCAGCTCCGCGACCGCGCGCGTCGTCTTCTTCGCGCGGTCCTCGAACGCGCCGGCGCAGCCGACCCAGAACAGGTACTCCGTGTCGCCCAGGTCGCCGTCGAACACCGGCACCTCGAAGTCGAGGTCCTCGGTCCAGGCCAGCCGGTCCTTGGCGTTCTGGCCCCACGGGTTGCCCTTGTTCTCCAGGTTCTTGAACATGCCGTTCAGCTCGCTGGGGAACGACGACTCGATCATCACCTGGTAGCGGCGCATGTCGACGATGTGGTCGACGTGCTCGATGTCGACCGGGCACTGCTCGACGCAGGCGCCGCAGCTGGTGCAGGACCACAGGACGTCGGGGTCGATGACACCGCCGTCGTCGCCGATCAGCGCCTTCTGCGACTCGGCGATCGCGAGGACGTCGATCCCGGCGTACATGTTGTCGCCGGACAGGCCGATCTCGTCGCCCGCCATGTCCCGCTTGCCGCCGGCCAGCAGGTACGGCGCCTTCGCGTAGGCGTGGTCCCGCAGCTGCGTGATGACCAGCTTCGGCGACAGCGGCTTGCCCGTGTTCCACGCGGGGCACTGCTCCTGGCAGCGGCCGCACTCGGTGCACGTCGAGAAGTCCAGCCAGCCCTTCCAGCTGAAGTCCTCGATCTTGCCGACGCCGAAGGTGTCCTCGTCGGGGTCGGCTTCCTCGAGGTCGAGGACCTTGCCGCCGCTCATCATCGGCTTGAGCGCGCCCAGGGCGACGCCGCCGTCGGCCTCGCGCTTGAAGTAGATGTTGAAGAAGGCGCTGAAGCGGTGCCACGCGATGCCCATGGTCATCGTGCGCGCGACGACGATCAGCCAGACCGTGGCGCTCATCAGCTTGACGAACGCGAACACCGTCACCAGGTTCGGGCTGGCCGGCAGCAGCTGGCCGATCGGGTTCGAGACGAAAGCGGCCCAGGTCGGCGTCTCGTGCGCGCCGAGCGCGGCCTTCGCGGCGCGGACGCCGATGATGCCGATGCCCTCGATCAGGACGACGGCCTCGATGAAGTACGCCCACTTGAAGTTGGAGCCCTGGAACCGGCTCTGGCGGTCGGCGCGGCGCGGGTGGTTGCGCTGGCGGATCGCCATCAGCACCAGGATGCCGACGATCGTGCCGAGCCCGAGCAGCTCCATGAGCAGCTGGAACGGCGGGAAGTCGTCGAGGATCGGCCAGCCCCAGGTCGGGACGAAGACCTCGCCGTAGGCCTCGAACAGGGCCAGCGAGCCGAGCAGGAAGCCCCACATGACCAGCCAGTGGGCGGGCCCGACGCTGCGCTTGCGGTTCATCCGCGTGTGCGCGGCGAACTCCTTGATCAGCGTCTTCATGCGGGGCATGAAGGGCCCGTTGCGCGTCGAGTCGGGCTGCCCGAGGCGGATCACCCGCACGAAACGGGCGATCGTCGCGGCGAACATGCCCCAGGCGACGAGGCCGAGCACGACGGAGAGCCCGCCGAGCGTCAGTTGCAGAGCGCCCATCGTTCGGGTGCCTTTCGTCCGGTTCAAAACTGTGGTGGTGCCGGGAGACTAACCGTCCTTACTGATGAGTAACCCGTTGAGGCGCCCTAAGTCCCACCGATGTGGTGTACGTCGCTCTTTGTTTCGGGACGATCGTTCAGGTAGTTTTCACCCTATGGTGAAGCTGCAAGTGGACGGCCGGAAGGCCCGCGGTGAGAAGCGGCGCGCCGAACTCATCGAGGCCACGTTGCGGATCATCGAGCGCGACGGCGTCGCGGGCGTCACGCACCGGACGGTCGCGGCCGAGGCCGGCGTTCCGACGACGTCGACGACCTACCACTTCTCGTCGCTGGACGACCTGCTGGTCGCGACGCTCATCTCGTGCGCCCGCGACATGGCGACCGAGGTCTACTGGATGATCGACCGGGCGCGCTCCCGCGGGTCCCGCGGCGCCGAGGAGGTCGCGGCCCTGCTGGCCGAGGCGCTCGGGCCGCGGCGCGGCCGCACGATGGCGGAGTACGAGCTGTACCTGCTGGCTGCGCGGAAGCCCGAGCTGCGCCCGGCCGCGCGGCGCTGGCTGGACGTCCTGACGTCGATGGTCCGGCACGACGACGAAGTGGCGTTCCGGGTCTTCCTCGCGGGCATCGACGGGCTGCTCATCCAGGGCCTGATCGACGACGGGCCGCCGTCGGCCGACGAACTGCGCCCGGTGGTGGACTACCTGCTGAAACCGCGTTGACGCCTCGGTTAGCTTCGGATCATGCGGACCTTCGGTGACTTCGAACTCGACGACGACCGCGCGCGGCTGGACCTCGACGTGGTGTGGAAGTTCCTCTCCACCGAGGCCTACTGGGGCCGCTGGCGCACCCGTGAGCAGGTCGAAGCCGCCATCGACGGCTCCTGGCGGGTCGTCGGCGCCTACCGCGGCGGCGAGCAGGTCGGGTTCGCCCGCGCGTTCTCCGACGGCGTCTCGTCCGCGTACCTCGCCGACGTCTTCGTGGTCGACTCCGCCCGCGGCAGCGGTCTCGGCAAGGAGATCGTGCGGGAGATGATCGACCACGGTCCCGGCGCGCAGTTCCGCTGGATGCTGCACACCGCCGACGCGCACGGGCTGTACCGGCAGTTCGGCTTCGCCGAGCACACCAGGGGGCACTACCTGGAGCGGGAGGGGCCCAACGCGGCGAACTTCAGCTGATCACCGCGCCGGGCCCGGCCGGGAACTCAGCCCTTGTTCTCGTACACCGGCGTGATCACCGCGCGGGCGAGGGTGTGCCCGAACATGTTGAAGCCGAGGAACGCCGGGGTCGCGTCCTCCGGCACCTCCAGCTTGTCCAGGTCGAGGGCGTGCACCGCGAAGTAGTAGCGGTGCGGGCCGTGCCCGGGCGGGGGCGCCGCGCCGAGGAACTGCTTGACCCCGCCGTCACCCTTCAGCGTCACCGCACCTTCGGGGAGGCCGGAGCCGTCACCCGCGCCGGACGCCAGCTCCGTCACCGAAACCGGGACGTTGAACACCGCCCAGTGCCAGAATCCGCTGCCGGTCGGGGCGTCCGGGTCGTAGCAGGTGATCGCGAAGCTCTTCGTCTCCGCCGGGAAGCCGTCCCACGCCAAGTGCGGCGACCGGTCCTCGCCGCCGGCGCCGAAGATGCCGGACAAGTGGGGCGTGGCCAGGGTTTCGCCGTCGGCGACGTCGTTGCTGCGGAGGGTGAAGGACGGCACGTCGGGCAGGGATTCGTACGGGCCGGGTGCTTGCGGCATGGATCCTCCTGATCATGGAACTGGAGACTTGCGCCAGGTTAGGCCCCGGGCGCCGCCCCGGCGTCTCAGGGCGGGATCTCAGGGTCTTTCGGGGGGTTACCCCCATGTACGGCCCGCTCACCCCGTCCTAACGTTTCTCACGCAGAGGAAACAACACTGAGGGGACCAACGACCATGGCGCGCCCGCTTCTCGCACTGGGTGGCATCGTCCTGATCGGCGTCGGCCTGGCGACCGCGCTCGGGTGGGGCTGGGGGGCGGACTACGAAAACACCGCCACCGTTCCGGAGGCCGTCCGCAGCGTGAAGCTGGAAGGCGACTCGGGCTCGGTGAAGATCCGCACCGGCCCGGGGCCGTCGACGGTGCGCGAAGAGGTGCACTACAACTGGCGGAGCAAGCCGGAGGGCCCCTTCCACCGCATGGACGGCGACCGGCTGGTGCTCGGCTCGTGCGGCACGAACTGCACGGTCGACTTCGAGGTCGTCGTGCCCGCGGGAGTACCCGTGACGGGCAGCGTCGACTCGGGTGGACTGGACATCGCCGGGGTGTCGAGTGTGGACGTTCAGGCCGATTCCGGGCACGCTCGCGTCGAGAACGTCTCCGGCGCGGTGAGGCTGCGGCTGGACAGCGGCTCGATCGACCTGCGGGACGTCGGCGAGGTCCAGCTGCACAGCGATTCCGGCAGCATCACCGGTCGCGACGTGCGCGGCCGGGTCGACGTGACGTCCTCCAGCGGCAGCGTCGACTTCACGCTGGCCCAGGCGAACGACGTGAAGGTGCACGCCGACAGCGGCAGCATCGAGCTGGCCGTGCCGGGCGGGCCGTACCGCGTCGAGGGCAACAGCGAGAGCGGCCACCGCGAGTTCGACGTCCCGACCGACAGTTCGGCCCAGCACCTGCTGGACCTGACGACCGAGAGCGGCAGCGTCACGGTCCGCGCGGCCTGACCTTTTCCTTACTACGGGGGCATTTCCGATGGGCAGGATCGAACGGCGCGTGCTGGTGGCCGCGCTGCTGGGGGCGGTCGCGATGTTCGGGGCCGTCGGTTTCACGCGGGGCGCGCCGCCGGAAACTCCGGCGCAGGGGGTGCCGGTCTCCGCGGATTCCCACTATCGAGTGACTTCCTGGGTCGGTACCCCGGCTGAAGTCGTTGTGCAGCAAGGAAATCCCGATTTCTTCTTCTCCTCCTGGACGGCCCGGCGCTCCTGAACCGTCGGTGGTCGCTGTTAGGAAGGAAGCACGCCGAAGGCCGGCGTGTGCAGGGGGAGGAACATCATGGACGTGCGCCGGGTCGCCGCGGTCTTCGCGGCGGTCGTGGTCATGGCGGCGGTACCGGCCGTCGCTTCGGCGTCGGCTCTCACCTGGCGCCCGTGCGCCACGCAGCAGGAGCCGTCGGCGGAGTGCGCCACGGTCGAGGTGCCGATCGATCGCACGCGGCCGGAGCTGGGGTCGGCCCAGCTCGCGCTGGCCCGGCTGCCCGCGCGTGATCCGTCCCGCCGGATCGGCTCGCTGCTGGTGAACCCGGGCGGGCCGGGCGGCTCCGGTGTCGGGTTCGCGCAGTTCGGCGGGCTGGCCTCGCCGGAGCTCGCGCAGCTGCGGCAGCGCTTCGACGTCGTGGGGTTCGACCCGCGCGGCGACTGGTACAGCACGCCACGCATCACCTGCGACGCGGCGACGCTGTTCGATCCGGCCCTGGACCGGTTCCCGTCGACGCGGGCGGGGTTCGACGCACTGGTCGCGCACAACCGGAAAGCGGGCGCGGACTGCCTGGCCCGCACCGGGCCGCTGCTGGCGAACGCGGACACGCAGAGCGCGGCCGAGGACATCGAGACGATCCGGGCGGCGCTCGGCGAGCCGAAGATCTCGTGGCTGGGTCTCTCCTACGGCACCGAGCTGGGCGCGGTCTACGCGTCGAAGCACCCCGGCCGGGTGCGGGCGATGGTGCTCGACGGCGCGATCGACCACGCGCGGCCGATGAACCAGGCGATCCTCGAGGAGGCCGCGGCCACCGAGGACGCACTGGTCCGGTTCGCGGACTGGTGCCGCGCCTCCGCCGGCTGCGCCCTGCACAGCCAGGACGTCCTCCGCTTCTACGACGACGTCGTGGCCAGGGCGGCGCGCGGCGCGATCTGGTCGAGCGACCTGGGCCGTCCCGCGACGGCCGACGAGGTCTCGGCGGGTGTGTACGGCCACCTCTACCTCCGGGGCGACTGGCCGGCGCTGGGCACGGACCTGGCCGCGGCCGGCGGGGAGTTCCCGGACGCGAAGGGGCTGACCGAGCGGAACCAGTTCCGGTCCCCGATCTACGGGGCCTACCGGGCGATCGGCTGCCACGACTTCCCGTCACCGTTCACCGGGCCGGCGGACCTGGGGTGGATGGCCCGCCTGGTGCGGGCGGCCGCGCCGCACAGCTGGCGGTACTCGGAGTACTGGGACTTCGCCGGCGGGTGCACGGGCTGGCCGGTCCCGGCGAAGAACCCGCCGCAGCCGCATCCGGTGCACGGGGCCCCGCCGATCCTGGTCGTCGGCGGCGCGCATGACCCGGCAACCCCGCTGGCGTGGGCTCGTGGCTTGGCGGCGAGCATCGACGGCTCGGCCTTGCTCACCCGCACGGACGACGGCCACACGGGGCTGTTCAACTCCGCCTGCGCCCGGGCAGCCGAAGTGGCGTACCTGGTGACCGGGGTCGTCCCTGGTCGAGGGGCGGTCTGCCGGTGAGCCGGCCTGCCGGGTGAGCGGCGTCACAGCCGATCCGGGCACACTCGGTCGCCGGACCCGGGAACAAGAACGCGGAGCGCCTCGTTAGGCTGGGTACAGAGGTTGAGCGCAGTCGACTCAAGTCCGGCTTGACGGAGTGCGCGAAGGCCGGATAAAACTTGCCAGGGCCTCGCTCAAGGCGGGGACGAACGTGCAGGTCACGAACATAGCAGCCGTACACAGGAGGAAGCACCATGGCGCGAGCGGTCGGCATCGACCTCGGCACGACCAACTCGGTCGTCGCCGTCCTTGAGGGCGGCGAGCCGACGGTCATCGCCAACTCGGAAGGCTCCCGGACCACCCCTTCGATCGTCGCCTTCGCCAAGAACGGTGAAGTGCTGACCGGCCAGCCGGCGAAGAACCAGGCCGTCACGAACGTCGACCGGACGATTCGGTCCGTGAAGCGGCACATCGGCACCGACTGGAAGACCGAGATCGACGGGAAGAACTACACCTCCCAGGAGATCAGCGCGCGCGTGCTGATGAAGCTGAAGCGCGACGCCGAGGCGTACCTGGGCGAGACGATCACCGACGCGGTCATCACCGTCCCGGCGTACTTCGAGGACGCCCAGCGGCAGGCCACCAAGGAGGCCGGGCAGATCGCCGGCCTGAACGTGCTCCGCATCGTCAACGAGCCGACCGCCGCCGCGCTGGCGTACGGCCTGGACAAGGGCGAGAAGGAGCAGACCATCCTGGTCTTCGACCTCGGTGGTGGCACCTTCGACGTCTCGCTGCTGGAGATCGGCGAGGGCGTCGTCGAGGTCCGCGCCACCTCCGGTGACAACCACCTCGGTGGTGACGACTGGGACGAGCGCATCGTCAAGTGGCTGGTCGACAAGTTCAAGGCCACGAACGGCATCGACCTGACCAAGGACAAGATGGCGCTGCAGCGCATCCGCGAGGCGGCGGAGAAGGCGAAGATCGAGCTGTCCAGCTCGAACTCGGCCAGCATCAACCTGCCGTACATCACCGTGGACGCGGACAAGAACCCGCTGTTCCTCGACGAGACGCTTTCGCGCGCCGAGTTCCAGAAGATCACCGCGGACCTGCTCGAGCGCACCCGCAACCCGTTCAACAACGTCATCCGGGACGCGGGCATCGCCGTCGGCGACATCGACCACGTCGTGCTCGTCGGTGGTTCCACCCGCATGCCGGCCGTGTCGGACCTGGTCAAGGAGCTGACCGGCGGCCGCGAGCCGAACAAGGGCGTGAACCCGGACGAGGTCGTCGCGGTCGGCGCGGCGCTGCAGGCCGGTGTCCTCAAGGGCGAGGTCAAGGACGTCCTGCTGCTGGACGTCACGCCGCTGTCGCTCGGCATCGAGACCAAGGGTGGCGTGTTCACCAAGCTCATCGAGCGCAACACCACGATCCCGACCAAGCGCTCGGAGATCTTCTCCACCGCGGACGACAACCAGCCGTCGGTGCAGATCCAGGTGTTCCAGGGTGAGCGCGAGATCGCCGCGCACAACAAGAAGCTCGGCATGTTCGAGCTGACCGGTCTCCCGCCGGCCCCGCGTGGCGTGCCGCAGATCGAGGTCACCTTCGACATCGACGCCAACGGCATCGTGCACGTGACCGCGAAGGACCTGGGCACGAACAAGGAACAGTCGATGACGATCACCGGTGGCTCCGCGCTGCCGAAGGACGACATCGAGCGCATGGTCAAGGACGCCGAGGCCCACGCCGAGGAAGACAAGAAGCGCCGCGAGGAAGCGGAGACCCGCAACCAGGCGGAGACGCTGGTCTACCAGACCGAGAAGTTCGTCAAGGACAACGACGACAAGCTGCCCGAGGACCTCAAGGGCAAGGTCAAGTCGGCGATCGACGAGGCCAACGAGTCGCTGAAGGGCACGGACTCGACCAAGATCCGCGAGGCGATCGAGAAGCTGAACGCCGCTTCGCAGGAGCTGGGCACCGCCCTGTACGCGAACGCGAACGCCGACGCGGCGGCCGGTGCGGCCGGTGCCTCGGGCGCGGCCGGTGGCGACGCCGGTGCGGCCGGCGGCCAGGCCAAGGCCGATGACGTGGTGGACGCCGAGATCGTCGAAGAGGACCCGAAGAAGTGACGCACAGCTACGACGAATCCGAGAACCAGGGCCGAGGCCCCGAGGAGCCGGTGGTCGTGCGGGACCGTCGTCGGGTGGACCCCCAGACCGGGCAGGTTCGCCCGCCCGGTCCGGCCCACGCCGCGCCGGACCCCGACGAGGCGCCCGTGGAGCACGCGGGCCCCTCGCTGGGTGAGTCCATTGTGGACGACTCGGTGTCGGTCGTCTCCGACGTGGAGAAGGAGCTGGCCGAGCGCACCGCCGACCTCCAGCGCCTGCAGGCCGAATACGCCAACTACCGCAAGCGGGTCGAGCGTGACCGCGAGGCGGTCGTGATCGGCGCGAAGGCGACCGTGGTGAACGACCTGCTGCCGCTGCTCGACGACCTCGAGCGGGCGGAGCAGCACGGTGACCTCACCGGCGCGTTCAAGGCCGTCGGCGACAAGCTGATCAGCGGCCTGCAGCGGGCGGGCCTGGAGTCGTTCGGCTCCGAGGGCGAGCCCTTCGACCCGAGCGTGCACGAGGCCGTGCAGCACAACACCTCGCCGGACGTGGCGGGCCCGACGGTCACCGTGGTCATGCGCCGCGGGTACCGCTTCGGGGACCGCGTACTGCGGGCGGCGCTGGTCGGCGTGACCGACCACGAGCCCGGTGCGGCCCCGGGGGACCCGTCCGTCGGTGGCGAGCTGCCACTCGGCGGCGGAGTCGATGAGCAGCAGCAGTAAGCACTATCCGGTTCAAGTGGGAGGAGGAGGCGCCCGATGAGTGCACGGGAATGGATCGGTAAGGACTTCTACCGTGAACTGGGCGTCTCCTCCGACGCCACCGCGGACGAAATCAAGAAGGCCTACCGGAAGCTGGCCAAGGAGAACCACCCGGACGCGAACGCCGGCAACGCGCAGGCGGAGCAGAAGTTCAAGGCGGTCTCCGAGGCCTACGGCGTGCTCTCCGACGCGAGCAAGCGCAAGGAGTACGACGAGGCGCGGCGACTGTTCGGCGGCGGGGGCGGCTTCAACTTCCCCGGTGGCGGCGGTGGCGGCAGCTTCGACATGGGCGACATCTTCGGCCAGGCCGGCGCCGGTCAGCAGGGCGGTTTCGGCGGGCTCGGCGACATCCTGGGCGGGATCTTCGGCCGGGGCCGGTCGTCGGCGGGCGCGACGGCGAACCGGCCGCAGCGCGGTGCCGACGTCGAGACGGACGTCCGGATCGACTTCACCGAGGCGGTCAAGGGAGCGACCCTGCCGCTGCGGCTGTCGAGCCCGGCGACCTGTGCGACGTGCAGCGGCAACGGCGCCCGGCCGGGGACGTCGCCGCGGACCTGCCCGACCTGTTCCGGGTCGGGGCTGGTCAGCCGCAGCCAGGGCGCGTTCGCGTTCTCGGAGCCGTGCCGCGACTGCCGCGGCCGCGGGACGATCATCGACGACCCGTGCCCCGAGTGCGGCGGCGAAGGCATCAGCACGCGGACGCGCACGCTGACCGTCCGGATCCCGCCGGGCGTCGACGACGACCAGCGCATCCGGCTGGCCGGCCAGGGCGAGCCGGGCCGGGGCGGGGCGCAGGCGGGCGATCTGTACGTCCGGGTGCACGTGGCTCCGCACGCGCTGTTCGGGCGCAAGGGGCTCGACCTGACGATCACCGTCCCGGTGGACTTCACGGAGCTGACGCTCGGCACCACGATCACGGTGCCGACGCTGGAAGGCAAGGTCTCGCTCAAGGTGCCGCCGGGCACCGCGAGCGGACGGGTGCTGCGCGTGCGCGGCAAGGGCATCGCCAAGCGCGACGGTTCGCAAGGTGATCTGCTCGTCACCCTCCAGGCGGCGATTCCCGCAAAACTGGACGACAAGGCGCGCGAGGCACTGCAGGCGTACGCCGAGGCGATGGCCGGGCACGACCCCCGGCCCGAGATCACCGAGCTGCTGCAAGGTAGGTGAGCGTGGTGTTCGGCGGGATTCCCCAGGAAGGGGACGAGGAGACCCCGGTGTTCGTCATCTCGGTGGCGGCCCAGCTCGCCGGGATGCACGCGCAGACGTTGCGCACGTACGACCGGCAGGGCCTGGTCTCGCCGGGCCGCACCCCCGGCGGCGGGCGGCGCTACTCGATGCGGGACATCGCGCTGCTGCGCGAGGTCCAGCGCCTGTCGCAGGAGGACGGCGTCAACCTGGCCGGCATCAAGCGCATCATCGAGCTGGAGAACCAGGTCGACGCGCTCCGGGCCCGGATCACCGAGCTGACGGAGGAACTGGCCGCGGCGTACGTGGCGGCGGAACAGGCCACGGCGGCGGCGCACGCGTCCTACCGCCGGGACCTGGTCCCGCTCAACCAGCAGACGGCATTGGTGGTCTGGCGGCCCAAGCGCCGCTGACGGCCAACGCGGCGAAGGCCTCCCCGGGCGACCGGGGAGGCCTTCGCGCGTACCGGGACAGCGCTCGCCCGCCGCCCCGGGGAT
>NZ_MUMI01000102.1:12774-13247 GCF_002155975.1 Amycolatopsis kentuckyensis
ATCTTCATGCCGCCGTGGCCGGCGTGGGCCTGCGGGGCCACCGTCTCGGGCTGGTTCCACTCGTGGAGCCAGCGCCGCATGTCGTCGACCTCGGTCCGCTGGGTCACCTCGATCGCCGCCGCCAGCTCCCGCAAACCGGGCGGGACCGGGCGGGCCGAAGCCAGCCGGACGATCTCGATCCCTTGCTGGTTCTGGGGAATCAGCATCTGCAGGAACATCACGTCGGCCGCGTTGTAGGTCGGGGCGGCCGTCGTCGCGCAACCGGTCAGGAGCAGCGCGACGACGGCCAGGACCACTCTCACTGGCGCTGCCAGAGCGCCGGGGTGTTCGGCGGCTCCCAGCCCGCGATCGCCGTGTGCGGCTGGATGCAGCGGTAGCTCGCGCCGCCGTACGTCACGACGTCGCCCGCCTTGTACGCCGTCCCCGCCGCCCAGGTGCCACCCGTGGGCGGAGCGGTGGTCGTCGTGGTGGGC
>NZ_MUMI01000103.1 GCF_002155975.1 Amycolatopsis kentuckyensis
TCACGGTGACGGCCTGCGCCGCGAATTCGGGCGCCGGCGCCCCGGCGGGCCCGAGCTCGGCGCCCGAGACGCCCTCGACGTCGGCGAGCGTGCCCGGGACCGTCACCCCCACGCTCGGCCCGCCGCCGTCCCAGACGGTCGGCCGGCCGACGCAGGGCATCGCCCCGGGCGACGACGTCATCGCCGAGACCCAGGTCGACGCCCGCGGCCTGCCCGAGGGCTACCCGCGCAGCCTCACCCGCAGCCTCGACGGCCGGACCCTGATCCTGCAGGCCGAGGAAGGCGGCTGCCGCCGCATCTCGGCGCGCGTCGGCGAGCAGACCGCGCAGCACGTGGTCGTGCTGGTCGCCGTGGGGTCGGCGCCCAAGGGCCAGATGTGCCCGGACTACATCAGGGAGATCAAGGTCCCCCTCGCCCTCGCCGAGCCGCTGGGAACGCGCACGGTCGTCCTTCGCCAGGGGTGAGCACCACGAACGCTGGGAGGGCCGCCCCGGGATGCCCGGGGCCGCCCTCCCAGACCATTCTCCGGGGTGGAGCCGATGCAACCCCCGGGCGTCCCCCTTCCGTCTTCGGGACATGAGGTACTCAGCGAAGGTGGTCGGGACAGGCGCGCTCCTGCTGATGGTGACGGCCTGCGCCGGCCAGAACATCCCAGCCAACCAGCCCGCGGCACCCACCGGCAGCACCGATTCACTCGGCGACGGCGACGGCGACGCCGGCGTCGACACGCTGCCGGTGGGTGCCGCGGGCTGGTTGGCTGGGATGTTCTGGCCGGCGCAGGCCGTCACCATCAGCAGGAGCGCGCCTGTCCCGACCACCTTCGCTGAGTACCTCATGTCCCGAAGACGGAAGGGGGACGCCCGGGGGTTGCATCGGCTCCACCCCGGAGAATGGTCTGGGAG
>NZ_MUMI01000104.1 GCF_002155975.1 Amycolatopsis kentuckyensis
CGCCGGGCCACCCGGCGGGAGGTCCGGCGCACAGGGGAGCGGGCCGGTGGTGCCGATCGTCCACGGCACGCCCAGGCCCAGCAGCAGCACGCCGGACACCAGCTGAGGCAGGACGAGCAGCACGGCCCCGGCCGCGGTGGGGCCGCCGAACGCCCACGCGAGGGTCAGGCCCACGGCGGTGAGCCCGCCCGCAAGCCACCCCACCGCGCGCAGACCCGGGGTACGGACAGGGAACCGTGCGATGACCCAGCACGCTCCGAGCACCGCGAGCGTCCCGGCCAGCGCGCCCGCCACCGCCGGGCCGGCCGCCACGGAGAATCCGGCGTCCAGCGCGCCGGAGACGGGCAGGCGCGCCGAACCGCCGCTCCGCACGCAGCCGCCGGTCGCGACGCCGTCCGGGAGCGGCAGCTTTCCCCGTGCTGCCCACGCCAACGCACCGAGCCCGGCCGGAAGGGCCACGGCCGCCGTGGCGCCGCGGACCAGGAGCCCGCGCGCGCCGCCGCGCAGCAGCACCCAGCCCAGGACCGCCGCGCCGGCCAGGGAAACCCCGAGTGGCAGCACGTGGAGGCTGCCCCGCACGGCGACCGGGAACCCGGCCGCCGGGACGGCGCCGACCTCGGCCGTGCCGCCCACGGCGAGCGCGACGACCGCCGCCGTCAACGGGCCGAGGTCGCCGGCACCCAGGAGCGCCAGGCCGGCCGCGGCGACCACCGTCATGGCGAGCACCGCGGCGGCGGCCGCCAGCAGGCCCCGGCCCGCTTCCCGCATCAGACGTCCCGGCGCCGGAAGAGCACGAACGCCACGGCCAGCACGGCGGCGACCCCGGCGCACATCCCGGCCAGGTTCAGCCACGGGTGCGGGAAGTCCGGATCGGGCACCGTCTTGAGGACCGCGGACGCGCCGAGCGTCGGCCAGTAGAAGAACAGCTGCTGCAGCCACGTGGGGAAGAGACCGGCCAGGGCGGGGACCAGGAAGACGATCCCGACCAGGGTGGCGAGCGCGCCCGCGGTGGCGCGCATGATCGTGCCGAGCCCGGCGGCCAGCAGCGCGATCGCCGCGAGGTAGAGCCCGCCGCCCGTCACCGCGGAGAGCACCCCCGGATCGCCGAGCCGGGCGTGCGGTACGCCGTGGGCGGCGAGGACGGCCTGGCCGAGGAAGAAGGCGGCGGCCATCAGCACCTGGCCCGCCACCACGGCGACCGCCACCGCGACGACCAGCTTGGCGGCCAGCAGCCGGTGCCGGCGCGGCGTGGCGATCAGCGACGTCTGCATCAGGCCGGTCGCGTGCTCGGCCGTGACGACCAGGATGCCGAGCACCCCGATGATCAGCTGCGCGACGATGTAGGACGTCAGGCTGCGGTTGGTGGGATCCCAGGGCTCGTCGCCGGGGTAGTCCTTCGCGGCGGCGTTCATCGCGAGAGCGGTGATGCCGAGCCCGGTGCCGAACAGGCACGCGAGGGTGTACCAGGTGGAGCGCAGGCTGCGCAGCTTGATCCACTCCGCGCGGACGGAGTGGGTGAAGGACACGCTCATGCGACGGCCCCCTGGTAGTCGATGCTGTCCCGGGTCAGCTCCATGAAGGCGTCTTCCAGGGAGACCCGCTGCGGGCTGAGCTCGGCGAGCGCGATGCCGTGGTAGGCCGCGAGTTTCCCGATCTCGGCGCTGGTCATGCCGGACACCACGAGCGCGGCTTCGGTGCCTTCCCGCACGGCGGCCCCGGCTGTGGTCAGCAGCCGCGCGAAGCCCGGCTCGGGCGTGCGGACGAGCACGGTGCCCTCGCCGCGCACGAGCTCGCTCACGGCGGTGTCGGCGACGAGCTTTCCCCGGCCGATGACCACCAGGTGGTCGGCGGTCTGCGCCATCTCGCTCATCAGGTGGCTGGACACCAGCACCGCGCGGCCCTCGCCGGCCAGGGAACGCATGAAGCCCCGGATCCAGCGGATCCCCTCGGGGTCGAGCCCGTTCACCGGTTCGTCGAAGATCAGCACCCGCGGGTCGCCGAGCAACGCGGCCGCGATGCCCAGGCGCTGCCGCATGCCGAGCGAGAACCCGCCCGCACGCTTGCCGGCCACGCCGTCCAGCCCGGTCCGGGCGAGCACCTCGCCGACCCGGCGCCGGGGGAGGCCGTTGCTCACGGCGAGGGCCAGCAGGTGGTCGTACGCCTTCCGGCCACCGTGGACGGCCCCGGCGTCGAGCAACGCGCCCACCTCGGTGAGCGGCACGGGCAGGTCCCGGTAGCGGCGCCCGCCGACGGTGACCGAGCCCCGGGTCGGCGCGGCCAGGCCCACGATCATCTTCATGGTCGTGGACTTCCCGGCGCCGTTGGGCCCCAGGAACCCGGTCACCTGCCCCGGTTCGACGGTGAACGACAGGTCGTCCACCACGGTGTCGGGCCCGTACCGCTTGGTCAGGCCCCGGATTTCGATCGTCATGCCGGCGAGCGTGGCGCGCCCGGCCGGAGGGTTCCTGGGAGGTCGTGGGAGAACCCTGTGAGTCCGCCGGTCAGGGGCGGTGGTGGCCGGGGGATGCTCGGGAAATCGCAACCATCACGCGTCGGGCGGCTCGATCCCGAGGTGATCGCGCAGGGTCGAACCGGTGTACTCGGTCCGGAACGAGCCGCGTTCCTGCAGCAGCGGCACCACCTTGTCGGCGAACTCGTCGAGGCCGCCGGGGGTGACGTGCGGGACGAGGATGAAGCCGTCGCTCGCGTCGGCCTGGACGAGGTCGTCGATGGCCGCCGCCACCGTCGAGGGCGAGCCGATGAACGTCTGCCTGCCGGTGACCTCGATGATCAGGTCGCGGGTGGACAGGTTCTTCGCTTCCGCGAGCTGCCGCCATTCGCGGGCCGTGGCGACCGGGTCGCGGTACATGCGGACGCTGGCGCGGCCGGGGGCGATCGTCGACTCGCCGACCACGGGGTCGGCCGACGGCAACGGGCCGTCGGGGTCGTGGCCGGACAGGTCGGTGTTCCAGACCTGTTCGAGGAACTTGATCGCGGTCTGCCCGCTGACCTGCTGCCGCCGGACGACGTGGGCGCGCTCGTGGGCGTCGGCGTCGGTGTCGCCGAGCACGAACGTGGCGGCGGGCAGGATGACCAGCTGCTCGGCCGTGCGGCCGTACTTCGCCAGCCTGCCTTTGACGTCGGAGTAGAACGCCTGCCCGGCTTCGAGGGTGCCGTAGCGGCTGAAGATCGCGTCGGCGGTCGCCGCGGCGAACTCGCGGCCCTCCTCGGAGTCGCCGGCCTGGATGATCACCGGGCGGCCCTGGGGGCTGCGCGGCACCGGGAACCGGCCTTCGATGTCGAAGTGCGCGTCGTGGTGGGCGAAGGCGCCGGCGTCGGGGTCGCGCAGGAACACGCCGCTGCCGGCGTCGGCGGCGACCTCGTCACCGCGCCAGGAGTCGAACAGCTCCCAGGCGGTGCGCAGGAACGTCTCGGCGCGCTCGTAGCGCTGGTCCTGGGGCAGGAACCCGCCGCGGCGGAAGTTCTCGCCGGTGAAGGCGTCCCACGACGTGACGACGTTCCACGCGGCGCGCCCGGCCGAGAGGTGGTCGAGCGAGGCGAACTGGCGGGCCACCTCGAACGGCTCGTTGAACGTCGAGTTGATCGTGCCGGCCAGCCCGAGCCGCTCGGTGACCGCGGCCAGTGCGGACAGCACGGTGAAGGTGTCCGGGCGGCCGACGACGTCGAGGTCGTAGATCTGCCCGTTCTGCTCGCGCAGCCGCAGGCCTTCGGCGAGGAAGAAGAAGTCGAACTTCGCGCGCTCGGCGGTCTGCGCGAGCTTGACGAAGGATCTGAACTCGATGTGGCTGCCGGCTTCGGGGTCGCTCCACACGGTCGTGTTGTTGACGCCGGGGAAGTGCGCCGCGAGGTGGATCTGCTTCCGGGACATCACGGGCCTCCTCAGACGGCGGTGTAGCGGTTGGCGGGCCGGGGCAGGCCGAGCAGCCCGCGCAGGGTGCTCGCCTCGTAGCCGGTGCGGAAGGCGCCGCGGGCGCGCAGTTCGGGCACCAGGCCGCGGGTGATGGCGGTCAGGTCGTGCGGGATCGCCCCCGGCCGGAGCCGGAAGCCGGAGAGCCCGGCGCCCTGCCAGTCGAGCAGCAGGTCGGCCAGGCCGGCCGGGGTGCCGGTGAAGACGTGCGCGTCGGAGGTGTACTCCGCGCCGAACCGGTCGTCGAGCCGGCGCTTGCGGTCCGCGGCGGCCCGCTCGGTCTCGTCGAGGAACACGACGACGTCGCCGAAGACGTGCAGCGTCTCGCCCGCGCGGCCGGCTAGGTCCTGGGCGTCCCGGACCTCGGCGACGATCGCGCCGGCCTGTCCGCGGTCGAAGGGCGTCACGTGGACGACGTCGGCGGAACGGGCGGCGAGCCGGTAGGGGACGGCCGCGTGGGCCAGCGCGGTGACCAGGGGCTGGCCCTGCGGCGGCCGCGGCGTGATCGACGGGCCCTTGACCGAGAACCAGCGCCCGGTGAAGTCGATGTAGTGCAGCTTGCCGCGGTCGACGAACCGGCCGGTGGCGACGTCGCGGATCTCGGCGTCGTCCTCCCAGCTGTCCCAGAGCCGGCGCAGCACCTCGACGTAGTCGGCGGCCTCGTCGAACAGGTCGGCCAGCGGGCTCGGCCGGTCCGGTTCGGCGGAGTCTTCGAGCCGGAACTCGCCGAACTCGCGGCGGCCGAAGTGCCGGTTGTCCTCGGCCCGGCCGGCCACCTGGACGCGGACCCCGGCCCGGCCGGTGCTGACGTAGTCGAGGGTGGCGATGGCCTTCGACAGGTGGAACGGCTCGGTGTGGGTGACGACCGCGGTCGGCACGAGCCCGATGTGCGAGGTCAGCGGCGCGACGCGGGCGGCGATCAGGACGGCGTCGAGGCGGCCCTGGACGATGTCGGTCCGCTCGCCCGGCCGGTCGGTGGCGCTCACGGCCTGCAGGGCGAGCGAGTCTTCGAGGGTGACGAAGTCCAGCTGGCCGGCTTCGGCCTCGCGGACCAGGTCGGCCCAGTAGCCGGCGGTCAGCAGCTCACCCGGGCGAGCTCCGGCTTCACGCCACGCGGCCGGGTGCCACCCGGCCCCGTCCAGCGCGACGGCGATCCGTGGTCCTGTCATCCGCGCGTTCCCTTCTCGTCGGCCTGTGCCCGCAGTGTGCGCCGGATCCGGTGGCCGGGGCGGGCGCGGTCACCTGCTGGGACGGCGGCGGTCCGCGGGAATAAACGCCGGCCGGGAGGTGCCCGGTTTCCGGTGGGGCGTCACGTTTCGGGGCACCGCGAAACATGATCACGCCGGTTGACGCTGTCCGCGGGCCGCTGGCAACGTCGCGCTCAGCGAGAGTGGCGTCACCCGGCTGGGGAAGGCGGGACGTGACGAGCCGGCACTTTCGTTACTGGGGTTGCACTTTCCGGGTGCCGATCATCGGCCGCGCGGTGTCTGCTTCGCGCGCGGGCCGCAGTGCGGCACCCGATCTCGAAGGGCTGGCGATTGCTGGAAGCCACTGTCCTCGGTCCCGTCGGTGCTCAGGTCCTGGGGACGTCGGTGCCGATCAAAGGCCGGTTGGGCCGCACTGTCCTCGCCGTTCTGGTGCTGGCCGGCCGGCGGCCGGTTTCGGTGGAGCGGCTGATCGACGCCCTGTGGGGTGAGCGGCCGCCGGCCACCGCGCGGACGCAGGTGCACATCCAGGTGTCCAAGCTGCGTGCTTCGCTCGACCGGGCCGGCGCCGCCGATGCCCTGGTCACCGTGCCGAGCGGGTACCTGCTGGACTGCCTCGCCGACGTCGACGAGGTGCGCCGGCTGCTCGCCTCGGCGCGGGCGGCCGGGGACCCCGCCGATGCGGCCGGCCTGCTGCGGTCCGCGCTCGACCGGTGGTCCGGGACGCCGCTGGGCGGGGTGACCGCGCACCTGGCCGGCGCCGAACTGCCCCGGCTCGACGAGCTGCGGACCGGCCTGGCCGAGGAGTGGATCGACGCGGAGATCGCCTGCGGGCGGGCCGCGCGGCTGCTGCCCGAGCTGACCGCGCTGGTGCAGGCGCACCCGCTGCGCGAAGGCCTGCACCACCGGCGGATGCTCGCGCTGCACCGCGCCGGGCGGCGGGCCGACGCGCTGGCCGCGTTCCGGGACGCCCGCCGCGTGCTGCGGGACGAACTGGGGATCGATCCGTCCCGGGAGCTGCTCGCGCTGGAAGCCGAAATCCTCACCGCGGGCGCGTCGCCGGCAGCGGCCGTGGTGCCCGCCCAGCTGCCGCCGCGGATCTCGGGGTTCGCCGGGCGCGACGCGGAGTCGGCCGCGATCCGGGCCGCGGTGGCGCGGCGGACCGGATCGCCGCCGCTGGTGCTGGTCACCGGGATGCCCGGGATCGGCAAGACGGCGCTGGCCGTGCACGCCGGCGCGGCGGCGGTGCCCGCGTACGTCGACGGGCAGCTCTACGCCGACCTGCGGGGTGCCGATGCCCGCCCGGCCGCACCGCACGAGGTCCTCGCCGGTTTCCTCCGTGCGCTGGGGGTGCCGGCCCGGTCGATGCCGGTCACGCTCGAGGAGCGCACGGCCGAGTTCCGCAGCCGAACGGCGGGCAAGCGGGTGCTCGTGGTGCTGGACAACGCCGCCACCGCCCGGCAGCTCGAGCCGCTCCTGGCCGCCGATCCGGGCTGCGCCACGATCGTGACCAGCAGGTACGTGCTGCCCGAGGTCGAGCCGTCGGTGCGAGTGCCGCTCGCACCGCTGTGCGACCGCTCGGCCGAAACCGTGCTGGCGAACGCGGCCGGCGCGGCCCGGCTGGCGGAAGGCGAGGGCACGGTCGCCGCGGTGCTCGAGGCGTGCGGGGGTGTGCCGCTCGCGTTGCGGATCGCCGGGGCGCAGCTCGCCGCGTACCCGAAGCTCAGCGTGGCCGAGCTGGCCGCGCGGCTGTCCGACGAGTCGACGCGGCTGCGGGAGCTGGTCGCCGGGCAGCGCAGCGTGCGGGACAGCCTCGACACGAGTTTCCGGCTGCTGGACCGGGACGCGCGGGCCGCGATGCTGGCGCTGGCGGCGATCGGGGCGCCGACGTTCACCGGCTGGCCGCTCGCGCCCGTGCTCGACGTGCCGCTCGCCCGCACCGGCGAGGTGCTGGCCCACCTGTGCGCGATGAACCTGCTCGAAGGGGCCGGGCCGGGGCGCGACGGCGTGCCGCGTTACCGGATGCACGACCTCGTCCGGGCCTACTGCCGCACGGTCGGCCCGTCGCTCGCTTCCGGGGCGCTGGACCGGCTGGCCGGGTGGGCGGTCGCGCTGACCCGGCACGCCCACGAGGGCGTCCTGGGTTCGCCGGCCGGTTACGCGGTGCTCGCCGAGACCGCCGCACCGCTCGGCCGGGACGTGCTGGGGCAGGTGGTGCCGGAGCCGCTGCCGTGGGTGGGTGCGGACGCCGAAGTCCTGCTCGCCGTCTTCGACCTGGCCGTGCGCGGGGGCCTGCGCCGGTCCGCGGCGGCGCTGCTGCTGGTGCTGCGGGCGCCGCTCGTGC
The DNA here is from genome assembly GCF_002155975.1 of Amycolatopsis kentuckyensis. Classification (GTDB taxonomy): domain Bacteria; phylum Actinomycetota; class Actinomycetes; order Mycobacteriales; family Pseudonocardiaceae; genus Amycolatopsis; species Amycolatopsis kentuckyensis. Next base: position 7,478 of record NZ_MUMI01000104.1, read on the forward strand.
GGCTCGACCTGTCCGACCACGGCGCCCGGGCGGCCGCGCGGCTGACGAACGTCGCCGGCGAAGACCCGGTGGTGCGGGTGACCGCGGCGCTGGTCACGGCGACGGCGCGGATGCACCGCAGCCGGTACGCCGACGTCGTCGCCATCCTGAACGAGGTGCCGCTGCGGCAGGCCGACCTCGCGCTGCGGGCCGAGGTGCTGACCAAGCTGGGCGACGCCCACGAGCGGTGCGGGGACTGGCACCGCGCGATCACCGCCCTGCGCGAGGCGGTCGTGTGCTTCCGGAAGTCCGGCAACCGGGCGGGGGAATCGGGCTGCCACAGCACACTGGCCGCCCTGTACCGGGACCACCTCGGCGACCTCGGCGCGGCGCGGATCCACGGCACGAAGGCCCTGCGGCTGGCCGACGCCGCCGGGGAATGGAAGACCCGCGCCCAGGTGCGGCTCGTGGTCGTGCGCACCGCACTGGCCTGCGGCGACAGCGCGGCCGCGGTCCGCCTCGCCGGACAGGCCCGCGACCTGTCCGAGCGGAACGGCGACCCGATCGGCCAGACCTGGTGCCTCACCGCCGAAGCCGACGCCCACCGCGCGAACGGCGACCTGCCCGCCGCCCGGCGATCGGCGGACCGCGCGCTGGTCCTGGCTCGCCGGATCCGCCGTCCGGACGCCGAATCCGCCGCGCTGCTCGCCCTGGCCTCGATCGAGCTGGCCACCGGCGACCGGGCCGCCGCCCGCCGCATCGCCCGCGCGTCCCTGCGGCTGCAGGACCAGTTCGACAGCCCGGCCGAGCGAGCCGAGGTGGCGAAGGTGCTGGCGGAGATCGACTGTCAGCTGCCGGCCGGCGCGGGCCGGTGAGGGACGGCACCGGCCACGCGGGCGAGCTCGATGTAGCCGAGCTGGCGGGAATCCTCGCTGTGGCCGGTGTTGTCCCCGGCCACCACCACCCGGCCGGCGGGGACGACCGGGTGGTCGGCCGCCAGCCAGGCGGGGACCGGGTCGCCGGCGACCGCGGCGATCCGCTTGATGCGCCAGGCGACGTCGGTGGCCGTGACATCCGGGGCGTTGCCCCGGGCCGGGGGCTTCGCCACCCGGCCCCCCGGACGAGATGCCGTGGAGGGCGGGCGGAAGACGATCACGTCACCGACGCGGTAGTGCCGCCTTCGGGTCGCGACCACCCGTTCGCCGTCGTGGAAGGTCGGGGACATGCTGTGGCCCCGGACGTGGGCCACCACGTACCGCCGGCGCAGCACGACCAGCAGGACCAGGACCGCCACCGCACCCGCCGCGAGCCCGGCCATCATGCCTCCGCCATCGCGTATCCCTTGGCCTGCAACGAAAACAGCCGGGCGTACTCGCCGCCCGCGGTGAGCAGCCCGTCGTGGGTGCCCTCTTCGATCACCCGGCCGCCGCCGAGCACGACGATCCGGTCCGCGCCGCGCAGGGCGGACAGCCGGTGGGAGATCAGCACGCTCGTCCGGCCGGCCCGGTGGGCGCGCAGGGCCTCGTGGGTCCGGGTCTCGGCGTCGGCGTCCATGCCGGAGCTGGGTTCGTCGAGGATGAGCAGGTCGGCGTCGGCGCGCATGAGGGAGCGGGCCAGCGCCACCCGCTGCCACTGGCCGCCGGACAGCGCCGCGCCCGCCTTGTCGTCGACGTCCAGGAAAGCGCGGGACAGCAGGGTTTCGTAGCCGCGCGGCAACGCCGACAGCGCCGGGTCGATCTCGGCCAGCCGGGCCGCCGCGCGGATGCGCTCGAGATCGCCGAGGCGGGTGACGTCGCCGATGCCGATGTTGTCGGCCGCGGTCAGGTCGTAGCTGGTGAAGTCCTGGAAGGTGGCGCCGATGCGGGCCCGCAACGCGGCGGTGTCGCAGGTGCGGATGTCCACGCCGTCCCACAGGATCTGCCCGCGTTCGGGGTCGTAGAAGCGGCACAGCAGCTTCACGAGCGTCGACTTGCCCGCGCCGTTCACCCCGACCAGGCCGACCGCGGCACCGGCCGGGAGCACCAGGTCGACCCCGCGCAGCACCCACGGGCCGGTCCGGTCGTACCGGAACCACACGTCCCGCAGTTCGATACCGGTCGTCAGCCGGGGCACGGCGGCCGTCCCGGCGGCCAGGTCGGGTTCGGTGGTGACGACGTCGAGGTAGTGCCGGAACAAGCCGAGCGAGCCGCCGGCCCGGCCGAGCTGGCCCAGCAGCGCCCCCACCGGTGACTGGATGCCGGCCACCGCGGCGGTGAAGAGGGTGACGTCGCCGAGGGACAGCGACCCTCGCGCGGCGCCGGTCGCGGCGACCACGAGGGCGATGCCGGCCACCACCGCCGACCCGACCGCGGCGGTGATCCCGGCGACGGCGATCCGGCGCTGCATGGCGCATTCACCGGCCGTGGCCGCGCGGACGGCGGTCACCATGCGCGACCGGAACAGGTCCGCGAGGCCGAAGAGCCGGATCTCCTTGGCCGCCTTGATGTCCGAGCACAGCGAGCGGAACAGGAACCGCTGGCGCTGGGTGGCCATCATCGCCTCGGCCTCCCGCGCGCGCAGGCGGGACAACGTCAGCTGGGAGATCGCCGCCGCCGCCAGCGACGCGGCGAGCAGCCCGGCCATCGGCGGCCACACGAGCAGGACCGCGCCGCCGAACCCGAGCACGGCGATCAGGGCGCGCACCGCCTCGACGGTCAGTCCCAGCACCGCGGGCGCCGCCTCCTGCGCGCCCTGCTCGGCCAGCCGCACGCGGTCCAGGAACGCCGGGTCTTCGAGGCGGCGCAACCCGGGCAGCGCGCCGACCGCGCCGACCAGGCGGTCCTCCGCCTCGATCGCGGACTTGGCCCGCACGAGCGCGGTGCAGTAGGAGGCGACGGCGGTGATCGCGGCCGAGACGGCGAGGCCGGCCGCCGAGCCGAGGGCCAGCAGCACGATCAGGCCGCGGTCCCGGCCGCCGGCCAGTTCGTCGAACAGCAGCTTGCCCAGCCACGCCGACAGCGCCGGCACGGCCGCGGCGAGCACCGCCAGCGCGACCGAGCCGCCGGTGGCCACTCGTGACGCGCGCCAGGCGATGCCGAACGCGGGGCCCGCCGCACGGACCGGGTTCATCGGACGTGCTGCGGGCGCACGGCGTCGAGGTCGTGGCCGGCGGCGGCGATCCGCCGGTCCCGGACGCGGATCAGGGTCGGGGTGACGTCGCCGGCGGCGAACGCGGCCGACACCGGGCTGCGATCCCCGACGTAGGCGACGCGCACCGAGGGGCCCAGCCCGGCCGCGTACTCGACGGCCTTGTCCCGGTCGCCGCCGTCGATCACGAACGCGACGGCCGGCTCGGTGAGCTGGCCGGCGATGCGCCGGCACGGCTCGCAGGTGGGGGAGAGGAACGCGACGAGCACGTCGTCGAGTTCGCGGTCGGTGACGGGCAGGCCGTCGGCGTCGGTCACCTCGAACGCCCCGATCTCGGTGCCCACGGCCGGCAGGTCGGGCGTCACCGGCCGGCGCTGCTCGTTCAGCAGCCGGATGATCGCCGAGGACAGCAGGAGGTTGAGCACCGTCAGCACGGCCAGCACCGCGACCACGGCCACCAGGAACGACATGGGATACCTCTTTCAGCGATGGGCGGTGTCCGCCTTGCCGACCAGGCCGGCCAGGCTGTCCGCGTTGATCGCGACGAGTGCGGCGAACGCGCCGACGAGCGCGGCGGCGGCGCCGGTGTCGAGACCGAGCCCGGGTCCCGGCGGGACGGCGGTGGCCGCGCCGGCCACGACGGCGAGGAACGTGTTGCGGACGAGGTGGACGCGGCCGAGAACCGCGCCGGAGCGGCCGAAGCAGCGGCAGGTGACGCGACGGCCCAGCCGCATCGAACGGGCGATCGCGGCGCAGAACACGAGCAGGATCGCCGTCGCCAGCCCGAGCCCGGGCCGGTAGGTGGCGGGGAACCCGACGAGCACGGCCACGGCCAGCTCGGCCACGGCGGTCGCGGCGGCGACGGGCAGCCAGCCGACCGGCGACCGGCCGAGCGGCGCCAGCGCGTCGGCGAACTCGGTGAGCCGGACCCGCCCGGCGAGCTTGCCGGCGGCCGCGACCACGAACACCAGCCCGACCAGGACGCGCGCGGCGAGCACGAACTGGGCACCGAGCATCGGAGAACCCCCCTTGGGCAAGCCTTTCCCGCCGCGGGGACCGCGACGGGAAAGGCGTGGACGCCGCGGTTACTTGCAGTTGCCGTAGCAGTCGTAGTGGAACGTCTTGCAGACCTGGCCGTGCTCGGGGACGCAGGCGCCGGCCTTGACCTCGCGCAGGAACAGCCCCAGCAGCCGGTCACCCAGGGTGTTGATCATGCGAGCCATGATCACTCCTCTCATCAGCGGGAATCGACGAGAAGATCGTTGCGCAGCCGCGCTATCCGTTCGCTATCGAGGAAACCGGACGCGTGGCGGCGCGTCCGATCGGGTGAACCGGTCGGTGGTGTCCCCACAGCCGGCCGGAATCAGGGTTCGACGCCCCAGTCCAGGGCGCCCGTCCGGTAGGCGGTGACGGCGGCGAGGTCGCTGAACGACGCCGCCGTGCGGTAGCTGTAGTCGTCGGCCTGGTCGAAGGCGGACCAGTCGGCCTTGGCCACCCGGACCTGGACCTCGCCGGTGTTCGCGCCCGGGGCGAGGGTGCCGCCGGGGAAGCTCACTTCGACGTAGGCGTCGGCTCCCGGGCGTGGCGAACCGAGCTTCACCACGCGCAGGGAAACGTTGCCGCAGCCCAGAACCGCGTAGTCGCACCAAATCTGGAAGCCCGGGTTGCTGCCGTCGCCGGTGAACCAGTAGCGCGCGGTGACACCGCCGAGGGCGACCGGGGTGCTGCCCCGGTTGACGATCTGGAGGCTGGTGCGGATCTGGTTGCCGGTGGCAGCGCTGCCACCGCGCTGCTGCACGGCGAGCGAGCCGGTGCCGGGGTCGCCGCCGCCGGTCGTGGTGGTGACCGAAACCGGGCTGCTGGCCGGGGACCGGTTGCCGGCGGCGTCCCGGGCGCGGACCGAGAACGTGTACGCGGTGCCGGGGGTGAGGCCGGTGACCTGGTAGCCGGTGCCGGTGGTGCTGCCGACCGTCGCGCCGGCCGAGTCCAGCACGTCGTACCCGGCAACGCCGACGTCGTCGGTGGCGGCGGTCCAGGTGAGGCCGGCCGTGGTGCTGCCGGGCACGACGGTGACCCCGGTGGGGGCGGTCGGCGGGGTGGTGTCCGCTGTGGACGGTCCGGGCGGGGTGCCCCACAGCACTTCGGATCCCTGCGCGAGCACCAGCCGCGCGGCGTCGGCGGGTGCGGTCCCGGCGGCGGCGAGGCCGGTGTGCGACCAGTCGTCGGCCGGGTTCCAGGTGCCGGTGCTGGTGATCCGGAACTGCACTTCCTTGCGGTAGCGGGACTGCCCGCCGGGGGCGACCCCGCCCGAGCACGGCACCTCGACGTAGTAGACCGCGCCGGAGAACTGGCGCAGGACCGGCGCGTCACACTGGTTGTAGGCGGAGCTGACCGAGATCTGGCCGGGCGTGGTGGCGCCGTCGAGCGTGAAGTAGTAGCGCAGCGAGCCGGTGAACGTGCGGGCCGGCCACGCGGACTTGTTGAGCACGTACGCTTTGACTTCGGTGAACGTGCCACCGTCGGGTTGGTTGAGGGCGCCCTGCGCCAGGATTTCCGGGCCGTCGGGGGTTTCCCTCGGCGGGAAGGAGGCCAGTGGCGTCCCGCCGTACTCCCCGTAGAGGCGGGCCAGCGCGCCGGTGAAGCCGGCGTTGTAGTCGAGTGCGACCTCGTTCATGGTGTAGTTGGTGCGGTCGTCGGTGTACGCGTCGTTGGCCGAAGAGGGACCGCCGACGAGCGCGCCGTAGAGGGTGTGCCGGCTCTGCGCGGGTTCGTTGATGTTGTCGGCCCAGGAGCCGTGCGCGGTGCGGTGGTGCGGGTTGCGGGGCGGGTTGACGCCGAACCCGACCTCGAAGCTCGCGCCGCGCGGGTTGTCGCCGAGCGCGTAGTTGATCTGCCGGACGCCGAAGTCGTGGTACGTCGTGGCGCGCGTGGGATCGGTGGCGCGCAGCCAGTCCGAGTAGGTGAGCGCCACGAATGCGGTGTTCGCCGCGTACCGCAGCGAGCCCCACTGGTCGAGCACGGCCTGGCCACCGGGGGAGTAGGGCACGCGCTGGCCGTTGACGCCGGTGGTCCACCAGTCCAGCCAGCGGTTGGCGTCGGTGACGTACTGGGGGTCGCGGGTGAGCTGGGCGAGCAGGACGTAGGCGCCGTAGGACTTGTCGTCCCAGGCCAGCGTCCAGCGGTAGGACCGGGTGGTGGTCTGCGGTTCGGTGGCCAGTTTCTCGTACTCGGCGCGCGCCTTGGTCAGGTAGCTGCTGTCGCCGGTGGCCTTGTAGAGCCAGATCGCGCCCCACACGAGCTCGTCCTGGTAGCCGCTCCAGGACTTGTAGAAGTTCCGGGCGTCGGTGATGCAGTCGGAGTAGACGCCTCGGTGGTTGTCGGCGAACGAGTACAGCTGCTTGGCGTGGGTGAGCAGGGTCGCCGCGTAGGTGGGGTCACCGGACTGGAACACCATCGAGCCGGCCGCCAGTTGTGCGGCGGCTTCACCGGCGAGGTCGGAGCCGGGGCAGGAGTCGTCGATGCGGTAGGCGGGCCGGGCCATGGTCATCGTCTCGGCGGGGCCCCACCACTTGTGGTCGTCGTCGCCCTTGCCGACCTGGCCGTAGAGCACGTCGGGCTGCGGGTGCGCCTTGATCAGCCAGTCGTTGCCCCAGCGCAGGTTCGAGAGCAGGGACGGCCACTGGCCGGAATTCTGGTAGGCGGTGCGGTTCTCGAGCGCGCCCCAGGCGAGCATGGTCATGCTGGACTCGAACGGCAGCCCGAACTTGACGTGGTCGCCGGCGTCGTAGAACCCGCCGGTCAGGTCCAGGCCGACGTCCTTGCCGTCGCCGAGGGCGGACGGGCCGCGCCAGGAGACCCGGTTGTCGGCGGGCAGTGCGCCGGAGCGCTGAGCGTCGTAGAACCAGACGGCTTTCTGCAGCGCCTCGCCGTAGTTGAACTTCCCGGCGGCGGCGTCCGCGGACCGCCCGGGGACGACCAGGGTCAGGCCGAGCACGAGCAGTGCCACGATCGCCCGGGACATCGACTTCGTCGTCGAAGTGCGCACGCCGCCTCCTCAAATCTGGGAGCGCTTCCAGAAAGGAGGGTAAAGAGCCGAGCCGAAGGTGTAAAGCTTCGGCGCTCGCCGTAAGCGGTTCGGCGGTTCCGCGTGCGACGGATTCGCTGGGAGCGCTCTCACTCAGTGAGCGTGAGGCGGGCCGCCAACCCGTCCAGCATGCGGTCCAGGCCGTAGGAAAAGCCGTCACCGCGGGACTTCTCGGCGTCGCTGCCCTCGGCGGTCGCCAGTGCGTGTAGCCGCGGGTACGGCTTCGTCGCCTCCGTCAGCGCCGGCTGCAACCGGTCGACCCACTCCTGCTCCGAGCGGCCGCTGCGGGCGACCGTGGTCAGCCACGCCGCTTCCGTGGTGGCCGTGCCGATCACGTAGGCCATCACCGCGCCCAGCGCGCGGTCGGCCTCGGCCGGGGCGAACCCGGCCGCCTCGAACAGGGCCAGCATGCGCTCGTTGAGGCGCATCACGTTCGGCCCCAGGTACGCCAGGCCGGTCTGGCCGAGCACCGAGGCGATCCACGCGTGCCGCAGCAGGGCCGCCCGCGCGCTCCCGGCACAGGTCGTCACCGCGTGCCGCCAGTCGCCGTCCTGGACTTCCGGGACCTCGATCTGGCCGTAGACCTCGTCGACGACCAGTTCCAGCAGTTCGTCCTTGTTGGCCACGTGGCGGTACAGCGAGGTCGCGGCCGCGTTCAGCCGGGCGCCCAGCGTCCGCATGCTCAGCGCCTCGAGCCCTTCGGTGTCCAGGAGTTCGAGTGCCGCCGCGACGATCTGCGCGCGGCTCAGCGCGGGCTGCTCGCGGCGGCGCTGCGGGCGCGTCCACACCGACGCCACGGATTCTTCGGCCGCCATCGGGCCTCCTTTCGGCACGTCAGCCTAGCGCACGTCGTGCGCTGTTGCGCACATTGAACCCGTCTGCGTACAGTGTTCGCATGACCGGAACACTGTACGCAGAGCCGAGTGAGCCCCTGACTTTCGACCGCGACCGCTGGCAGCGCCGCTTCGACGAGCTGCGCACCACCCACCACGTCCCGGGCGCGACCCTCGCGGTGCTCGCCGCCGGCGAGGTCCACGAACTCGCCACGGGGGTGCTGCACCGGGGCACCGGGGTGGCGGCGACGGCCGATTCGGTGTTCCAGGTCGGCTCCATCACCAAGATCCACACCGCCACGCTGGTCATGCAGCTGGCCGAAGAAGGCAAGCTCGACCTCGACGCGCCGGTGCGTGCCGTCCTGCCGGGCTTCACCGTCGCGGACCCGGTCGCGTCGAAGACGATCACCGCCCGGCAGCTGCTGTCCCACACCAGCGGGCTCACCTGCGACTTCACCCGCGACACCGGACGCGGTGACGACTGCCTCGCGGCCTACGTCGAGGCCGCCCGCGACGTCCCGCTCGACTGCCCGCCCGGGATGGCGATCTCCTACAGCAGCGTCGGCTACAACGTGCTCGGCCGGATCGTCGAGGTGCTCACCGGGCAGACCTGGGACGCCGCGCTCCGGGACCGGCTCTGCGCACCCCTCGGGCTCACCCACACGGTGACGCTGCCCGAGGACGTCCTGCGGTTCCGCGCCGCGATGGGACACCTCGGCGAAGGGGGTGCCGACCCCGATCCGGCGCCGGTCTGGAACCCGCTGCCGCGCTCGGCCGGCCCGTACGGCGGGGTCCTGTGCGCCACCGCGGCCGACGTCCTGCGGCTCGCCCGCCTGCACCTCGACGGCGGCGTCGCCCCGGACGGAACCCGCCTGCTGCGCCGGGAAACCACCGCCGCGATGCAGCACCGCGAGACCGGCTGCCCCGACAAGTGGACGGTCGATTCCGACGGCTGGGGCCTGGGCTGGACGCTCTACGACTGGGACGGCACCCCCGGCTTCGGCCACGACGGCGCGACCATCGGCCAGTACGGCTTCCTCCGGGTGGCACCGGAAGCCGGCGTGGCCGTCGTGCTGCTCACCAACGGCGGCGGCGCGCGCCGGCTGTACTCCGACCTGGTCCGGGAGCTGCTGCGCGAACTCGCCGGCATCCGGATGCCCGAACCGTTCGGGCCGCCCGCGCGGCCGTTGCCGGTCGTGCTCGGCGACCCCGCCGGCGTCTACCGGCGCGAGGGCGTGGAGATCACCGTTTCGGAGCGCGCCGGCGTGGCCCACCTGCGGTACGCGTTCGTCGACGGCATGGCGGGGCTCGCGCCGCCCATCGAGTCGGACCTCGTCGCCGTGTCGGACACCGTGTTCGCCGGCCGCGCGGACGGCGCGTTCAGCGACGACTGGCTGCCCGTCGTGTTCGCCACCCTGGCCGACGGCACCGCCTGCGCCTACATCGGCATGCGCGCCGCGCCGAAGATCGCCTGAGCCCTCATGGACCGACCCGGTACCAGTGGGGTCCGACCGGGGAGAGCCGGACCGGCGGACCGACCCGCGAGAAAACCCGGACCCCGCTCCCCAGCAGCACCGGAACCGGCAGGGCCAGGACCTCGTCCAGCACCCCGGCCTCGAGACACTGCCGGGCGACCTCGGCGCCGAGCACGTTGACGTACCTGTCCCCGGCCGCCGCCTTGGCCGCGGACACCGCCGAAGCCAGGTCGGCGGCGAAGGTCACGCCGGGTACCGGGTCGGCCGGACGGTGGGTCAGCACGAACTGCGGCCCCTCCCAGCCGCCGCCGAACGCCTGTCCCTCGCCCGGCCCGCCCCGGTGCGGGTCGTCGCCGTCGAAGGTGCGGCGGCCGACCAGCAGCGCCCCGATGCGGGGGATCAGGTCGACCGGCGGCGGCCCCAAGAACGGCGTCAACCAGGACATGTCCCCGCCCGGGCCGGCGATGAAGCCGTCGATCGAGCAGCTGAACGCGTAGAGCAACTTGGCCATACCGGTACCGACGACCGGGACGGCGAAAACTCATCGGTGGGGTGGGAACCGCGGTGGCCGGCGCTCGTTCCAGCTGGCCAGCCCCTCCGCCAGCTCCGGACGGCCGAACGACTCGAGCATCAACGCCGTCGCCTCGCGAGCCGCCTCCGGGAGCGACAGCGCCGCCTCGTGCGCGAACTGCCGCTTCATCACCGCCATCGACCGCGGGGCGCTGTAGGTCGCCAGTTCGGTCGCGTAGGCGTGCGCGCGCAGCCGCAGCTCCCCGGCCGGGACGACCTCCTGGACCAGGCCGTAGGCCAGGGCCTGTTCCGCGGTGAACGTGCGGCCGGACAGCAGCAGGTCGCGGGCCCGGCCCTGGCCGACGAGCTCCGGGAGCAGCTTCGCGATGCCGTACTCGGCGATCAGGCCGCGGCGGGCGAACGCGGTGGTGAACTTCGCGCCCGCGGCCGCGAACCGGACGTCCGCCGAACAGGCGATGACGAACCCCAGGCCGGCGCAGCCGCCGTTGATCGCCGCGACCACCGGGACGCCCACCGACGCCGCCACCAGCACGTCCTCGAAGGTGCCGCCGCCCTCGACCGGGGGCCCCGCGGCGATGGTGTCCAGCAGGCCCAGGTCGGCGCCGGGGCAGAAGGCCCGGCCCGCCCCGGTGACGACGACCGCGCGGACGTCCGGATCGGCGTCCGCCTGCCGCAGCAGGGCGCCGTAGCGGGCCTGCATCGGCACGTCCATCGCGTTGCTCGAGTCCGGCTTGTCGAACGTGCACGTCGCGACCGCGCCGTCCGCCTCGTACCGCACACCATCCACAGTGGACATCGCCACCTCCTCGGGGTCGGCCATCATACTAAGCGGTCGCTTGGGCCGAAGTCACGCGGAAACCGGCCGGCCGCTCGCCGAGTTCGAAAATGTCGAACCCTTTGATTGTCCGGAAACCTCTGTGCCATAGTGCTTTCCGCCCGCACGTCGCCGCGCTGGAAGGGGCTGCCCCAATGCCGCAAGAAGAGCCGAGCGGTCTCCGCAGACGGGTCGTGCTGGGCGGGGCGGGTGCCGCCGTCGCCGTGTCGGCGGTCGCGCCGGTCGCCCGGGCCGCCGAGGCGCTGACGCAGCCGGGCGCGGCGCGAGAAAGCGATTTCACGACCGGCTGGCGGTTCGCACTGGCCAACCCCGACGGTGTCACCGATCCCGGCGGCCGCTTCGCCGACGCCGCGAAACCCGGCTTCGACGACTCGGCGTGGCAGGTCGTCGACGTCCCGCACGACTGGAGCATCGAGCTCCCGCCGACCGACCGGGGCACCAGCAGCGGTTCCGGCTACTTCCGCGGCGGTCTCGGCTGGTACCGCAAGACGTTCACGCTGCCGCCGTCGCTCGCCGGCAAGCGCGTGTCGGTGGAGTTCGACGGCGTGTACTCGGACGCCCACGTGTACCTGAACGGCGAGTTGCTCGGCAACCACCCGTATGCCTACACCGGGTTCGCCTTCGACCTCACCGGCCGGCTGCACACCGACGGACGCACGCCGGACGTCCTCGCCGTGCGCGCGACGAACCCGCTGCCCAGCAGCCGCTGGTACTCCGGCAGCGGCATCTACCGTCGCGTCCGCCTCGTGGTCACCGAGCCGGTGCACGTCGCCCGGCACGGCACGTTCGTCACCACGCCGGACATCGCCGCCGGCCGCGGCACCGTGCGGGTGGCCACCGACGTCGCCAACGACTCCGGGGCCGCGGTCACCGCCCAGGTGCGCACCACGGTCACCGACCCGGCGGGCCGCGTCGTCGCGAACGGCTCGACGACCGTGGCGGTCCCCGGCGGGCGGACGGCGACGGCGGTGACCGGGCTGCGGGTCGAGCGGCCCCGGCTGTGGTCGATCGGCACGCCCGAGCTGTACCGGCTGCGCACCGACGTCGTCGTCGCCGGGCGCGTGCTCGACACGACCACCGCGGACTTCGGCTTCCGCTACGCCGAATTCCACCCGGACCACGGATTTTCGCTCAACGGCAAGCCGATGAAGCTGCGCGGGGTCAACCTGCACTCCAGCCAGGGCGCGCTGGGCGCGGTGGTCGACCCGGCCGCCCTCGAACACCAGATGCGGCTGATGCTCGCGATGGGCGTCAACGCGCTGCGGACCGCGCACAACCCGCCGGACCCGCAGCTCGTCACGGTCTGCGAACGGCTCGGGATCGTGATGATGGTCGAGGCGTTCGACTGCTGGCGGACCGGCAAGCTCGAGTACGACTACCACCGCGACTTCGACGAGTGGAGTCAGCGCGACATCGCCGAAATGGTGCACGCGGCCAAGAACTCGCCCGCGGTCGTGCTGTGGTCGATCGGCAACGAGGTGCCGGACGCGTCGATGGCAGGCGGCCCGGCGATCGCGGCCGGGCTGATCGCCGCGGTCCGGGCGATCGACACCACCCGGCCGGTCATCATGGGCTCGGACCGCTACCGCGGCGTGCCCGCCCCCGGCTCGCCGCAGGACCTCATCCTGAAGCAGCTCGACGGCCTCGGCGTCAACTACAACACCGCCCAGTCCATCGACGGGCTTCACAAGCAGTACCCGGACAAGTTCTTCTTCGAGTCGGAATCGTCGTCGGAGACCTCGACGCGCGGGGTCTACCAGGAACCCGACCTGCTCAACACCGGCGAGAACCACACGCCGGGCAAGCGGGCGACGTCGTCCTACGACAACAACCTGGCCTCGTGGACCTTCAGCGGTGAGTACTCGCTGAAGAAGGACCGCGACCGCAAGTTCTGCCAGGGCCAGTTCCTCTGGTCGGGGCAGGACTACCTCGGCGAGCCGACGCCGTACGACGTCTTTCCGGTCAAGACGTCCTTCTTCGGCGCGGTCGACAGCGCGGGCCTGCCCAAGGACGCCTTCCACCTGTTCCGCAGCCAGTGGACCACCGCGCCGATGGTGCACCTGACCCCGATGGACTGGACGAACCACCGGCCCGGCGAACCGGTCGCGGTGTGGGTCTACTCCACTGTGGACACCGTCGAGCTGGTGCTGAACGGGAAGTCGCTCGGGACCAAGAAGTTCGACCGCAAGACCACCGTGGACGGACGGCCGTACCTGGAGACGACCGAGCCGGCCGGCGACGACAAGAACGACCCCTCCGGCAGCTACACCAGCCCGAACGGCAGCACCGGCAAGCTGCACCTGACCTGGACCGTGCCCTTCGCACCCGGCACGCTGACCGCGATCGCCCGGGCGGGTGGCCGTGAGGTGGCGCGCGACGAGCTCGTCACGGCCGGACCGCCGCGCGCGGTCAAGCTGAGCGTGGACGCACCCGGCGGGGGAGTGGTGCCCGGGGCGATGACGTTCGTGACGGCGTCGGTCGTGGACGCCCACGGGGTCGTCGTGCCCGGCGAGGGGCCGGTGCTGCGGTTCACCGTCGCCGGGCCCGGGCGGGTCGCCGGCGTCGACAACGGACGGCAGGAACTCGCCCAGAGCTACCAGCAGCCGACGATCCCGGCCTTCAAGGGACTGGCCGTCGCCGTCATCGCGGCGACCGGCGGCCGCGGGCGGATCACCGTGACGGCGAGCGCCCCGGGGCTGGCGCCCGGGAAGCTCACCTTGCCCGGCACGGCCCTCGGGCAGCGCAACGGCCCGGGGGCGCGTGCGGTCGAGGCCCCCGTCGTCCCGGCCGCCTCGACCGCGGACGCGAGCTACTCGGGCGCCCCGGACACGCTGCCGGCCGCGATGCTGGACGGGAACCCGGCCACCGGCTGGTCGAACCACTACGTCAAGCAGGCCACTTCGACGCTGGCCGCGGTGAGCAGGCCGCGGGCCGAGGACTGGGTGTCCCTGGCCTGGCCGTCGGCCCAGCGGATCGGTGCCGTCACGGCGAACTTCGTCGTGGACGCGAAGCTGGCGCTGCCGGTCGCGGTCGAAGTCGCCTGCCGCACGGCCCGGGGGTTCGAGCCGGTGCGGAACCTGCGGATCACGTGGGGGACCGGTTCGAACGACCCGACGTCGTTCGCGTTCGATCCGGTCGTCACCACGGAAGTGCGGGTGACGATGACCGCGCGGAGCTTCCTGCGGATCAGCGCGCTGCTGGCCCGGTGACCGCAGGTCCGGCGGGGCGCACCCCCCGCCGGACCCCGGTGGTCATCGGCTACAGGGCGCGAGCGCGTCGAGTCCCTGCGGCTTGGCCGCGTTGCGGCCGATGGCGGTGGCGATCCGGTTGATCGTCGCCACGCGCTTGTCCTCGAGCGGGCCGAGGATGGCGTTCTGCACGAAGTTGGGGCCGCCCTGGCCGACGGTCGTCTGCAGGCGGTTGTTGGCTTCGGCGATCTGGGTGTTCAGCAGCTCGAGGTTGCGCTGCACCTCCGCCTGGGCCTGGGCGGGGATGGCCGGGAGCTGGCTCGCCACGTCCGGGCAGGAGATCTGGCCGACCGCGGCGTTGCCGGTGTTGCCCGTGTTCCCGTTCTGGCCGCTGTTCCCGGTGTTGCCGTTCTGCCCGCCGTTGCCCGTGCCCTGGGCCGGTGCGGGGGCGCCGGCGCCGGTGCCCGATTGCCCGCCGACCGAGCAGGTGGCGAGGCTGTCGAGGCCCTGTGGCTTCTCGGCCCGGCGGCCGATCGAGATGGCGATGCGGTCGATCGTGGACTTCCGCTTGTCCGCCAGCGGGCCGAGGATGGCGTTCTGGACGAAGTTGGGGCCGCCCTGGCCGACGGTCGTCTGCAGGCGGTTGTTGGCTTCGCTGATCTGGGTGTTCAGCAGCTCGAGGTTGCGCTGCACCTCGGCCTGGGCTTGCGCGGGGATGGCCGGGAGCTTGCTCGCCACGTCGGGACAGCTGATCTGGCCGACGGCGGCCTGACCGCCCGAGGCGGCGTTGGCGGCGCCGGGGTCGCCGAAGGTCGTGGCGACCGCCAGTGCCCCGCCCGCGATCGCGAGGGCGAAGAGCCCGGTCGCGATCTTCGTCCGCCGGGACAGGCGGTGTCGTCCACCGGAAGCAGGCATGAATGACTCCGTTTTCGTGCGTGAGTTAGCGTGAACATATGGGTACTCCGCCGTGTTCGGGGGATACGGCGGGGTTCTCTGATGGGGCGGGCCAATCTGGCCGCCGACGCCCATGGTGGCCTCTGGGCCAGGGGTTTGTCCAGTGTGATCCGGTCGAAAAAGAAGATATGAACCATTTCGAACCGAGGTACGTGTACCCCTGTGACGGCGGCATCTGGCTGCATTGTTTTTGGCGTGGTTTCGAGCGCACGGAATTGTCGTGCGCAATTTCGGCGTGCCCGCCGGGCTTGACGCGGGCCGTCGTGTCCTCCTAGCGTCGGCATACCGACCGGTCGGTGTCCAAAGGAGGTCGCTGGATGAGCTGGTACGACGCGAAGCCCTGGCTCGCGAGCTACGACGAACGGGTGCGGGACGCGGAACCGGCGAAGCCGACGACGCTGCCCGAGTCGTTCCGCCGGGCCGTGGACCACGTCCCGGACCGGGCGGCGATCGCGTACTTCGACGCGCGGCTGAGCTACCGCGAGGTCGACGAGCTCTCCGACGGCGTCGCGCGCTACCTGGCGGCCCACGGCTTCGCCCGCGGCGACCGGCTCGCCCTGGTGCTGCAGAACATCCCCCAGTTCGTCATCGCCCTGCTCGGCGCGTGGAAGGCCGGCGGCATCGTGGTGCCGGTCAACCCGATGTACCGGGAACGCGAGCTCACGCACGTGTTCACCGACGCCGGCGTGAAGGCGGTCGTCTGCTCGCAGCGCGGCTGGAACGCCTACATCGCCGAGACGGCGGCCGCGAACGGGGTCGGCATCGCGCTGACCACCAGCGAACTCGAGTTCCAGACCCGCGACGACGAGCGCGTCCTGGCCAAGGTCGAGAAGGAGGAGACGCCGGGGGCGACCGAGCTCCTCGAAGCCGCGGCGACGCCGGGCCCGAAGCCGCCGGAGCCGGCCTTCGCCCTCGACGACACCGCCCTGATCAGCTACACCTCCGGCACCAGCGGCACGCCGAAGGGCGCCACCAACACCCACGGCAACATCGGCATCAACGCCGCGGGCCTCGGCGCGTTCAGCGGCCTGCCCGCCGGCTCGACGCTGTTCGGGCTCGCGCCGCTGTTCCACATCACCGGCATGGTCTGCGAGCTCGGCTCCGCGATCGACATCGAGGGCACCCTGGCCCTGGCCTACCGCTTCGAGCCGGGGGTCGTGCTCGACGCGTTCCTCGAACACCGGCCGTCGTACACGGTCGGGCCCTCGACGGCCTACATGGCGCTGATGGCACACCCGTCGTTCAGCCGCGCGCACTTCGACTCGTTCGCGCTGCTGTACTCCGGCGGCGCCGCGCTGCCGCCCGCCGTCGTCNNTCGATCGGCCTGCCGGTGCCGGACACGATCGTCCGGATCCTCGGCGAAAACGGCGAGGAGCTGCCGCCCGGGCAGGCGGGCGAGATCGCCGTCGAAGGCCCGATGGTCGTCTCGGGCTACTGGAACCGGCCGGACGCCACCGCCGAGGCGCTGCCCGGCGGCCGGTTGCTCACCGGCGACATCGGCTTCATGGACGAACGCGGCTGGGTCTACGTCGTCGACCGCAAGAAGGACATGATCAACGCGTCCGGCTTCAAGGTCTGGCCCCGCGAGGTCGAAGACGTCCTGTACACGCACCCGGCGGTCCGCGAAGCGGCCGTCGTCGGGATCGCCGACGAATACCGCGGCGAGACGGTGAAGGCGTACGTCAGCCCGGCGCCCGGGGCGACCGCCGATCCCGCGGAGCTGGTCGCCTGGTGCAAGGAACGGCTCGCCGCCTACAAGTACCCGCGCACCGTCGAAGTCCTCGACGAGCTGCCGAAGACGACCAGCGGCAAGATCCTGCGCCGCGAGCTGCGGGCGCGGGGCTGATGGTCGAGACGGTCCGCGGCGCGATCGCGCCGGAAGCGCTGGGCCGGGTGCTGATGCACGAGCACCTCTTCGTGCTGAGCCCCGAATTCGCCGAGAACTACCCGGAGCACGAAGGGTTCCGCGAGGAAGAGCACGTCCCGGAGGCGATCCGGCGCCTGAGGGAGCTGAAGGAAGCCGGGATCGACACGATCGTCGACCCGACGGTGATCGGCCTGGGCCGCTACATCCCGCGCGTGCAGCGGGTGGCGGCCGAGGTCGACGTCAACATCGTCGTCGCCACCGGGCTCTACACCTACCACGACGTGCCGCACTACCTGCACTTCCGCGGGCCCGGCACGCTGCTGCAGGGCGAGGACCCGCTGATCGGGATGTTCGTCGGGGACCTGCGCGAAGGCATTGCGGGCACCGGCGTCAAGGCCGGGCTGCTCAAGTGCGCCACCGACGAACCGGGGGTGACGCCGGGCGTCGAGCGCGTGCTGCGCGCGGTGGCGAAGGCGCACGTCGAGACGGGCGCGCCGATCATGACGCACACGCACGCGGGCACCCGGCGCGGGCTGGAGCAGCAGGAGATCTTCGCGGCCGAAGGCGTCGACCTGACCCGGGTGCTCATCGGGCACTCGGGCGACTCGGCGGACCTGGCGTACCTGACGGAACTGGCCGACCGCGGCTCGCTGCTCGGGATGGACCGGTTCGGCCTGGACCTGCTGCTGCCGTTCGAGGAGCGGGTGAACACGGTGGCGGCGCTGTGCGAACGCGGGTACGCGGGCAGCATGGTGCTCTCGCACGACGCGTCCTGCTACATCGACTGGCTGCCCGCCGACCGGCTGCCCGCGATCGCGCCGAACTGGCACTACCTGCACATCACCCGCGACGTGCTGCCGGCGCTGAGGGAACGCGGGGTGTCCGAAGCGGACATCACGACGATGCTCGTGGACAACCCGCGGCGGTTTCTGTCGTGGCGTTATCCTGATGCGTCCTGAGAGGGGGTCCCGCGGTGACTCGAGCAAGCACCCGCAAGCCGGGCGAGGCGACCGGCGAAGACCAGGCCGCCGTGCCCCGGCGGCTGCTGGAGCACGCCACGAAGCTGTTCGCCAAGAAGGGCTTCGACCGCACGTCGGTCCAGGAGATCGTCGAGGCGGCGGGCGTCACCAAGGGCGCGATGTACCACTACTTCGGCTCGAAGGACGACCTGCTCTACGAGATCTACGCGCGGGTCCTGCGTGAGCAGACCCGCCAGCTGGAGAGCGTGGCCTCGTCGGACGCACCCCTGCGCAAGCGCCTCGCGGCGGCGGCGTCCGACGTGGTGGTGTCCAGCATCGACAACCTCGACGACAACACGATCTTCCTGCAGTCGATGCACCAGCTGTCCCCGGACAAGCAGAAGGCGGTCCGGGCCGAGCGCCGCAAGTACCACGAGCGGTTCCGCGGCCTGGTCGAGGAGGGGCAGCGCTCGGGCGAGTTCCGCACGGACAAGCCGGCCGACGTGGTGGTGGACTTCTTCTTCGGGTCGGTCCACCACCTGGGGTCGTGGTACCGGCGGAGCGGGTCGTTGACGGCCCGCCAGATCGGCGACCACTACGCGGACCTGCTGCTGGACGCGCTGCGGCCGCCGGTGGCGTAGGGCCGCGCCGCGGCCGGGTGTCCCTCCGGCGCCGGCCCGGTCCCGCCGCGCCGGACCGCGGCGGAGCCCCGGGCCGGTGACCGGCACCGGGACCTCACTCAGCGACCGGTGATCACCGCTAGTGCGTGTCTGACAATGCCTTGGTCCAGGTGATGACGGCGTGCAGGACGACCGCTGATCGGTAGACGATGGCGAGCTTGTCGTAGCGAGTGCTAGGCCGCGCCATTGTTTGAGCAGGTTGAAGCGGCGTTCGACGACGTTGCGACCGCGGCGTTTGCGGTGTCCCGCCTCATCGGCTGGCTCGGGGATCACAGCAGTAATGCCTCGTGCACGAAGATGCCTGCGGATCGCCCGCGAGGAGTAGGCCTTGTCGCCGCGGACGCGGTCGGGCCTATGCGGGCCCGGCCGCGTCCAAGCCGAGCGACGCGCAGGTGGCGCATGAGGTGCGGGAACATCGGCGCGTCACCGGCCTGGCCGGGGCCGACCAGAGCGACCAGTGGTCGGCCGTTCCCGTCGACGATGCGGTGCACTTTGGTGCTCCAGCCGCCGCGGGAGCGGCCGATCGCGTGGTCAGGCGGCTCGGCGAGTAGATCCGTGTAGTTCGACCCAGCCCCCCGTGGTGCGGGTGATGTTGGTGGCGTGCTGATGCGCCCGCGCGATCGTCGAATCGACCGCCACCGACCAGTTCACCAGTCCGGCCTCATCCGCTGCGCTCAGCAGGCGCTGCAGCACGGTGTCCCAGGTGCCGTCACCGGCCATCCGGCGATGCCAGGTCCAGATCGTCTGCCACGCACCGAACACCGCCGGCACGTCTCGCCACGCGATCCCGCACCGAGACCGGTAGATGATCCCCTCGACCATCGACCTGGCCTCCGAGAACGGCCGACCACGCTTCCGGTGCGGGCCGGGAGCAGATCCTCGATCAACGCCCACTGATCGTCTGAGAGCAACTGAAACCGCGACACGACCAGCAGCATCCCAGCACCCACCGAGATGTTTGTCAGACACACCCTAGTGCCGCTGGATGTGGTCCAGCAGCAGCGCGCTCACCTCGTCCGGCGCCTCCATCGCCATCCACTGGCTGGCGCCTTCGATGATCTGGAAGCGGTACTCCGCGTCGATGTGGTGGACCGTCTGCTCCGCCGCGCTCTGGCCCAGGTACGGGTCCTCGCGGCCCCACAGGTACAGCGTCGGGACCGTGATGCGGCCCGCCGGGATGTCGAAGTCGTCGTTCGTGGCTCCGCGGTACCAATTCAACGTGGCCGTGAGCGCTCCCGGCTCCGAAAGGCGGGTCACCGCGCCTTCGACGATTGCTTTCGGAATGCGGCGGCTGTAAACAGCCCGTAATTGTGTGGCTTCGTCGCGTAGGAGGTATTTCTCGGCTTTGCCCGCCTCGCGGCGGAAGAAGCGGATGTAGCCGAGGTCGTGGGACTGGCCGTCGTCGGTGGCCACCGCGCGCTGGAGGGCGGCCGGGTGGGGGGTGGACAGCACCGTCAGGGACCGGAGGAGGTCCGGGTGGGCGGCCGCCAGCGCCCAGGCCACCATGCCGCCCCAGTCGCGGGCGACCAGGTGGAAGCGGTCCGCTCCCTGGCTTTCGGCGAACGCCAAGGCGTCGCCGACCAGCTGGTCCAGCGTGTAGTGCTCGACGCCGTCCGGGCGCGCGCCCGCCGCGTAACCGCGCTGGTCGACGGCCAGCGCGCGGTAGCCCGCCTCGCCGAGGGCGTGGAGCTGCTCGGTCCAGGAGTCGGCGAACTCGGGCCAGCCGTGCAGCAGCAGGACCAGTTCGCCCGACGCGGGCCCGGCCGCGAGCGCGCTGTGCCGGTGACCGTCCGGGGTCACGGTCACGGTCAATTGCTCCAGCACCCCGGCTTCCGTCGGGGCGACGGCTGTTTCCATGGCGCACAGGTTAGATCCGGGCGTCGACAAGAACCATGGGAAGAAGGGCATTTTTGTCACCCTTTTACCCGCGAAGTGGCCTGGCTCACAAAATTTTCGCTCAGGTGAGCGAAAATTCCGAAGGAAACTGAATTTTCTTCATGAATACTGGCCCAGTCGCCGGAGGTCGAGCACGGCCTTGTCGAACGTGAAGACGTCGGCCGGGAGGTGCTTCGCCGAGTCCGCCTCCGCGCCGCCGAGCAGGGTGACGTAGCAGCCGTAGTCGATCGCGTACCCGTCGTACAGGCGCCCGGGGCGGCGCGGGTCGACGACGCCGCGCCGGAGGATGTGCAGCAGCCGCGCGTCGCACAGCGTGTCGATCGCCGCCGGGCGGTCGCGGACCGGGAGCAGGAACGTCCGGCACCGGCGCCGGCCGATCACCTCGTCGACCAGCAGGCTCAGCACCCGGTCGGCCTCCTCGTCGCGGCTGAGCACGGACTGCTTGTCCCGCAGGTACCAGTCCCGGGCCGCCCGGCGCACGTGCGCGAGGGTGATCCGCCCGTCGCGGGCCTGCTGGGCGGCCAGGGCGGCGATGTTGATCGCGTCGCGCGGGACGCCCTCCGCCGCCCGGACGAGCTCGGGGAACGCGCTCCGGTGGAAGGCGGCGTCGACGAAGTCGCCGGGCACCGCCGTCCGCAGCATCGTGGTGAGGATCGGCCGGACGTGGCTGGCGAACAGCTCCCGGAAGAACGCCTGGGCCGCCTCCGGCGACTGGTCGAAGACCAGGGCGTCGTCGAGGCTGACGGCGGACGCCGCGTCCGAGCCGACCTCGATGCCGAGGTAGTCGTCCTCGAGCGGGACGAAGAAGCGCGCACGGTGCTCGATCGCGGCGATCTTCACCGTGACCCCCCGGACCGGCAGGACGCTGCGGCGCAGCAGGTCGGCCAGGAACGGCTGCAGGTCGACGGGCACGCTGCTCCACTCGTCGAGCAGCAGCCACAGCCGGGCGGGCCGGACGCCGTCGGCCACGGCCTGGACCGCCCGGCTCAGCGGGCCGAACAGCACCCGGTGCTGCTCGACGCCGGTGCGCTTGCGGCGGCTCGACGCCGTCGCCGACGACCTGTGCCGCGCGCCGGCTTTGGCGCCGCCTTTCGGGGCGACCGACAATTCCGCCGAGTGTTCCCGTTCCGCGGCGTTGCCGAAAGTCTGTTCCTGTTCGGTTTCGCCGACGACTTCCACTTCGGTGGCGGCGGACACCAGCGCGTCGAGACCGCGCAAGAGGGCATCCTGGTCCGCGGAATTGCCGTCGACGGCGTAGTCGAAAAGCCGGTCGTGCACGGCTTCGAGGGTGTCGACCAGCAATTGCGTGCCGCGCTGGGCCGGGCTCAACGCGGTGTTGGCGTACAGGCCGCCGGTGGACCCGATCGTCCGCAGGTCGAGGTGGATCGCGACGTCACCGGTGCGCTCGACGAGTTCCTGCAGGTGCAGCAACGCGTGCGTCTTACCGGTGCCGCGGCGGCCGAACAGGATCTGGTGGTCGGCCGAATTGATCATCGCGGAAAACGAGCCCGCGGCGACGTAGGTCGAGGCCAGCGTCGACCGGTCCGCGCTTTCGGCCCGCCGGGGAATGCGCATCAGGGCCTGGTTGAGGTGCATCTGAATGGCCTGCGCCATCGGAGCCGACCTCCCGGCTGAGCGTTTCCCCGCAGGAGCCAGCGTACGGCAGCCGGCGCTCCGCCCGGCACGGCCGAATGTGTTGCGAAACGCGGAAACGGCCCATTCCCGGGCCGGGAACGGGCCGCTTCCGGGGAAATCAGGCGGGCAGGTCGATCAGGTCCGCCAGCCGGGCCCGGTGCCGGCCCGGGGTGCCGAGGGCGAGCTCGTCCGCCTTGGCCCGCTTCAGGTACAGGTGGGCCGGGTGCTCCCACGTCATCCCGATGCCGCCGTGCAGCTGGATCGCCTCTTCCGTCGCGCGGACCGCGATCGGCGCGTTGCGGGCCTGGGCCACCGCCACCGCGATCGGGACGTCGGTGCCCGTGGCGAGCGCGTCCGCGGCGTTCCGGGCCGCCGCGCGGGCCAGGACCAGGTCCGTGTACAGGTTCGCCAGCCGGTGCTTGAGCGACTGGAACCCGCCGACCGGGCGGCCGAACTGGTAGCGGCCCTTGAGGTAGGTCACCGTCTCGGTGAGCGCCCACTCGGCGACCCCCGTCTGCTCGGACGCGAGGATGCCCGCGCCGAACAGCAGCGCCTGCTCCAGCGCCGCGGCGGCCTCCGGCCCGGAGGCGACCAGCGTGGCCGGGGCGTTCTCCAGCGACACGTCGGCCACCCGCCGCGTCAGGTCGAACGACACCAGCTCCGACACCGTCGCGGCCGACGCCTCGACGACGTACAGCGCGGGGCCGTCCGGGCCGGCGGCCGGGACGACCAGCAGGTCCGCCACCGACGCGTCGGCGACCGTGCCCACCCGGCCGGTGAGCGTGCCGTCCGGGTTCGCCGTCACCGAGGCCGGGAAGCCCGCGCCCGGCGCCGTCGACAGCGGCACGGCCAGCGCGCCGATCGCCTGGCCCGCCGCCAGCTTGCCGACGAAGTCACGCGCGCCGACGTGCACCAGCGCCGTCGTCGCCAGCACGACACTGCCGAGGAACGGCACCGGCGCGACGCTGCGGCCCAGCTCCTCGGCCACGACGGCGACCTCGCGGGCCGACGCGCCGTGGCCGCCCAGCTCCTCGGGCACCGCCAGTCCGGCGACGCCCACCTCGTCGGCCAGCGTGCGCCACAGCTTCAGGTCGTACGGCTCGGCCGTCTCCACCCGCGCCAGCAGCGCTTCGGCGCCGGCCTTGTCCTTGAGCAGGTCCCGGACCGAAGCCCGCAGATCCTCTTCGACGTCCGAATACAGCAGATCAGTCATCGGGGGAGGTCCTTCCAGGCGACGTCCTTGTCGACGCGCGGCTCCGAGGGCAGCCCCAGCACGCGCTCGGCGATGATGTTGCGCAGGACCTCCGAGGTGCCGCCCTCGATGGAGTTGCCCTTCGCGCGCAGGTAGCGGTAGCCGGCTTCGCGGCCGGTGAAGTCGACGATCGCCGGGCGCCGGAACGTCCAGTCGTCGTAGGCCAGGCCCTCTTCGCCGAGCAGCTCGACCTCCAGGCCGGTGAGCGCCTGGTTGAGCTCGGAGAAGGCGACCTTCATGGCCGAACCCTCCGGCCCGGGCGCGCCGACCGCGAGCTGCTGGCGCAGCCGGGTGCCGGCCAGCCGCAGCGTCTCGGCCTCGACCCAGCGCTGGACCAGGCGGTCGCGCAGCTCCGGCGTGCGCAGCTCGGGCCGCTCGCGCCAGGTCTTCGCGACGATCCCGATCAGGCCGCCTTCACGCGGCTGGACGTGCCCGCCGATCGCGACGCGCTCGTTCATCAGCGTGGTCTGCGCGACCTTCCAGCCCTCGCCGACCGCGCCGAGGCGCTGGGTGTCCGGGATCCGGACGTCGGTGAGGAAGACCTCGTTGAACTCGGCCTCGCCGGTGATCTGGCGCAGCGGCCGGACCTCGACGCCGGGGGCGGTCATGTCGCACAGGAAGTACGTCATGCCCTGGTGCTTGGGCACGTCCGGGTCGGTGCGGGTGACCAGGATCGCCCACTGCGACTCGTGCGCGCCCGACGTCCAGACCTTCTGGCCGGTGACGATCCAGTCGTCGCCGTCCCGCACGGCGCGGGTGCCCAGCGCGGCCAGGTCGGAGCCGGCGCCGGGCTCGCTGAACAGCTGGCACCACACCTCCTCGCCGGTCCACAGTGGACGCAGGAAGCGCTCGCGCTGCTCCGGCGTGCCGAAGGCGAGGATGGTCGGCGCGGCCATGCCGAGGCCGATGCCGATCCGGCGCGGGTTGTTGTCCGGCGCGCCCGCCTCGGTGAACACGGCGTCCACAACGGACTGCAGGGCGCGCGGCGCGTTCTGCCCGCCGAGCCCGGCGGGGAGGTGGATCCAGGCCAGCCCGGCGTCGAACCGGGCCCGCAGGAACTCCATGCGGTCGGTCGAGGCGGGGTCGTGCGCGGCCAGGAACTCCGTGGCCTGGCGGGTCAGGTCTTCGGCGGTGACAGTCACTTCGCGCCCTCCGAGAGGTACTTCTTCAGTTCGCGCCGGGCCAGCGAGCGCTTGTGGACCTCGTCCGGCCCGTCGGCCAGGCGCAGCGTGCGGTTCCCGGCCCACATGGCGGCCAGCGGGAAGTCCTGGCTGACGCCGCCCGCGCCGTGCACCTGCACGGCCTTGTCGAGGATCCACTCGACGGTGATCGGGGTGGAGATCTTGATCGCCTGGATCTCGGTGTGCGCGCCCTGGTTGCCGACGGTGTCCATCAGCCAGGCGGTCTTGAGCACCAGCAGCCGCTGCTGCTCGATCTTGACCCGCGATTCGGCGATCCAGTCCTGCACCACGCCCTGCTGGGCGATCGGCTTGCCGAAGGCCTCGCGGGAAATCGCGCGGCGGCACATCAGCTCCAGCGCGCGCTCGGCCATGCCGATGGCGCGCATGCAGTGGTGGATGCGGCCCGGGCCGAGCCGGGCCTGGGCGATGGCGAACCCGTCGCCCTCGCCGGCGATGAGGTTCTCCACCGGCACGCGGACGTCCTCGAACAGCACTTCGGCGTGGCCGCCGTGGTCGCTGTCGTCGTAGCCGAAGACGTGCATGCCGCGCTTGACCGTGACGCCCGGCGTGTCGCGGGGGACCAGGATCATGCTCTGCTGCTTGTGCGGCGCGGCTTCGGGATCGGTCTTGCCCATCACGATGAAGATCTTGCACGCGGGGTTCATCGCCCCGGAGATGTACCACTTGCGGCCGTTGACGACGTACTCGTCGCCGTCACGCCGGATCGCGGTCTCGATGTTGCGGGCGTCGGAGGAGGCGACGTCCGGCTCGGTCATCGCGAAGGCGGACCGGATTTCGCCGTTCAGCAACGGTTCCAGCCACTGCTTCTGCTGCTGCTCGTTGCCGAACATGGCCAGCACTTCCATGTTCCCGGTGTCCGGGGCCGCGCAGTTGAGCGCGGTCGGCGCGAGCCGGATGCTGCGGCCGGTGATCTCGGCCAGCGGCGCGTACTGCAGGTTCGTCAGGCCCGCGCCGTGCTCGCCGGGGAGGAAGAAGTTCCACAGCCCGCGGTTGCGGGCCTCGGCCTTGAGCTCCTCGACGACCGGCGGGATGGCCCACGGGTCGTCGCGTTCGGCGAGCTGCTGCTCGAACACCGGCTCGGCGGGGTAGATGTGCGAGTCCATGAACTCGAGGAGCTTCCCGCGCAGCTCCTCGGTCTTCTCGTCGAACGCGAAGTCCATTTACTTCTCCTCTTTGAGAATCTCGTTGCCGTGCGCGATGAGCGGCGCGACCCCGGCGCCGACGCCTTCGAAGCCGGCCCCGACCGTCTGGCCCTTGCTGAAGCGGTAGTAGATGCCCTCCAGGATCACGGCGAGCTTGAAGAACGCGAAGCTGACGTACCAGTTCAGCTGCGAGACGTCCCGCCCGGACAGCTCGGCGTAGCGGGCGACGACCTCGTCGGTGCCCGGGTAGCCCGGCGCCGAGCTGGCGTTGGACACGAACGGCAGCGACACCTTGTCGCGCTCGGCGTAGGCCACCAGCAGCGCGAGGTCGGTCAGCGGGTCGCCCAGCGTCGACATCTCCCAGTCGAGCACCGCCGAGATCTTGCCGGTGCCGTCGACCAGGACGTTGTCGAGGCGGTAGTCGCCGTGGACGATCGACGGCCGGCCGGACACCGGGACCGCCGCGGCGAGCCGGTCGTGCAGCTCGTCCACGCCCGGGAGGTCGCGGCTGCGGGAGGCGTCCAGCTGCTTCTTCCACCGCCGCAGCTGCCGCTCCAGGAAGCCTTCCGGCCGCCCGAAATCGCCGAGCCCGACGGCGGCGGGGTCCACCGCGTGCAGGTCGACGAGGGTGCCGACCAGCGCGTCGGCCATCGCCCGGGTGCGCTCCGGGCCGAGTTCGCCCAGCTGGTCCGCGGTCCGGTACGGCGTGCCCTCGACGAAGCTCATCACGTAGAAGGGTGCGCCGACGACGTCGGGGTCCTCGCAGAGCAGCAGCGCTTCGGGCACCGGCACGGCGGTGTCGCGCAGGCCGGAGATCACCCGGAACTCGCGGCCCATGTCGTGCGCGGTGGGCAGCACGTGCCCGAGCGGCGGGCGGCGCACCACCCAGCGCGACCGGCCGTCGCCCACCACGTAGGTGAGGTTCGACCGGCCGCCCTCCACGACGTCCGCGGTCAGCTCCCCGGCGACCAGGCCGGGCCGCTGCGCCTCCAGGTGGGCGCGCAGGCGGCCCAGGTCGAGTCCCGGCGGGTTCATGCGGCCTCCTCAAGCTTCATTCGAGAGAGCATACCGACTAGTCGGTATGTCGTACAGCGGGCCCGGCCGGGATCACCCCGGCCGGGCGTTCACGCCAGGAACCGGGTGACCCATTCGGCGACGCAAGCGGGCTTCGCTTCGCCGTCGATCTCGATCGTCCACTTCGACACCGCCTGCTTGCCGCCCGGGATGTCGGTGATCTCGACCAGCTCCGCCCCGGCGCGCACCTTCGAGCCGACCTTCACCGGCTGCGGGAAGCGGACCTTGTTGAGGCCGTAGTTGATGCCCATCGTGATCCCGTTGACCCGGTAGATCTTCGGGCCGAACGCCGACAGCAGCGACAGCGTCAGGAAGCCGTGGGCGATGGTGCCGCCGAACGGGCCCGCGGCCGCCATCGGCTCGTCCACGTGGATCCACTGGTGGTCGTCGGTGGCGTCGGCGAACTGGTTGACCCGCTCCTGGGTGACCGTCATCCACTCGCTGTACCCGAGGTGCTCGCCCGCCGCGGCGGCGAACTCGTCGAGGTTCCGGAACTCCCGCATCAGCCTCAGTCCTTCGGTCCGCCGGCGACGTAGATGACCTGGCCGGAGACGAATCCGGCGCCCTCGCTGACCAGGTACGACGTCAGGTTCGCGATGTCTTCGGGTGTGCCGACGCGCTGCACCGGGATCTGCGAGGCGGCCGCGGCCTTGAAGTCCTCGAAGCTCATGCCGAGCCGCTCGGCGGTCGCCGCGGTCATGTCGGTGGCGATGAAGCCGGGCGCGATCGCGTTGGCCGTGACGTTGAACTTGCCCAGCTCGATGGCGAGGGTCTTGGTGAAGCCCTGCATGCCGGCCTTGGCGGCGGAGTAGTTGACCTGGCCGCGGTTGCCCAGCGCCGACGTGCTCGACAGGTTGACGATCCGGCCGTACTTCTGCTCGGTCATGTGCTTCTGCACCGCGCGGGTCATCAGGAACGAGCCCTTGAGGTGCACGCCGAGCACGGAGTCCCACTCCTGCTCGGTCATCTTGAAGATCAGGTTGTCGCGGGTGATGCCGGCGTTGTTGACCAGCACGACCGGCGGCCCGAGCTCGGCGGCGACCTGCGCGACGGCGGTCTCGACCTGCTCGGCGTTGCTGACGTCGAGAGCGACCCCGACGGCCTTGCCGCCCTTGGCGACGATGGCCTCGGCGCCCTGCTTGACACCGGCCTCGTCCAGGTCCAGCAGCCCGACGGCGAAGCCGTCATCGGCCAGCCGCGCCGCGACGGCGGCACCGATGCCGCGGCCGGCACCGGTGACCACGGCGACACGGGAAGGGGAATCGGTCACGGGGGACCTCCTCGTCGTTGAGAAGCGGGCTCGTGCCCGCGAGCCTACTAAGCGGTTGGTCACAAACCATACGGGCAGCGGCCCGTAGTTCGCTGCCAACGTACGCAGATTCCCGTGGCCGCGCCTGGTCCGGCGGGGTTTGCCGAGGAAGCCGCCACCGCGGCGGGACGCCGGTGGCCAACGTCACACGGGGGAGCCGCCGGTCAGCCGGCCTGGGCGGGCGGCATCGACCGGTACTTGGCCAGGACGGCGGGATCCTGCAGCGACATCCACTTCGTGACTTCGGCGTAGGTGGCGCAGACCGTCTCGGGTTTGGCGCACACCTCGCCCATGAAGCCTTCCGCGGCCCGGGAGAACGCCCCGCCCGCCCAGTCGTTGAAGTGGTTGCCGATGACGAGCGGAGCACGGTTGCCGCCGAAGGCGGCCTGGTAGGCGCCGCGGTAGGTCTCGAGGGTGGCCTG
The DNA here is from genome assembly GCF_002155975.1 of Amycolatopsis kentuckyensis. GTDB lineage: Bacteria > Actinomycetota > Actinomycetes > Mycobacteriales > Pseudonocardiaceae > Amycolatopsis > Amycolatopsis kentuckyensis. The sequence goes on from NZ_MUMI01000104.1 coordinate 35,921, forward strand.
GGTGTACTGCCCGGCGTCGTTCTTGGAGTGGCCGAGCTGGTACCACAGGTTGTAGTCCATCATGATGACCTTCTTGTGCAGCGCGGGCACCTTCACGTACGGCATCCAGAACTCCCAGATGCCGTCGAGCTGGGTGGGCCACTTGACGCCGTCGGAGGGCTGGCTGGAGTCGAAGGTGTAACCGGCGGCGCGCATGGCGGGGAAGGCGGCGGCCCAGTTGCCTTCGAGGCACGGCGTCCGGCCACCGGTGACGTCCTTGGCGGACAGGTGCAGTCCCAGCCGATCGTGTGCATCGTCGACGAACCGGCTGAACTGCCCGATTTCGTCGGTCCAGCCCGGCGCGGTCCAGCGCCCGACGCTCGGTTCGGAGCCGGCGCAGAAGTGCCCGTTGTAGTGCGTGCCGACCTGGTGCCCCGCGGCGACGGCAGTGTTGAGGTCCTGGACGCGGGTGGCCACTTCGTCGGCGCTGCCGCCGAACCCGATCGAGGCTGAGCCCGGTTTGTGGCCGGGTCCGGTGTAGCGCGTCCGCTGCTGGTCGGTCAGCAGGTAGATGCCGGAGAGGAACCCGCTGAAGTGCGCGTTGACGGACTTGGCGAGGGAGAGGTAGCGGCCCCAGTGTTCGTGCGAGCCGGCCCCGTCGAAGGAGAAGAGCACGAACTGCGGCGGCTTCTCGCCCGGGCGCAGCGGCCGCATCCACTCCGGCGGCTTGACTTCGACCGGAGCCGTGGTGGACGGCGGCGGTGGCGGCCCGGCGCCCTGCTGGGCGGGCCCGGCGTGGCCGCGGTCGAGGGTCAGGATCAGGACCCCGGCCAAGGCGAGCGCCAGGGTGACGGTGAACCACGTGCCCGGCCGCCGCGCCCATCGTGTCATCGTTGACGCCTCCCCCTGTTACGTAACGTCACTGGGAAGACGTCGAAGGGGGGAACCGGGTGCATCGGAGTGAGATGCGTAACCGACATGCAACCCGGCAAAGGAACGGAAAGTGTTCGCTGACGCCTCTTCGGGCGGCCTAGCGTGCCCGCGCCACCGCCCGGCCGGCCGTTGCCGAGGGGATCGACGGCGTTTCAGATGGAACCATGCGGGGGAAGGCCGAAGCCGGCGACGAACCGGCCGAGCGCAGCCGCGGCGAGCAGCGCAGGCCGAAACCGCCGAGCGCCCAGCAACGGGTGCTGGACCTGCAGAGGCTGGCGGGGAACCAGGCGGTCACCCGCTCACTGACGGGGCCCGCGGCAGAGCTTGGCGGGGTGGGGGCGGCCGGCATGCAGCCGGAGGCGGTCGAGGTACCGGCGCCGGCGCCGGTGATCACCGAGCCACCCGGCCGGGAGCAGGTCGGGACCGCAGTCGACGCAGAGCGGCGGCTCGCCCCGGCGACCGCGGAAACCGCCGGCGCGCCTGAGCCCGGCAGTGGGGCGGCGGCTGCCGTTGCGTCGCCGGAGGTCGCCGGGCCGTCGGGAAGCTCGGCGGCCGCAGCCCCGGCGGAGCGTTCGCTGGCCCCGGAGACCGCGGCAGCTGCGACCCCGACCCCGACGGAACGCCCGGCCGCCGCCGAAGCCGCGGCGCCCCAGCACACAGCCGAGTCCGGCGGCGAGATGGCCGCCGGAACGCCGCCGGAGGTTGCCGAGCCCGAACCCGAACCCGAGGTCGAAACCGAAGCACCCCCGCAGCTCGCCGCAGCGCCGGGCACCACAGCGATCGCCCCCGCCATCCCCGTGGAGCGCCCACTCGCCGCGGCCGCCGCCGAGCTCTACGACGAGGTCCGGGCCCACGACGACGCCGGCCAAGCCGAACTCGACGCCGCCCTTCAGGACACGCTCACCGGCCACCGCGCCGCCGTCTCCGCCGAACAAGAGCAGCTCACCCAGCGGGAACAGGCCGAACTCGGTGCCGTCGGGCAAGCCGTTGCCTCCGCTCGGCGGCAGGTCGCCGGCGCGGTCGCCGCCGCGCAGGCTGCCGTGGGCGCCGCCGGATCCGGTGCTCGAGCCGAGCTGGCCTCGCGGCACACCGCGCAGCAGGCCGAGGCCGGGGCGCTCGTCGCCGAAGGGGCCGCGCGGGTGCGGCAGGCCGGGACGACCCGGGGCGACGAGGCCGTGTCGACCGCCGACAGCGTCGCGAACTCCGTGCGCGGCGCCGTGGACGGCCAAGCGAACGACGCCCGGCAGCGGGGTACGGCACGGCTCGGCTCCTTCCACGGCGAAAGCGAAGAATCCACGGCCGCGATGCGCCGGGCCGCCCAGGAGGTGGCCGGCCAGACCGCCGAACAGATCCGGGGCAGCCTCGGCCACACCGACGCCGACCTGCGCGGGGCCGGCCCGGAGGTGCGCGGCGACCTGCTCCGGCAGGCCGCCGAGCTGGCCGGGCAGGTGAGCCTGCAGACCGAACCCGTGCACCGGCAGTTCGCCCGGACCACCGAGCAGGCGACCGGCTCGATCGGCCGGGCGACGGGCGAAGGCGCCGCCGCCGTGGCGGAGATCGGGGGCTCGGTCTCGGCCGGGCTGACCCGGTTGCTGACGACCGTGCGCACCTCCATCCGGCACCGCGCCGCCGCGGGACGGACCGCGCTCCAGCAGAGCGCGGGACAGGTCGAGACCGCGCTCGCCGAGCAGGGCGCCCAGACGGCCGCCGCCGGGCGGGAGACCACGGCGGGGATCCTGGCGCAGGTCACCGGCCGGCCGGTCCGGCG
>NZ_MUMI01000105.1 GCF_002155975.1 Amycolatopsis kentuckyensis
ACGACGGCCGCGGCATCCCGACCGGCACCCACGCCAAGTCCGGTTTGTCCGGCGTCGAACTGGTGCTGACGCGGCTGCACGCCGGCGGCAAGTTCGGCGGCTCCGGCTACAAGACCTCCGGCGGCCTGCACGGCGTCGGCGCTTCGGCGGTCAACGCGCTGTCGCACCGCTTCGACGTCACGGTGAAGCAGGACGGCAAGGTCCACCAGATGTCGTTCAAGCACGGCGTCCCCGGCACCTTCGACGCGCCCGGCCCGAAGGCGAAGTTCACCCGCCGGTCCGGGCTGAACGTCACCGGCAAGATGAAGCGCGGCGAGCGCAGCGGAACCTCGATCCGCTACTGGTACGACGCGCGCTACTTCGAGTCCGGCGCGGCGCTCGACGTCGAAGGCGTCCGGGCGAAGCTGCGCAACACCGCGTTCCTCGTCCCGGGCGTCACGTACGTGCTGCGCACCGCGATCGAAGACACGATCAACGAGGAGACCTTCCACTTCCCGAACGGCCTGGTCGACATGGTCGACTTCCTCACGCCGTCGGGCGAAAAGCCGGTCTGCGGCACGCTGCTGATCACCGGCGAGGGCACGTACAAGGAGAACGCGGCCGACGCGGCCGGCGTCATGCAGTCCAATGTGGAGCGGCACGCCGAGATCGAGGTGGCGCTGCGCTGGGGCACCGGCTACGAGCGCACGGTGGAGTGCTTCACCAACACGATCCGCAACGTCCACGGCGGCACCCACCGCCGCGGCTTCGACCGCGCGATGGCGAAGGCCTTGCAGGACGCGATCTCCAAGACCCGCGGGCTGCTCAAGCCCAAGGAGGACATGCCGACGATCGAGGACGTCCTCGAGGGCATGACCGCCGTGATCCACGTCCGGCTGCCGGAGCCGCAGTTCACGTCGCAGACCAAGGACGAGCTGTCCACCGCCGGGATCACCCGCGTGCTGCAGGGCATCGTCGACAAGCACGTCAAGGCCTGGACCGAGGATCGCAAGACGAAGTCCGAAGCCAAGGTCGTGCTCCAGAAGGTGGTCGACGCCTCCCGCGTCCGGCTCACCCAGAAGCAGCAGAAGGACGCCGCCCGGCGCAAGACCGCCCTCGAAGGCGCGGCGATGCCGCCGAAGCTGGTCGACTGCCGCACCACCGGCGTCGCCCGCAGCGAGCTGTTCCTGGTCGAGGGTGACAGCGCGCTGGGGTCGGCGCGGATGGCGCGCGTGTCGGAGTACCAGGCGCTGCTGCCGCTGCGCGGCAAGATCCTGAACGTCCAGAAGGCGTCGCTGGGCGACACGCTGAAGAACGCCGAGATCGCGTCGATCGTCCAGGTGCTCGGCGCGGGCACCGGCCGCACGTTCGACCTGACGACCATGCGCTACGGCCGAGTGATCCTGATGGCGGACGCGGATGTCGACGGCTCGCACATCCGCACGCTGCTGATCACGCTGTTCGCGAAGTACATGCGCCCGGTGATCGAGGACGGCCGGCTGTACGCGGCGATGCCGCCGCTGCACAAGCTCGTCACGAAGGGCCGCAACCCGGAGACGCACTTCACCTTCACCCAGCGGGAGATGGAGCAGAAGTTCGCCGAGCTGGAGCGGGCGGGCAAGAACATCGTCACGCCGGTGCCGCGGTTCAAGGGTCTCGGCGAGATGGACGCCGACGAGCTGTGGGAGACCACGATGAACCCGGCGACCCGCTCGGTCCGCCGCATCACCATGGACGACGCCGAAGCCGCCGAGGGCGCGCTGGAACTGCTGATGGGCGAGAAGGTCGAGCCCCGGCGGAACTGGCTGGTCGCCTCCTCCGACCGGGTCGACCGCGAAGCCATCGACGCCTGATTTCGTAGCTACCAAGGAGTTCTGCCGTGGCACGCCGCAAGGGCACCACCACCAAGGTCGATCCGAGCGCGTTCGACGCCGCCGGGGCCCAGGTCTTCGAGAACCCGCTGAAGACGGAGATCGAAGACTCCTACCTGGAGTACGCGTATTCGGTCATCCACTCGCGCGCCCTGCCGGACGCGCGGGACGGGCTCAAGCCGGTGCACCGCCGGATCCTGTACTCGATGAACGAGAACGGCTACCGGCCGACGCACGCGTACGTGAAGTCGTCGCGCGTGGTCGGCGACGTGATGGGCAAGTACCACCCCCACGGTGACGTCGCGATCTACGACGCGATGGTGCGGCTGGCGCAGGACTTCTCGCTGAACGTCCCGCTGATCGACGGCCACGGCAACTTCGGCTCCCCCGACGACGGCCCGGCCGCTTCGCGGTACACCGAAGCGCGCATGTCGCCCGAGGCGATGCAGCTGGTCGGCGAGCTCGGCGAGGACACCGTCGACTTCCGGCCGAACTACGACGGTTCGCTCGAAGAGCCGTCCGTGCTGCCCGCGGCGTTCCCGAACCTGCTGGTCAACGGCACGTCCGGGATCGCGGTCGGGATGGCGACCAACATGATCCCGCACAACCTCGGCGAGGTCATCGCGGCGGCGCGCTGGCTGATCACGCACCCGTCGGCGACGCTCGACAAGCTGATGGAGTTCGTGCCCGGCCCCGACCTGCCGACCGGCGGCAAGCTGCTGGGCCTCGACGAGGTCCGCCGTGCCTACGAGACCGGCCGCGGCGTGGTCCGGATGCGCGCGAACGTCGAGACCGGCCCCCTGGAAGGCAGCCGCGGGCGCCAGGCGATCACCGTCACCGAGCTGCCCTACGGCGTCGGCCCGGAGAAGGTGATCGAGAAGATCACCGACGAGGTCAACAAGTCCAAGCGGCTCACCGGCATCGCCGACGTCAAGGACCTCACCGACCGCGAGAACGGCACGCGGCTGGTCATCGAGTGCAAGGTGGGCGTCAACCCGCAGGCCCTGCTGGCGGACCTGTACCGGCTCACGCCGCTGGAGCAGTCGTTCGGCATCAACAACCTGGTGCTCGTCGACGGCCAGCCGCAGACGCTGGGCCTGAAGGAACTCCTCGAAGTCTTCCTCCGCCACCGCTACGACGTCGTCACGCGGCGCACGAAGTACCGGCGCCGCAAGCGCGAAGAGCGCCTGCACCTGGTCGACGGCCTGCTGATCGCGCTGCTGAACATCGACAAGGTCATCAAGCTCATCCGCGAAAGCGAGAACGCGCAGGCTGCGAAGGACGGCTTGATGACGCGTTTCAAGCTGTCGGAGATCCAGGCGACCTACATCCTGGACACGCCGCTGCGCCGGCTGACCAAGTACGACCGCCTCGAACTCGAGTCGGAGCAGGAGCGCCTGCGCGAGGAGATCGCGGAACTGACCAAGATCCTCGACGACGAGTCGGTGCTGAAGAAGCTCGTCTCGGCGGAGCTGGCGAAGATCGCGAAGGACTTCCCGACCGAGCGCCGCACGGCCCTGATCGACGGCGACCTGAAGGAAGTCCTGGCCGCGTCGAAGCCTTCGGGCCCCCTGGAAGTGGCGGACGACCCGTGCCAGGTGATCCTGTCGGCGACCGGGCTGGTGGCCCGCACCGCGGCGGAGTCCGAGGAGGCGACGGAGACGCGCCGCCGCAACGGCCGGGTGAAGCATGACGCGGTCTCGGCGGTCGTCCACACGACCGCGCGCGGGCAGGTGCTGCTGGTGACCAGCCGCGGCCGGGCGTTCAAGACGGACGTGCTGCCGCTGCCGGTGTTGCCCGAGCAGGCCGGCACGGTGTCGTTGCGCGGCGGCATGGCGGCTCGCGAGCTGGTGCCCTTGGAGAAGGGCGAGACGGTGATCGGCATCGCGCCGCTGGGCGAGCAGGCGGCGGGCTCCCCGGGCCTCGCGCTCGGCACCCGCGCCGGCGTCGTGAAGATCTGTGCGCCGGAGTGGCCGGTCCGCTCGGACGAGTTCGAAGTGATCTCGCTGAAGGACGGCGACGAAGTCGTCGGCGCAACGTGGCTGACGGACGGCACGGAGACGCTGGCGTTCGTGTCGTCGGAGGCGTCGCTGCTGAAGTACGCGGCCTCGCTGGTCCGGCCGCAGGGCCTCAAGGGCGGCGGCATGGCGGGCATGAACGTGGGTTCGGGCTCGGTGGTGTTCTTCGGCGCGGTCCGCACGGACGACGACGAGCACGGCGAGCCGCTGGTCATCACGGCAACGGGCCAGAGCGTGAAGGTGACCCCGTTCAGCGAGTACCCGCCCAAGGGCCGCGCCACGGGCGGCGTCCGGGCCCACCGTTTCCTCAAGGGCGAGACGGCGTTGCGAGTGGCTTGGATCGGCCCCCGCCCGGCCGGCGCGGCCCGCAACGGAGACCCGGTGGAACTCCCGGAGATCGACGTCCGCCGCGACGGCTCGGGCCACGCCCACCCGGGCCCGGACGTGGTCGGCCACCTCATCGAGCGCGACTGATCCGTGAGGGGCCACCTCGGAAGGTGGCCCCTCACGTCCCGCTAGGCGACCTTGAACGACTGAGCGGCGCTGCCGCTACAGGCCGCCTGGACCAGCTGGACACTGTCCGCTGTGGACGATCCCGGCACGGTCAGGCACTTGCCGCTGTGGCGGGCGACGAAGTGGTAGTAGCCGCCGCCCTCGGACACCGGTTGCCACTGCTGGTTGCCGCCGCCGCTGTAGGACCACAGCTGCAGCCCGGCGTTGTCGGCCGTCGAGACGTCGGTGACGTCGATGACCTGGGCCGCGTTCGTCCGGTTGTTGATCCGGTCGTAGCCGCCGCTGGTCGGGGCGAACTGGTACTGCTGGGCCGCGGTGCCGTTGCAGGTGTACTGCTGGATCACCGTGCCGTTGGCGCTGCCGGCCGCGCGGGCGTCGACGCACTTGCCGGACGCCTTGTTCGTCACGGCGTAGAAGACCGCGGGGTCGATCGTGCCCGGGTCCGGCGGGGTGGTCGTCCCGCCGCCGCCGAGCCACTTCAGGCCGTCGAGCACGAAGCGGTTCTGGTCGGCGCTCTCGAACGTCGACGACAGCGCCGTGTTCGTCTCGTAGTTCATCGCGTTGTGGCCGAAGTTGGCGTAGAGCATCTTGTAGTTCTTGTTCGTCCACGCGATCGGGTAGTAGCCGCTGTACCAGGTCTGGTTCGGGTCGGTGCCGATCGGGAAGGTGGACTGGTCCATCGAGGCCAGGATCGTGATGTTGCCGTTCTGGCGCAGGTCGTTCTGCCAGGCGTACCACTCCGACGTCGACGACCGGATCGTCGCCGGCAGGTTCGCCGTCGACGGGTGCGTGCGGGTCTCGATCCGCAGCGTCTCCGGCGTCGGGCCCCACGTGTTCGACGTGAACCGGCCGGTGCCGAGGAAGTCGTTGTGGAACCAGTTCGCGTACGACGGCGTCGAGCTGTCGTTGTAGGCGGTGACGTGGAAGCCGAAGAACCCGCCGCCGGCCTGCACGTACCGCTGGAAGCCCTGGAACTGCGCCTGCGACTGCGGCTGGTCGTCGAGGAACAGCACCACCTGGTACTGGTCCGGGGTGATCGTGGTGAGCTGGTTCCAGTTGGTCGTCGCGGTGTAGGTGAACCCGTTGGCCGCCGCCTGCTGCGGGAACCAGACGTTGGCTTCCTTCTCGAAACTGATGTGCGCGGCGTCGTAGGAGCCGCTGTAGAAGGCGAGCACCTTGAACGGCGTCGCGGCCTGCACCGCCGGGGCGCCCAGCGAGAGTCCTAGGCAGGCGGCGAAGAAGGCGAGAATCCTGAGCAGGGGACGGCGGGGCATGCGTGAACCTTTCCGGTGGGGGACGGGGATCACCAGTGGTGCGAGTAGCGCAGGCCGAAGCCGAACGGGAACAGCGCGGGTTTGCCGTCGCCGACGTTGATCGGCTGCTGGTCGGCGCTGCGCATCCAGGTCACCGGCAGCTTGCCGGTCGGGTTGTAGTCGCCGAAGAGGACGTCGGCGACGCCCTGGCCTTCGCTGCCCGGCAGCCACGACTCGACGAGCCCGGCCCAGTCCGGCAGCTGCGCGGCGATGTCGAGCGGGCGCCCGGAAACCAGCACGACGACCGTCGGCACGCCGGAGTCCTTCAGCGTCCGCAGCGTGGCGAGATCGGTGGCGTCCAGCCCCATTCCCTGCGGCCGGTCGCCCTTGCCCTCGGCGTACGGCGTCTCCCCCACGACCGCGACGGCGACGTCGTAGCTCCGGTCGATCCCGGTGCCGTCCTTGGCGAAGGTGACGTTCGAGGACTTCTGCCGCAGGCCCTGCAGGATGGTGGTGCCGGGGATGACCGGGCCGCTGGTGCCCTGCCAGCCGACGGTCCAGCCGCCGGACTGGTTGCCGAGGTCGTCGGCGCTCTTGCCGGCCACGAAGATCTTGCCGCGCCGGGAAAGCGGGAGGACGTGGTGCTCGTTCTTCAGCAGCACCTGCGATTCCCGCACGGCCTGGCGCGCGAGATCCCGGTGCGGCTTGCTGCCGATGGTGGCGAGGAACCGCCGGTCGGTCAGCGGGTGCTCGAACAGGCCGAGCTCGAACTTCTTGGTGAGGATGCGCCGGTTGGCGTCGTCGATCCGGCTCATCGGCACCCGGCCCTCGAGCACCAGCGACCGCAACGTGCCGAGGAACTTCCGCCACTCGAAGGGCACCATGACCATGTCGATGCCGGCGTTGATCGAGGCCTCGACCTCTTCGGGGGTGAACCCGCTCTGGCCGTCGATCTTGTCGACGCCGTTGTAGTCCGAGACGACGATCCCGCCGAAGCCGAGTTCCTTCTTGAGGACGTCGTTGATCAGGTACGAGCCGGCGTGCATCTTGACGCCGTTCCAGCTGCTGTAGGAGATCATCACCGAGCCGACCCCGCGCTGCACCGCGGCCCGGAACGGCGGCAGGTGGATCGCGCGCAGTTCCTGTTCGCTGAGCTCGGTGTTGCCTTCGTTGACCCCGCCGGTGGTGCCGCCGTCGCCGACGTAGTGCTTGGCGGTGGCCATGACCCGGTTCGCCTGCAGGCCGGTGATGATCGACGTCATCTGCGTGACGAGCCGCGGGTCTTCGCCGAAGGACTCGTAGGTCCGGCCCCACCGATCGTTGCGGGCGACGCACAGGCAGGGCGCGAAGTCCCAGTCGATCCCGGTGCCGGAGACCTCTTCCGCGGTGGCGCGGCCGATCTTCTCGACGAGCCGCGGATCGCGCGTGGCACCGAGGCCGATGTTGTGCGGGAAGACGGTGGCGCCGTAGAGGCCGTTGTGGCCGTGAACGGCATCGACGCCGTAGACGAGCGGAATACCGAGCGGCGTGGCGAGCGCGGCCTTCTGGAAGCCGTCGTACATGTCGGCCCAGGTGACGGGCGTGTTCGGCGTCGGCTGCGAGCTCCCCCCGGAGAGCAGCGACCCGAGCCGCCCGGCGGTGACGTCGGCCGGGCTGGTGACGCCGAGCCGTTCGGCCTGCACCATCTGGCCGAGCTTGTCGTCGAGCGTCATCCGGGAGAGCAGATCGGCCACCCGCACCTTGACCGGGCGCCAGGAGTCCTTGTAGGCGGGGCCGTTTCCGGCGAGCGCGGGGGTTTCCGAGGTCAGCACCAACGCGAGAGCCAGCGCGCCGATGCCCAGCCTGCGTCCGAGGCGCATCCGGGTCCTCCTCGTCGAGAGACCAAAATTCACGCCTTGAATTAATACATAGGCTCAGACGTTGGTCCAGACCTCTCAGCGAACTCGGTTTCCGCTCAGCGGGACGGCACGACCAGCCGGGCGCGCAGGGCGCGGAGTTCGCCACCGGTGACACCGGCGTCGAGCAGGTACCGCTCGACGTCGAAACCGTCGAGCGTCGCCAGCACGGCACCTTCGAGCGTGGTGCCGTGCTTCGCGAGGGCGGCCCGGATGATCGATCCCTGGTCGTCGACGCCCATCGCGGCGTACAGCGCCGCAACGCCTTCGGCCGACATGGCGTAGTCGGCGGCGATCGCCCAGGGTTCGACGCCGGCCAGCGCGAGCAGCAGGAGCGCGATCAGGCCCGTCCGGTCCCGGCCCGCGCCGCAGTGGAAGAGGACCCCACCGGATTCGGAGGCGTGCCCGATCGCCTTGACGACCGCAGCGCAGCGCCCGGCCTTCTCCCGGAGGAAAACGGGGTAGTAGAGCGGGGAGCCGTTGAGCCCGGCACCGTTGATGCGCTGCCAGAAGGCGAGGTCGCCGATGTCGTCGAGCGGGACTTCGAGCCGGGCGATCCCGGCCGGCGTGACCGGACCCGCGGTGGCCGCGACGAACTGCGCCGAACCCGCCTGCGCGGTCCGGAGTTCGGCCGCGGGCCGGATCTCGTCCGCGTTCCGGAGGTCGACGACGGTGCGGACGCCCGCGTCACGCGCCTGCGCCCACCCCGCCTCGGTGACGAACCGCAGGTCCGCCGCCCGGAAGAAGGCACCGAACCCGGTCGTCCGCCCGGACGTCGTCGGCAGCCCGCCGAGGTCCCGGGTGTTGTGGAAACCCGGCCAGGACACGACTCTCACGATTTTGTCGGCCCTCTCCGGTAGCGTGGAAAACGGGGGCTGCTCAGCGATCCGAGCGCAAGGAGGCCGGGTCGAAGCTCTCCCAGTAAGCGTCCTCGTCCTCGACGCTCGCAGCGGGAGCCGCAGCAGGCGCCGACCCCAGCCGCTCCTCCCGCAGCCGCTGGAACTCCTCGACCGTCATCCCCGGGTCGTCGTCCTCCGCCCGGGCCGGCGCCGGCATCCCCGTCATCTGCTCGATCATGTACGTCATGTCCTCGCCCACCAGCAGGGCGACCTTGTTGTACCCGTCCTGCGTGGCCTCGCGCATGGCCGCCTGGGCGATCTCCACCACCAAGGGCCCCAACCGTTCCCCCAGCTCCACCGCCGACGGCGCGAGCCACAGCCGCAGCAGCTTGCCCCGCGCGTCCACCGTCACCTCGACCTGCCCGTCGCGGTCGTGCGCCGTACCGGAAGCCGAGGCCAGGAGCTCCTCCACGCGGGCCATCGCCTCTTCGCGCGCCCGGGCCTGGGCGATCAGCTGGCGGGTCGTGATCACCGCGGTCCCCCTCCGTACGAGTACGTCTCGGCGTCCGGGTCGTCGTCCGGGATCGGCTCGTAGCCCAGGGTTTCGAGCTGTTCCGGAGCGACCGCCGCAGACAAGGCGTGGTACATCCGGTCACCCGCCCGCCGGGTCGCGCGCTGGGCGAGCTCGAAGATCCGGTCGGCGATCACCGCGGAGCCGTGCCGCAACTCCGACCGGTGGATCGACACGCCCGTCAGCAATCCGCCCGGCGCCACCTGGACTTCGATGCCGCCGGCCGAAGCCTTGCCCACCACCGGGCCCGAGCGCTCGAGGCGCGCGGAAACCTCCGCGCCCGCCCGCGCCGCCTGCTCGGCGATCCGCGCGGACGCCAGTTCGATGTCGAATTCAGCCACAGCTCACCCCGTAGGCCGGTAGAAGCCGATGAACGACTGTCCCGCGTTCGTGGTGCGGATCTTGCTGATCTGCACCGGGTCGCCCGCCTCGATCATCTGGCCGTCGCCGATCACCATCGCCACGTGACCGGACCACACGACGAGGTCGCCGGGCAGCAGCTGGTCGATCGAGGGCACCTCGGCCCCGACCGTCTGCTGCGCCGCCGTCCGCGGCAGCTGCAGGCCCGCGTCCTGGTACGACGTCATGGTCAGCCCGCTGCAGTCGAGGCCGACGCCCCGCGCGGTGCCGCCCCACACGTACGGCACGCCGAGCTGCGCGAGCGCGTTGCGCACGGCCTTGGCCGCGGTTTCGTTCGGCGCCATCACCTGCTTGCCGCCGGGCAGGTTGATCGCGACGCCGCTGCCGGGCTGCGGCGGGATCGCGACCGGCAGCCGCGGCTTGTGGACGGC
>NZ_MUMI01000106.1 GCF_002155975.1 Amycolatopsis kentuckyensis
ACTCGCGTGATTGGGGCCGTAACTCGCGAGTTCCGCCTTCAATCACGCGAGTTACGGCTTGAATCACGCGAGTTCCGGCTTCAAGCACGCGGGTCCCGGCTTGGATCACGTGGGTTCCGGCTTGGATCACGGGGGTTGCGGGGCGGGTTGCGTGGGCTTTGGGGCTGCGGAAGTGTCGGTGGGCGGCGGTAGTGTGGAAATCGGGGGCTGCTCAGGCCGGTTTGCGGGGCCTGAGCTCCAGGAGTGCGCCGGCCGCGGCCAAGGCGCCGGCCGTGCAAGCCGCCGCGGTGACCACCTGGGTGGGTGAACCGTGCAGCCACGTCGTGATCAGCAACGCCTCCACGGCGACCGCCGACCACATCAGGACCGTCACGCGGCGGTCGCCGTCCGCCAGGCGGGCGTACAGCAGGATCTGGACCAGGGCCAGCATCGAGCCCGCCAGCGCGAACGGCCACACCGGCATCGTGCTCCCCGCGTACCGCGCGCCGCCGAGCACCGCCGGCAGCGATGGCCCCAGTACCAGCGAAACCAGCATGACCACCGCGTCCAGGCACGCGCAAACCGCGAGCGCCACCGGCAGCGCCCGCCGACGGTGGTCGGACACCGCGAACCGCGGCAGCACCAGCACCCCGACCGCCTGCGGCAGCCAGTACGCGATCTTCGTGACGATCGCCCCCAGCGCGTACTCGCCCGCCTCCGAAGACGGCAGCGTGTGGCGCGCCAGGACCAGGTCCAGGTTGACCAGCAGGACCAGCGCCAGCATCGCCTGCGCCGTGTGCAGCACCTCGCCGCCGTGGCGGTCGGCCCAGCGGGGACGCGGGCGGCCGCAGAGCTGCCAGCCCGCCACCACCACCGCGAGCGAACCCGCGGCCGCCCCGGCCAGCGCACCCGTCGGGGACCCCGAGATCACCAGCCCCACCAGGGAACCGCCGACCTTGCCGACGCCCTCCAGCGCGATCAGGCCCGACAGCACCGCGAACCGGTGGCTGCCCTGCAGGAGCCCGTGGAACACGCCCAGCAGCGTCAACGGCCCGAGCGCCGCCGTCACCAGCAGCGCCGGGGCCAGCGAACCCAGGTGCAGCAACAGCACCAGCAACGGGCTCAGCGTCAACGCCGTCGTCGCGACGATCGCGCTCGTCACCAGGCCGAGCGCGAACAGCGACCCCTGGGACAGCGACGGCGAGCGGGCCACCCGCAGCGCCACCACCGTCTGCAGGCCCATCGCCGGGACGACGCCGATCACCAGCACCGCCAGCAGCGAGCTGAGTTCCCCGAACGCGCCGGGCGCGAGGATCCGCGCGGCCGCCAGGCTGAGCACGTAACTGGCCGCGTTGTTGCCCGCGAGCGCGAGCGAGACGAGGATCGCCGCGACCCGGTTGCCCGTCCGGGCCGGGACTTCGGTGTCTACGCTCAACGGCGGGCTCCCGTTACCGGTGGGTAATGACCAGGGACCATAACCGCGCACGCAACGGAAAGGAAGGGCCGTGGACGCACCGAGCAGGCGGCTCGCCCTCCCCGTGCTGTCCGCCGCGCTGGCGTTCGCCGTCTGCGGGCCCCTGCTCGGGCGCGGGTTCGTCCTGAGCTACGACATGGTGTTCGCGCCCCGGCAGTACTTCGTGCCGGACGCCTTCGGGGTCGGCAGCACGCTGCCGCGGTCCGTCCCCGCCGACGCCGCCGTCGCGCTCGCCACCACCGTGCTGCCCGGCGACCTCGTCCAGAAGATCGTCCTGCTCCTGGCCGTCTTCTTCGCCGCCCTCGGCGCGGGACGGCTCGTCCCGACCGAACACCTGGGTACCCGGCTCGTCGCGGCCACGGCCTACGCCTGGACGCCGTACGTCGCCGAACGGCTGTTCATCGGGCACTGGCCGCTGCTCCTGACGTACGCGGCCCTGCCGTGGATCGTCGCCGCCGGACTCGCCGTGCGGGCGCACGAACCCCGTGGCCTGCCGAAGCTGGTGATCGCCTGCGCCCCGGCCGTGCTGACGCCGCCGGGTGGCGTCCTCGCGGCCGCCGTCATGGTCGTGGCCGCCGGTTCGCGCCGGCTGTGGCAGACGATCCCGCTCGCCATCGTGCTCAACCTGCCCTGGCTGGTCCCGACGTTCCGCAACGCCGGCGGCACGTTCTCCGACCCCGCCGGCGTCACGGCGTTCAGCGCCCGCGCCGAAAGCTGGGGCCCCGCCCTGCTGAGCGTGCTGGGCCTCGGCGGCATCTGGAACTCCCAGACGGTGCCGGAAAGCCGGGCCGTGCCACTGGTTCCCGTGCTGACGCTCGTCGTCGTCGCCCTGGCGGTCGCCGGTCTCCGGCCACTCGCGCAACGCTGGGGGAAGGCGCCGGTCGTCTCCTTGACGGCGCTCGGCGTCTTCGGCGTTCTCCTGGCTTCGCTGGCGACGCTGCCGGGTGGTGACACGCTGCTCACCGCCGCGACGCGGCACCTGCCCGGCGCCGGACTGCTGCGTGACGCCCAGAAATGGGTGGCGTGGTGGGCCCTGCCGCTCGCGCTGGGTTTCGCGCTGGCCGTCGAAGCCGCCGCGGCGAAGCTGAAAACCGCGCGGGGCCGCGCCGCGCTGGTGACGGCGGCGGCCGTCTTCCCGCTGCTGACCATGCCGGACCTCGCGTGGGGCGGCTGGGGACGGCTGGCCACCGCGCAGTACCCGGCCGACTGGCAGGCGGTGTCCGAAAAGCTCGGTGACCGGCCGGGTGACGTGCTCGTGCTGCCGCTCTCGGCGTTCCGCGGGTTCGCCTGGAACGACGACCGCACCCAGCTCGACCCGGCGCCGCGCGTGCTGCCGAAACCCGTGCTGATGGACGACACCCTGCTGGTCGGCGCCGACCGGATCGCCGGCGAGGACCCGAGGATCGGTGACGTCACCGCCGCGACGTCCGCGCGGGAGCTCACCGACGCGGGCATCGGCTGGATCCTGGTCGAACACGGGACACCCGGCTACGTCGACGCGCGGTTGCTCGCCGACGCGACGCGGGTGTGGTCGGGCGAATGGCTGACGCTGTACCGGACCCCGGGTGAGCCCGCCGTGAAAGAGATCTCGTGGACGCCCGCCTTGCTGGCGAACGGAGTAGCGCTCACGTTGCTCTGCGTCGCAGTGTTGTGCCGCATGTTACCGATGCGTACATTGGGCCGCGGCAGGATTCTCCCGCCGCGGAAGGAGTGACTCGTGGGCACGGTCATCGGCGCGATCGTCGCCGTCATCATCGGCGGCGGAGCGGCGACAGCGGGGGGCTTCGCCCTCATCACCTCTGCCGACCCGGACACCGCCGCTCCGGTGCAGCAGAAGCTCAACGCGCAGGTGAAGTACAACCCTGCCGACCACCCGCTCAAGCTGTACGGGGACCACTGACGCTCGCCTCCGACCACGCCCACCGCGTCGTCGGGCTCTACGGCGACCCCACCGTTTCCTGGAGCATCCTCCTCGAAGCGGAACTCGGCGCGGCCGCACCGGAACCGGAGAAGCTCCGGGCCCGGCTGGCGGCCGCGGTCCAGCAGTACCCGCACCTCGGACCGGTGCCGGAAATCGAGCGGATCGGCGACCTGGCGGCCGTCCGGGACCGGTTCGCTTCGGCGCCCTACGAACGCGGCGCGCCTCTGGTGCGCGTCGCCGTCGGCGAACCCACGCTCCTCATCGCGGCGCACCACGGCGCCCTTGACGGCCTCGGCCTGCTGTCCCTGCTCGGCATCCTCCTCGACGTCCCGGTTTCCTCGGCGGCGCGGGGGATCGGCGAGCGGACGGGCGGCAAACCCTTTGCCCTTTCGGCCCTCCAGCGGCTCGCTGAGGCGCTTTTCGCGCCACCGGGCCGGATCACGCCGGACCGTGGGTGCGAAGCCGCAGGGGACGTCTTCGTAGCCTGCCACGAGCCGCGCCGGCGACTGGGGGCCGCGGGGTTCGTCGCGGCCGCCGCTCGCGCCACCGAACGCTGGAACCGCGCGCACGGGGCACGCACGGCCCGGGTCGTGGCCGCGCTGGGCGCGTCGAGGAGGCCCGGCGCGGCGCCGGAACCGGTGCACGACAGCGCGTTCTTCCGGCTGCGGCTGGCGCGTGGCGCGGACGTCGCCGCGGTCCTGCGGGCGCAGCCGCCGGAGCCGGACTTCCCGGCGCGCAGCAGCCGCCTCGCCCGGCTGGGCACCCGGCTGCTGGCGAGCCGGCTCGGGTCGACGTTCCTGGTGTCCAACCTCGGTGTGGTGTCCACCGGGGACATCGTGCGGACGCTGGCGTTCTACCCGGCGGCGAGCGGCCGGTCAGGCGTGGCGTTCGGCGCGGCGACCACCGGCGACAAGACCACGGTCACCGTGCGGGCCCGCCGCAAGGACTTCGACGCGGCCGCTGCCGCCCGGCTCTTGGCCGAGTTCCGGGACGCGGTACGGGACCAGGGTGCGGGGCCGGGGGACCGGCTGCCCGGAGACGTCCCGGACCAGTGACTCGAACTGCCGGACACTGGCGTCCCAGCTGTACTTCCCGGCCCGCTCGGCGCCCGCCAGCCCCATCTCCGCGCGCCGGAGACCGTCGGCCAGCAGGCCGTCGACCTGCGCGGTGAAATCGTCGAAGTCGTCGGCCAGCAGGCCGGTCCGGCCTTCCACAATGGACTCGGTGACGCCGCCGGCGGCGCGGTAGGCGACCGACGGGACGCCGTGCGCCGCGGCCTCCATGATGACGATGCCCCAGCCCTCCTTGACCGACGGGCACAGGTGCAGCCACGAGCGCGCGAGGATCTCGTGCTTGGCCTGCTCGTCGACCCAGCCGTGCAGGACGACCCGGTCGGCGACCCCGCGCGAAGCCGCGTGGGCGCGCAGCACCTCGTCCCACGGCCCCTGGCCGACGACCTCCAGCCGCAGCGACGGCCAGCGCCGCGCCAGCCGGGCGACGACGTCGATGGCGTGCTCGATCCGCTTGTGCGGCACCAGCCTGCTCACCGCGACCAGGGTGGGCTCACTGTCCCGTTCGGACGCGCACGGCGGCGGTGCGTCGAGGCCGTTCGGGACCACCGCGACGCGCTCGCGCCCGATGCCCAGCTCCGCCAGTTCCGCCTTGGTGACCTCGGAAACCGTGACGTAGCGGCAGCGGCGGAACAGCCACGGCGCCAGCCGCGACTCGATCCACCAGCCGATCCGGCCCAGCGTCTCGCCGAGCGCGCTGATCCACTGTTCCTTGTGGACGTGGTGCACGAGCACCAGTACCGGGCAGCCGGCGACCAGCCGGGCGAAGAACGGCATGCCGTTCTGCACGTCCACCACGAGATCGGCGCGGGCCCGGCGGATCGCGCGCAGGGCGTGCGCGTACACGCCGAACTTGTTGCCGCGCCGCCGGTAGCGGACGCCGTCACGCCACTCGCCCGCCGTCGCGCCCGGGTAGGCGGCGCACTGGATCTCGACCCGGTACCCCGCTCTGGCCAGGCCCTCGGCCATCCGCTCGACGTACCGCTCCGAGCCGCCGCCTTCGGGGTGGCCGGTGTCGCGCCAGTTGAGGAGGAGCACACGAGGACGTTCCATCGGGTTATCCAAACTGTAGCGACGGTGCTAGGTTACTGGTGCGTACACCCTAGATGAACGTATTCGGGAAAGCGACGGTTCAATGGTAGGTAATCCGGTTCTCGTCGCGACGGCGCAGCCGCACCGTGCGACGCTCCGCCGTTCCGTGACCCTCTTCCGGACGTTCCTCACCGAGCAGACGGACCCGGACGGTTTCTATTCCGCGCTCGCCGCCGACTCCGTCCGGCAATTGGCCTCGCACGCTCCGTTGTCAGGGCGCACGATCCTCGACGTCGGCGGCGGCCCGGGCTATTTTTCCGACGCCTTCCGCGCGGCCGGCGCGGTCTACCTCGGCCTGGACCCGGACGTCGGCGAGCTGTCCGCCCGCGGCGAGCCGGGAGAGAACATGATCCGCGCCAGTGGCACGGAACTGCCGGTACGCAGCGGATCCGTGGACATCTGCTACTCGTCGAACGTGCTGGAGCACGTCGCCGAACCGTGGGTCATGCTCGATGAGATGTGCCGGGTGACCAAGCCCGGCGGCACGGTTTTCGCGTCGTTCACGCCGTGGTATTCACCGTGGGGCGGTCACGAGACCGCGCCGTGGCATTTCCTCGGCGGTCACTACGCCCGGCAGCGTTATGTCCGGAAACTCGGGAAGCAGCCGAAGAACAAATTCGGTGAAAGCCTCTTCCCGGTTTCGGTCGGCGCCGCACTCCGCTGGGCGAAGACGACGCCGCTCGCCGATCTGGTGGCCGGGTATCCGCGGTACCACCCGGGTTGGGCGATGTGGATCGTGCGGATTCCCGGCCTCCGGGAAATTGCGTCCTGGAATCTGGTCCTGGTGCTGCGGAGGCGCTAGCGTCCGGCGCCCACCGGTTCCCGCCGCCGCCGCGGCGGGGCCGGCGGGGCGGCCGGGCGCCGGCGGGCCACCAGGTAGATCGCCACGACGATCATGACCCCGCCGCCGATGCCGAGCCAGAGCGGGCCGGTGCTCGACAGGAACTCCAGCTTGCCCTTGTTCTGGTCGATCTGGTCGACCATCTGCGCGATCGTCTTGCCGTTGTAGGCGAGCGTCCCGTCGAACACGACGGTCGGGTTGCCGCCGGTGGCGCGCCGCAGTTCCTGGTGCTGCTGTTGCTGCTGCTTCACCTCGACCCCGGTGACCGGCTCCACCCACATCGTGTTGACGCCGCGGTAGTACAGGTCCGCGTCGACGCTCGATTCGGCCGCGCCGACGAGCGAGCCGGGCACCGACTTCGTCTCGAGCTTGGTGTCGGGGATGTTCTGGACGAACTTGTAGGTCTCGATGCCGTTCACCTCTTCGGTGCCGGCGAACCGGGCGGTGACGGCCGTGCCCGTGTTGTCGTCGTAGACCTGGTAGTCCTTCTGCTCGGTGTTGAAGGGGAACTTGAAGTTCAGGCCGGGCTGGGCCTTGTAGATGTTCTGCTCGGCCGGCTTCTCGCCGTCCTTGTCGGCCTTGTCCTTGAGTTCGGTGACGTAGCTGCTTTCCTTGGTGCACTTCGGGTCGGAATCCCCGCTCGGGACGTAGCCCTCGGAGGTGCGCCGGTCGAAGCAGACCTGCCGCTTGCTCGCGCTGAGCACCGTGCCGTCCTCGTCGTCCTTGACCTGCACCGCGAGCAGCCAGACCGCGTAGTCGGTGTCCGCGTGCATCTCGGGCCGGGCGAAGTTCGCCTGGACGCGGGCGGTCGCGGTCAGCTTCGCGTTCTCGCGGATCTCGGTGACCGGGCCGGCGCCCTTGTCGGTCACGGCGAGGACCTTGCTCGCGGTGCCTTCCAGCACCGACGTCGAATCCTGGTCGAGCGGCACCTTGGCGAGCTTCGGGTAGACGTAGGTCGGCAGCAGTACCGCCCCGGCGACCGCGAAGACCCCCAGTGCCAGCAAGATCAGGCCCAAAGCTCGTCGCAACGGTCCTCCTGGGTCAGACACAAATTACCCGGCGGTAATCAGGTGCACGGATAGTGGCCCGCGCCACGTCGCGCGTCAAAGTGTGACCGGCGGTCACAGACACCCGGTGCGACCGGAAGGTCGCATGCGCACGGCCGTTCGGACCAAGCGACCAAACATGTTTGTTCCCGGGCACAACGGGCACGGGCCCACCATCGGACGATCCCCCCGCCGCCGCGCCGGACCGAGAAGGAGAAATCCCCTTTTGCCCCAGGACCCATCGATGGTCGCCATCGCGGCGACCGCGCGCTGGCGGGCCCGGATCGTGGCGGCTGCCGCGAGCGCGGGGATCAGCATCGCCGACCCCCAGGCGGGCGTGCCCGGAATCCGGGTACTGACGTGCGCTTCGGGCGACCTCGCGGCGATCGTCCCCCGCCTGGCCCGCGACGCGGAATGCCTGCGCCCGGCGATCGGAGCGCATTCGGACTCGATCGCCGACCGCGAGCTGCGCGACGCGGTGGCGGACGTCGCGGCCCTGCTTTCGTTGCACGGAAACGTGGTCCTGGACCTCGACGCGGGCGGCCGACGGCATCGGCAGGCCCGCCCGGACGTGGTGGTGTCGGCTGGTTCGGACCGTCCTCGGTGGACGGAGCCGGCGGTGACGCTCCCGGTGGGCCGCGATCGGCGGGGTGGCCCGCTGACGGTGGCGTTGACGGCGGGCCCGGGTTTCGAGGGGGCGCTGCTGGAGCTGGCTCGTTTGGTCGAGGCCGACGCGGCTTAGCTACACCCGCCGGGGATTCGACGCGGCTTGGCGCCGCTCGCCGGAGCTTTGTGGCTTGCTTCCGCCTGCCTGAGCCCCGGAGCGGCTTGCTTGGTGCGGCTTGCCCGCCGGGCCCTGCTCGGCCGGCGTGGCTTGGCGCCGCCTGTCGGGCCTTGCGTGGCTCGGGCCGCAGGGCTCTGCTCGGCTCGCCCGCCGGGCCCTGCTCGGCCGGCGTGGCTTGGCGCCGCCTGCCGGGCCTTGCGTGGCTCGGGCCGCAGGGCTCTGCTCGGGCGGCCCGCCGACCCGGGCCGCCCGAACCGGCGCGGCAGGTGGCGCCGGGCCGCGCCCTGCCCCCGGGCTGAGCGGGGCAGGCAGGGCGCCAGCGCTGGCCCAGCGGCCGGAGCAGCTCAGTCCTGGCCGACGATCGCCGTCGCCCGGATCTCCACCCGCATCCCCGGTGCACCCAGTGCTGCCACTCCCAGCTGCGTCCAGATCGGGGCTCGGTCGCCCATTCGCTTGCGGAACTGCTCCACCATCACCCGCGTGTGGTCCTCGCCGATCGTGTCCGCCGCCGTCGGGATGTGGAACGAATCCACCGATACCACGTCCGCCCAGGTGGCTCCCGCCGTGGCCAGCGTGCGCTCGACGTTGTCGAACGCCTGGATGATCTCCTCCTCGAGGTCTGCCGGGAACACCGTGTCGTCGTCCCAGCCGCCCTGGCCGGAGATCTCGATGCGGTCGCCGATCCGGACCGCCTGGCTGTAGTGCAGGGCCGCCAGGTGGCGGGGGCCGTAGCCCGGGGTCACGAAGAACATGGGGTTCCCTTCGATTGACTTCATGCTTGAAGTCAACGTAGCACAACTTCAAGCTTGAAGTCATCGCGCGGCGGATAAGGTGCCGTCATGGGCACGGATCACGGAGGCGCGCGCTGGCTCAGCCCGGCCGAAAAGGAAGCCTGGACCGGGCTGGTCTCGCTCATCCTGCTGCTCCCGGGCCGCCTGGAAGCGCCGTTGCAGCACGAAGCCGGCCTGACGCTCTTCGAGTACCTCACCCTCAGCCACATCTCGGAGGCGCCCGAGCGCCGGCTGCGGATGAGTGAACTCGCCTACCTGGCCAACGGTTCCCTCTCCCGGCTGTCCAATGTGGTCAAGCGGTTCGAGCAACGCGGCTGGGTCGAGCGCTCGCCCGATCCCGATGACGGCCGGTACACCCTCGTCGCCCTCACCGATGCCGGGTTCGAGGTGGTCGAGACCGCCGCTCCGACGCACGTTCGCAGCGTCCTGGCGGTCCTCGACCCGCTCACCGCGGCCGACCAGCAGGCGCTCGCCCGGATCGCCGCCAAGCTGCGCGTGCGGCCCGCCGACCTGGGCTAAAGGGTGTCCTCGACCCACTCCAGCAGGTCTCCGGGCTGGCAGTCGAGCACCCGGCACATCGCTTCCAGCGTGCTGAAGCGGACCGCCTTGGCCCGGCCGTTCTTCAGCACGGCGACGTTCGCCGGCGTGAGGCCGACCTTCTCGGCGAACTCCCCGACGCTCATCTTGCGCTTGGCCAGTTCGACGTCGATGCGCACGACGATCGGCATCAGATGACCGCTTCCAGGTCGGACCGGAGCGTCGTCGCCTGGCGCAGCAGGGCGCGCATGACCACCATCAGCAGCCCGATCACCGTGATCGCCACGGTCACCAGGAACAGCAGCATCGGCATCCCCGGGTCGTCCGCGTTGAAGCCGACGAAGAGCAGCATGCCGACGAACACCAGCCACGCGGCGGCCACCGCCCACACGATCGCGTCGACCCACTTCAAGGACGCCGTGGTGAAGATCCGGTCCTTCTTGACCAGCGTCAGCAGCTTCCAGGTCGCGACGACCACCACCTCGACGCACAGCACCAGGAACACCGCGATGGCGGTCAACGGCCAGCGCAGCGGCGCGTCGTGCGGGTTCTGCTGCGTGTGGTAGGCGATCCCGCCCGGCAGCGACATCGTCTGGAACACGACGAGGACGCCGAACAGCACCACGAGGAACACCCTGAGCGCGGCAACGGCCCACTTCTCGGTAACCATGCGCCGACTATCGCCGGGTTCCTATCGAAAGTCAATCGGTAGTGATCGAAAAGCGATCAATCCGGCTCGGGCTCCAGACGCACCGACTCGAGCGCGACGTACAGCTCGCCGATGTCCACCGGGTCGGTGAGGTCGCGCTTGGTCAGCTCCTGCACGCGGCGCAGGCGGTAGCGGACCGTGTTGGGGTGCACGAACAGCCGGTCCGCGGCCTCCTTCGCCGAGCCGTGGCCGGCGAACCACGCCAGCAGCGTGTCGAGCAGGACCTTGCGCTCCGGGCGCGGCAGGGCGAGCACCCCGGCCAGTGCCGAGCGGACGACGTCGCGGGCCATCCCGGGCGCGGCCGCGACCAGCGTCGTCACCGGCGAATCGCCGAACACCACCACGCCGGCCGTCGCCGTCGGCAGGGAGCGGCGGGCGATCCGGGCCCGGTGCAGGGCGTCCGGGACGTCGGGGAAGCCGGTGAACGGCTTGCTCATCCCGGCCGCGACCGGCAGGGAGCCCAGCACGTCACGCAGCCGCCGGACGTCCTCGATCCGGTCGATCGCGACCAGGCCCGCCTCGCCACCGGGGCGCCACGCCGACCGCCAGCGCCGCGCCCGCAGCAGCGCCTCGACGGAGTCGTGCTCGTCCGGCTCGACGCGCTCGGTGACCGCGGCGACGAACATGCCCGCGGTCGGCAGGCCCAGCTCGCGGGCCGCGGCCTCCATCTCCGCCTGACCGGCGAGCCGGCCGCGCAGCAGGTCGTCGAGCAGCCGCGCGTTCGCGTGCGACGGCTCGGCCGCGACCTCCTCGTACGCGGTGGTC
The DNA here is from genome assembly GCF_002155975.1 of Amycolatopsis kentuckyensis. Classification (GTDB taxonomy): domain Bacteria; phylum Actinomycetota; class Actinomycetes; order Mycobacteriales; family Pseudonocardiaceae; genus Amycolatopsis; species Amycolatopsis kentuckyensis. Next base: position 11,010 of record NZ_MUMI01000106.1, read on the forward strand.
AGCGCCTCCGAGTAGTAGTCGATCGCCTTCCAGACGTAGGAGTTGATCTCGATCGTCCGGGCCGGGTTGAGGAACTCCGGGCCCGCGAGCTCGAGGAGCCCTTCGTAGACGAAGGTGCCGCCGATCCGGAACGCGCGCAGCACGGCGGGCAGCGGGATGCCCCGGCGCGCCTGGGCCAGGCCGGTCTTGCGGGCGGCGTCGAGGGACAGCCCGCGGCCTTCGGCCAGCGCCGTCAGCGCGCGTTCGAGGTTGGCTTCGCAGACCTGCCGCAGCTCGTCCGGGGCGGCGTCCGCCACCTGCCGGTAGAACTCGTCCTGCTCGCTGAGCAGGCGGGCGAGGCGATCGGCGAACTCGGGCAACCGGGTCAGCATCTCGCGCACCAGTTCGCGGTGTTCGCGAGAAACCGGTCTGGCCGGAGCTTCGATGCCCATTCCTCACTTTAGCTCGGGTGCGCCGCCCGGGACATGCACGAAGTTGAGCAAAATTCATGTCCGTCGGGTGATCGACGCCGTGAGGTCTTGACGGCTCAGTCCGGTTTGCGCGCGGTCAGGTAGACGTGCGGCTCCGGGCCGGCGTCGGGGTGGTCGGGGACGAACTCGGCCTCCTCCTCGCGGACGATTTCGAGGCCCGCGGCCCGCAGCCGGTCCTTGAGCGGGCCGGTGCCGAAACTGTACGCGCGGACCGGGTGCCCCATGAAGACGATGTCGACCCCGTCGACGTCGGCGGGCACGGTGGCGAAGACGAGCAGGCCGCCGGGCTTCAGCCAGGCCGCCAGGCGGCCGATCATCGTTTCCTGCTCCGCCCGGGGGAGCTGGAGCATCGAGAAGAACGCGGTGATCGCGTCCCAGCTGCCGTCCTCGAAGGACAGTCCGCGCATGTCGGCGAGTTCGAACCGGGCGGCGGGCACCTGGTTCCGGGCGATCTCGACCATCTTCGGGGCGACGTCGTAACCGGTGACGTCGTGGCCGCCGGCGACCAGGAGGTCCGCGGTGGGCCGTCCGGTGCCGGAGCCGAGGTCGAGCACCTTCGCCTCCGGCGGCAGGGCGTCGAGCAGGTCGGTGAGCGCGGCGCGGTGCGCGGTCGCGGTGCGGAAGGCGTGTTCGTAGTCCGTGCCGAGCGCGTCGAACACCTCGGCGGCGGTTTCGGGGCGGGTCACGATCGCCCACCCTGCCAGACCTAGGATCGGGCCGTGGCCGGTTTGCGGGGTGTCTTCGCCGGGTTCGGCAAGAGCAGGGCGTTCGCGGTGCTCGGGCGGGCGCTCGTGCCGGCCGACCGGGTGCTGCTGCGGATCAGCGGCGGCCGGGTCGGTGTCGGCGCGGCGGTCGGGCTGCGGACGTTGCTGCTCACGACGGTCGGGCGCCGCAGCGGTGAACCTCGCCAGGTGCCGCTGCTGTACGTCGAGCGGGCCGGTGGTTACGTCGTGATCGGCTCGAACTGGGGCGGCGAGGCGCACCCGGCGTGGTCGGCGAACCTGCTGGCGAACCCGGCGGCCACGGTCGCCCTGCACGGGCACACCATCGACGTCACCGGGCGGCTCCTGACCGGGGACGAGCGCCAGGAGATGTGGGACGCGGTCGCGGCGTACTGGCCCGCCTACGACCGCTACGCCGTGCGGGCCGAGCACCGCGAGATCCGGGTCTTCCTGCTGGAGCCGGTCAGTCGATGAGGTCGGTGTGCCGGATCCGGTACACCTGCAGCCGCAGGTTGTAGTACTTGTCGGTCTCGCCGACCCAGTTCATGCCGAGCCGCTTGGCGACCGCGATCGCCCGGGTGTTGTTCGGCCGCGCGACGGCGAACAGCTCTTCGGTGTCCTGGGTGAACGCCCACTCGATCAGCGCGGTCGCCGCCTCGGACGCGTAACCCTGGCCCCAGACGCCGGGGGCCAGCTGCCAGCTCAGTTCGAGGTCCTCTTCGAACGGTGGCAGCAGCCGGATGCCGAGGCCGCCGATCACCGCACCGTCCTCTTTGCGCTCGATCGCCCACCGGCCGCGCGGCGGCGGCAGGTTCGGCTGCGTTTCCTGCCAGGCGTGCAGCACCGCGCGCATCGCGCCGATGTCGCCGACGCGGTCCATGGCCGGGGTCAGCCAGTGCGTGACGTCTTCCGCGCCGTAGATCGCGAACGCGGCTTCGGCGTCGTCCACCGTCCAGTCCCGGATCACGAGCCGGTCGGTGCTCAACGGGGTCTCCATACCAGGACGCTACGCCGGGAGGTCGCCGATTGTTCCCGCCTTGAAGTGCTCAGAAGATGAGCACTTAAGTGCGGACCATGGGAGGCATGGAGAAGATCGATGGGGTGGCGGTGCTCGAGGTCGGATCGGTCGAGGAGTGGCGGTCGTGGCTGGCGGCGCCGCGCGAGTCGTCGGTGTGGCTGGTGATCCGGCGCAAGGGGAGCGCGGTGCCGGGGGTGCTGATCCACGAGGCGATGGAGCAGGCGCTGTGCTTCGGGTGGATCGACAGCAAGGCTTTGCGGCGTGACGCGGAGAGCACGTACCTGAGCTTCACGCCGCGGAAGCCGGGGAGCACGTGGAGCCGGGTGAACCGGGAGCGGGTGCTGCGGCTGACCGCGGCGGGGGCGATGGCGCCGGCGGGGCAGGCGATGGTGGATCTGGCGCGGCGCACCGGAACGTGGGATCTGCTGGCCGAGGCGCAGGACGGGGTGGTGCCGGAGGATCTTCGGTGCGCCTTGGCGGGGGATGCGGTGGCGTTGCGGTTCTTCGAGGGGTTCCCGCCCTCGTCGCGGCGGTTGATCCTGGAGTGGATCGCGAAGGCCAAGCGGCCGGAGACGCGGCGGCGGCGCATCGCGACGACGGTGGAGCTGGCGCGGGAGAACCGCCGGGCCGCCCACCCGAAGGCGGCTTAGCGGCTGAACAGGAGAAGGTAACATCTAACATTTCAGCCCCCAGCCGCCAGGTACAGCCGCCGCCGATCGAGAATCTCGGCGCCGGGGCCGCGAACCCGGCCTACAGTCGGCTGGTGACTGACCTGCACGCCCTCCTGGCCCGCGCCGCCGAACCCGGGCTCGTCGCCACCGCCGGGCCGCGGTTCTTCGGCTTCGTCATCGGCGGCGCCCTCCCCGCCGCCACCGCGGCGGACGTTCTGGCCGCCGGGTGGGACCAGAACGGCTTCAACGCGGTCCTCTCGCCCGCCGCGGCCGCCGCCGAAGAGGTCGCCGGTGGCTGGCTCAAGGACCTGCTCGGGCTGCCGGCCGGGGCCTCCACCGGGTTCGTCACCGGCGGACAGGCCGCGAACACCGCCGGCCTCGCCGCCGCGCGGCACCACGTGCTCGCCGAAGCCGGCTGGGACGTCGAACGCGACGGGCTCACCGGTGCCCCGCGCGTCCGCGTCGTCGCGAGCGAAGAGCGGCACGCCACCGTCGATCGCGCCCTGCGGCTCCTCGGCTTCGGCACCCGGGCCGTCGAGCCGGTCGAAGCCGGCCCGCAAGGCGCGATCGACGTCGAAGACCTCCGGAAGGTGTGCGCCGCCGGGACCGGGCCGCTGATCGTCTGCCTGCAGGCGGGGAACGTGAACACCGGCGCGTGCGACGACCTCCGCGCCGCCCGGGAAGCCGCGCCCGGTGCCTGGCTCCACGTGGACGGTGCCTTCGGGCTCTGGGCCGCCGCCAACCCGGCCACCCGGGCGCTCCTCGACGGCGTCGAACTCGCCGATTCCTGGGCCTGCGACGGGCACAAGTGGCTGAACGTCCCGTACGACTCGGGCTTCGTCTTCTGTTCCCGTCCGGACGTCCACGCCGCGGCGATCGCCTACCGGGCCGCCTACCTCACCGGCGCCGGCGAGGTAGGCGGCATGGGCGACCTGACCCTGGAGTCGTCGCGCCGCGCCCGCGGGTTCGCCGTCTGGGCGGCGCTGCGCGAGCTGGGCCGCGACGGCGTCGCCGAGCTCGTCGACCGCTGCTGCCGGCTGGCCCGCCGCTTCGCCGGAAAGCTCGCCGACGGTGGGGCCGAGATCGCCAACGACGTCGTCCTCAACCAGGTCCTGGTGTCCTTCGGCGGCGACACCGACGAAATCATCCGGAAGGTCCAGGACGACGGCACCTGCTGGCTGGGCGGCACCACCTGGCGCGGCCGCCGGTACCTGCGGATCTCGGTGTCCGGCTGGTCGACGACGGAAGCCGACGTCGACCGCAGCGCCGCGGCGATCCTCCGCCTGGCCGGTCAGTGACCTTCGCGCACCGAGAGCGAGTCGGTCCGCCAGGCGATTTCCTTCTCGCCGCCCGTCGGCCAGCTCGACGACAGCCGGCGGCGGACACTGCCCAGCGCGCCCAGCTCGGCCAGGTCCACCCCGGGGCCCTGCGCGGCCAGCGATGACACCTCGGCCGTCGTGAGGGGCACGAAGTCGAAGTACTGCGCGTCCTCGCCGCTCGACCGGTCGACGAACTCGGTGAAGATCGTGGCGAACGACTGGCCGCATTCCGGGCACCGGCGCAGCGAGACGCTGAAGTGCGACCGCTCGACCAGCCGGTGGGTCTTGTTCAGCCGGGTCGTGCAGAAGGCCAGCGCGGTCAGGGCGTCTTCGCCGGAACAGCGGGCGCAGCCGAACTCGGTCATCGGCCGATCATCGCACGGTGAATCCGCACCCGGCTGCCGAGGTACACCGAAACCCGCTGACCACACGATTCGCTCTGGTCCGCAGTGGTCTGGACCTGTTAGCCTCAGCGCGTCCGCTCGTCCGGCCGGTGAGGAGAATCCCGTGCTCCGCATGAGAAAACGCATCGCCGTCGTCGCGCTCGCGCTCGCCGGTGCCTCCGTCGTCGCGCCGCCGGCGGACGCCGGTCAGGGCCAGGGCAAGGTGATGGCCTACTTCGCCGACTGGGACGTCTACGCCCGCGGCTACCACGTCAAGGACATCGAGACGTCCGGTTCGGCCGCGAAACTGACCCACATCAACTACGCCTTCGGCAACGTGACCGGCGGCGGCTGCGCGGTCGGCGACCCGTGGGCCGACCACGACATGCCCTACGACGCCGCCACGAGCGTCAGCGGCCAGGCCGACAGCACCGAACCCGGCGCGCTGCACGGCAGCTTCAACCAGATCCGCCAGCTCAAGAAGCTGCACCCGAAGCTCAAGGTGCTGTGGTCCTTCGGCGGCTGGACGTGGTCGGCGGGGTTCACCGAGGCGGCGAAGAACCCGGCCGCGTTCGCGGAATCCTGCTACCGCCTGGTCAACGACCCGCGCTGGGCGGGCGTCTTCGACGGCATCGACGTCGACTGGGAGTACCCCAACGCCTGCGGGAACACCTGCGACACCAGCGGGCCGAAGGCGTTCACCGAGCTGGTCAAGGCGCTGCGCGCGAAGTTCGGGCGCCAGCTGGTGACCGCCGCGATCACCGCCGACGGCTCGAAGGACGGCAAGATCGACGCCACCGAGTACGGCGCCGCGAGCCGGTACCTGGACTGGTACAACGTGATGACCTACGACTACTTCGTCGCCGGCGCCAGTCCGACCGGGCCGACCGCGCCGCACTCGCCGCTGCGCGCCTACCCCGGCATCCCGACCGCCGGTTACTACGCCGACGCGGCCGTCCAGAAGCTGCGCCGCCAGGGCGTGCCGTCGGCGAAGATGTTGCTGGGTCTCGGGTTCTACGGCCGCGGCTGGGACGGCGTGACGCAGAAGCAGCCGGGCGGCACGGCCACCGGCCCGGCCCCCGGCACCTACGAAGCGGGCGTCGAGGACTACAAGGTCCTCAAGACCAGGTGCCCCGCCAACGGCAAGATCGCCGGTACGGCGTACGCGAAGTGCGGCTCGCAGTGGTGGAGCTACGACACGCCCGAGACGGCGTCGGCCAAGGCCGGCTACGCGAAGTCGCAGGGGCTCGGCGGCGTGTTCGCCTGGGAGCTGTCGGGGGACACGGCGAACGCGGAACTGCTGCGGGCCATCGCGGGCCGCTGCTGAAAAAGCTGGAGGGCCCGGGTGTGAGCGCGCCCGGGCCCTTCGTCCACTCAGGACTCGTTCAGGGCTGTGCGGGGAATCCGTGCCGCCGCGCGCCGAGCACCACGGCGAGCACCGGCAGCAGGAGCACGAGCAACGTCCAGGGGAAGGACGCCGGCCCGGCGGCGTCGAGCAGGACCCCGCCGGCCACTCCGCCCGCGGCCATCGCCGCGTTCCACAGCGTGACGAGCATGGCCTGCGCGTTGTCGGCCGCGTCGCCGCCGGCGTTCCCGGCCGCCGTCTGCAGCAGCGTCGGGACGCCACCCCAGCCGAGTCCCCACAGCGCCACGGCGGCGTAGACCAGCGCCGGGCTGCCCGCGAACACCGCCAGCAGCGTCGCCGCCACGGCGACCAGAAGGGTGCTGAGCACCGTCAGCGTCCGCAGCGCGCGGTCGATCCGGGCGCCGACGACGCCGATGCCGGCCATCGACGCGATCCCGAACACCAGCAGCACCACGTCCACCGCGTCCGCCATCCCGGCGTGGCCGAGGAAGGCGGCGACGTAGGTGTAGAGCACGGTGTGCGCCAGCACGAACACGAGCGTCACGGCGAGCACGGGCACGACACCGGGGACGCCGAGCGTGCGCAGGACGGGCGTCCGGGCCGTCGTCTGCCCGGGCCGGTCGGGGACCGCCACGGCAACCCAGCCGAGCAGCGCGACCGCGATCGCCGACATGACGCCGAACGCCGAGCGCCAGCCGAGCAGGCCGCCGAGGAACGTCCCGGCCGGGATGCCGAGCGAGAGGGCCAGCGGGATGCCCGCCATCACGATCGCGATGGCTTTGCCCTGGTGGTCCGGCACGAGCCGGCGCGCGTAGCCGGCGAGCAGCGCCCAGACGACGCCCGCGGCCACGCCGGCGACGAAGCGGGCCACCATCGTCAGCGCGTAGTCCGAGGACAGCGTCGTGACGGTGTTGGCCACCGCGAACCCGGCGATCCCGGTGAGCAGCAAGCGCTTGCGGGACCAGGCCGCGGTGGCGGCGGACAGCGGGATCGCGGTGAGCGCGGTGCCGAGCGCGTAGATCGTCACGGCCTGGCCGGCCGCGGCTTCGCCGACGCCGAGACCGGCGCTCATCCCGGGCAGCACGCCGGCGGGCAGCGCCTCGGTGAGGACGGTGACGAACGCGGCGGTGGTCAGGGCGAGGAGGGCGGTCAGCGGAAGCGTTCGAGTACGGAGGTTCGTCATGCCGCTATGCTCGAACCCTCACATTGATGTGAAGGTCTACGTGAGGTGGGGCACATGCGGATCGGTGAGCTTTCGGAGCGCACGGGGACGTCCCGGCGGCTCCTCCGGTACTACGAGGAGCAGGGCCTGATCGTCGCCGGCCGCGGCCCGAACGGCTACCGCGATTACGACGAGCCGACGGTCGACCGGGTGGTCCAGGTCCGCGGCCTGCTCGACGCCGGCCTGCCGACCCGGATCATCAAGCAGATCCTGCCCTGCCTGGACAAGCCCCGGACGATCTACTTCCCGGACGCGACCCCGGAGATGCTCGCGACGCTGGAGGCCGAGCGCGACCGGATGACCAGGCGGGCGGAATGCCTGCTGCGCAACCGCGACGCGATCGTGGAGTACCTGGCCGCGGTCCGCGAATACGAGGTCAGCCGCTGACGGACTCGGCGACGGCCCGCCGGCTCACCAGCGGCGGGACGGGTCGATCACGTGGACGGCCGCTTCCTCCGCCGAAGCAGCTCCGCCGTCGATGCCGGCGTCCGAGGCGTACAGCTCTTCGTCGGTGTCTTCGCCGAAGCCTTCGTCCGTGGCGACCAGGCGGCCCGCGCGGACGTCGCCGACCTCTTCGTCGATCAGCTCGCCGTCGGTGTCCCCGGTGTCGCCGAGCCCGTCGTCTTCGCGGTCGTCGGCCAGGTCGGGGACCTCGCGGGCGAGCCGGCCCGCCCAGCTCTCGCCCTCGGCCGTCTCGCGCGCGGTGGTGCCCCAGCCTTCGGTGGCCTGCGCGCGCTCCGGCGGAGAATAACCCTCCGCCAGCTCGTCGCGGTCGTCCAATGTGTCCTCGGGGTCGAGGATGCCGTTGTCGGCGTTGTCTTCGATGTCGTCGTCCACGGCCCCATCTTCGCGCAACTCGTTGGCCGCGCCCAGCCAGGGTGATATGACCGTGCTGAGTCGGGGCCTCACCCGACCCGGTGAAAGGTGATCCCTCATGCCGATGAGACGCAGGGTGCTGGCCGCGGGGCTGGCCGGGGTGTTCGGCGCCGCGCTGTCCGGGCGGACGGCGCAGGCCTCGGAAGCCACGGCAGCCACGGCAGCCGCGCCGCCGGTGCGGCTGGACCAGCTGAACCTGGTCAACCTGTCGCACGTCAACGACCCCGCCACGACCAACGTCTTCCCCGGGGACCCGGCCTTCGAGCTGGAGACCATCGCCACCATCCCCGACGACGGCTACTACCTGCAGTTCGTCCGCGAAGGCGAGCACACCGGGACGCACTGGGGCGCGCCTGGGCACTTCAACACCGGGGAGCCGCTCGCCGACGACATGGACCCGGCGGACCTGTTCCGGCCCGCGGTCAAGATCGACGTACGGGCGAAGGCGGCGCACAACCCGGACTACGCGGTCACGATCGACGACCTCAAGGCCTGGGAGAAGCGCCACGGCCGGATCCCGGACGAGTCCGTGGTGGTGCTGTGGACCGGCTGGGACGCCAAGTGGGGCACCCCGGCGTTCCCGAACACCGGCGCGGACGGCGTGCTGCACCAGCCGGGGTTCTCGATCCCGGCGGTGCAGTGGCTGATCGACACCGGCCGCCTGGGCCGCCGCGGCGGGACGGGCACCGACACGTTCAGCCCGGACGTCGGCACGGACGAGACGTACACGGTGTCCAAGCTGGTCTACCGGCGGCACCGGATCAGCCTGGAGATCCTGGCGAACCTGAAGGCCCTGCCGACGACGGGCGCCTGGGTCCTCGCGGGCGGCCCGATCAACCGCAACGGCGCGGGCTCGACGGCGACGATCTTCGGCGTGCTGCCGCCGGGGGTGTCGGCGGGCTAGCCGGCCGAGAGCGTCGACAGCCGCAGCGAAGACAGCGGGGCCGGGCGGCCGTAGCGGTAGCCCTGGGCGGTCGTGCAGCCCGCCCGGGTGACCAGTTCGGCCTGCTCGGCCGTCTCGATGCCCTCGGCGACCACGGCCACGTCCCAGTCCGCGCACAGGCCGACCAGCGACCGGCACAGGGCCGCGTCGCGGTCCGGGCGGACGCCCGTCGTCAGCGCGCGGTCCAGCTTGATCAGGTCGACCGGCAGCGCGTGCAGCACCGTCAGCGAGCTGTACCCCGCGCCGAAGTCGTCGAGGGCCACCCGGACGCCCAGGTCCTGCAGGCGCCGGATCGCGGCCGCGCCCGCCGCCAGGTCCGGGACCGGGACCGTCTCGGTGATTTCGACGATCAGGCGCTCCGCCGGCAGGCCGTACCGGTCCAGCGCGGACCCCACGCTCTGCTCCAGCGTGGCGGCGCCGAGCCGGCTCGCGCACACGTTCACGTGCACCGTGAGGTCGATCCCGGCCGCGGTGATCTCACGGCAGGCCAGGTCCAGCACCAGCGCGTCCAGCTCCGCGCCGAGACCGGCGCCCTCCGCCGCGCGGACGAACGTCTCGGGCGACACCGCGGTGCCGTCCCGGGTGGTCCAGCGGGCCAGCGCCTCCACCGCCACCGGCTGCTCGTCGGCCAGCCGGACGATCGGCTGGAACACCAGCGCGAAGCCCTCCGGGAGACCGCCGCGGCGCAATGCCGACGGGAAGTCCGGCGGCCCGTCCGGCGACGGGTGGTAGACGACCGTCGTGTCCTTGCCGAGCCGCTTGCCCGCGTACATCGACGTGTCCGCGCGGCCCAGCAGCACGTCGGCGGTGATCGACGGCTCGGCCGGGTCCGGCACCACCAGGCCCATGCTCGCGCGGACCGGGACCAGCGTGCCGTGCACCGCGAACGGCCGCCGCAGCGCGCTCTGGATCCGATCGGCCACCGCCTGCGGGGCGTCGACCTCGCCCTCCAGCAGGATCGCGAACTCGTCGCCGCCCAGCCGCGCGACCGTGTCGCCCGCGCGGACGCAGCTCAGCAGCCGCTGGGCGACCGCGTGCAGCAGGACGTCGCCGCCCGCGTGGCCGAACCGGTCGTTGACGTCCTTGAAATCGTCGAGGTCGACGAAGATCAGCACGAGCGCCCCGGGCCCGCCTTCGGCGCCCTGCTCGACGGCCCGGTCCAGCCGGTCGGCGAACAGCGCGCGGTTGGCCAGCCCGGTCAGCGGGTCGTGGTAGGCCTGGTGGGTCAGCTGCTGCTGGCCCTCGTACACGCGGCGCAGCAGCAACCTGTTGTCCAGCAAGGAAAGCAGCTGCCGGGCCAGCACCAGGAACACCACGAGCGCGCCGACGAACACCTCGACGCCGTCCGGGCCGGCCCCGGCCACGATCTGCACCGTGATCAGCAGCGCGACCGCGGTGACCGGCAGGTACGGCAGCGCCACCTGCCACCAGTCGACGCCGACCGGCTGGCCCGCGTCGTCGCGCCGCGCCCTGCTGGGCGTGACCAGCAAGGCGAACGCGATGAACAGCGGGCCGAGCACGAATCCCGCGTCCGACCACGGCTTCATGTTCTCCGCGCCGATGCTGACCAGGTAGGCGAACACGCTGTCGGAGCAGGCCAGCGCGACGATCCCGACGGCGGCGAGCAGCAGGTTCGCGCGGTAGGGGCGGTCCACCCGGTCGAACACGACCAGCAGCACGGCGACGACCACGACCACCAGGTCCGTCAGCGGGTAGGCGATGGCGACGGCCCAGGTCAGCGCGTCCGGCCCGGTGGCCCGGACCACCTGCCCGAGCGCCGCGGTCCAGGTGAGGATGAACAGCGAGCCGGTGACGACCAGGCCGTCGAGCACCACCGCGACGCCGAAGTGCGCGGTCCACTGGGCGGGTTGCCAGCGTTCGCGGTCCGGCCGCGCCCGCGCGTGCGCGAGCACGAACAGCGCCGGGAGCGCGAACAGCGGGAAGCTCAGGTACCCGACGTCGGCCAGCGACGGCGACGGCAGCCCACGGCCGTCGACCAGCTGGTACCAGGACCAGACGCACTGGCCGAGCGACCAGCCGGTCATGCCGATCGCGACCAGCACCCGCCACCAGCGCTGGTGGCCGCGCACCCGCCGGGCGACGACGACGCCGCAGACGACCCCGGTGATCCCGGCGCTGAGCTGCATGGCGTCGTCGACCCAGAGGGCGAACGTGTCGCCCCAGAACGCGAAGCCGTTGACCACGACCAGGGCCGCCGTGACGAAGACGAGCAGGATGGCCACTGGGTACCGCCGCACTGTCATGGCACCTCACGCGGTCACGCACGCCGGTCGGACCGGCAAACACTACACCGGGCGTGATCAAGCACAAGCGCACCGGCACCGGCGCCGGTCAGGCGATGTCGCGGCGCTGCAGCAGCCATCCGCCGAGGAGGCCGAACGCGATCAGGTACGCGGCCAGCACGGCGGTCGCCTGCCCGGCCCCGACGACCTGCTCGACCCCCGGGGCGCTCGCCCCGAACGCGGCGGCCAGTGCCCCGGCGTTCGGCCCGGGCAACGCTTTTTGCAGCTCCGCGACCCAGTCCAGCAGCGGCGCGGCGATCGACGCGAGGAGGTTCTGCACCGCGAGCAGCCACACCAGGCCCAGCCCGATCGGGAGCGCGACCGAGCGCAGGCCGATCGCCAGCAGCACGCCGAGCGCGCCCCACATGGTCGCCACCAGCCAGCCGGCGCCGAGGCCGAGCAGGACGTCGTCCACGGCGGGCCAGCTGACTGCCTGGCCTTCGAGCGACGCGACGACCGCGCTCGCCCCCGCGGTCGTCGCGAACAGCGTGAGCACGGCGGCGAGGGCGGCCAGCGCGACGGTGACGAGTTTCGCGCCGTACACCGCGGCCCGCGACGGGTGCTGCACGAGCACGGTTTTCCAGGTGCCGTAACCGTATTCGCTCCCGGCGACCAGGACGCCGAAGATCAGCGCGAGCGCGCCGACGAAGATCGGCAGCCCGCCCAGCGCGCTGCCGACGAAGGCGTCCGGCAGCATCGCGGCCAGCCCGCGGCCGCTGCCCGGTGGTCCGGACGTCGCCCCGCTCAAGCCCGCGTACGGGACGGCGTACCCGAAGGTCAGCGTCAGGACGACGGCGACGGCCAGCAGCAGCCAGGTCGCCGGACGGCGGGCCTGCTTGGTCAGCTCGGCGCGGATGTCACGCAGCATCGGGGGTCCCTCCGGTCAGGGCGAAGAAGGTCTGTTCCAGGTCGGGTTCGTGCCAGCGCAGCTCGGTGACGGTGAACCCGGCGCCGACCAGTTCGGCGTTGACCAGCCCGGCCTGCTCGGGCGCGACGTCGAGTTCGAGTGCGGTCCCGTCGAGGCGGACGCGCTCGGGGCCGAAGAGGCGGCCGAGGTGCTCGCGGGCGTTCCGGAGCGGATCGGCGACGACGCGCAGCGCGCCGCCCGCGCGCAGGTCCTCGACCGTGGTCTCGGTGACGAGCCGGCCGTGGTCGAGGACGCCGACGCGGTCGCAGATCTGCTCGACCTCGGCCAGCAGGTGGCTGGACAGCAGCACGGTGCAGCCACCGGCGGCCAGCTTGCGGAGGGTGACCCGCATGTCGGCCATGCCCGCCGGGTCGAGGCCGTTGGTCGGCTCGTCGAGCACCACCAGCTCGGGGTCCTTCAGCAGGGCCGCGGCCAGGCCGAGCCGCTGCTTCATGCCGAGCGAGTAGGTCGCGTACCGGTCCTTGGCCCGCTCGGTGAGGCTGACGACGTCGAGCACGGCGTCGACGCGCGTCCGGCGCACCCCGGCGTGGTCGGCGAGGACCCGCAGGTTGGCCCGGCCCGAGAGGTACGGGTAGAAGGCGGGGCCTTCGATCAGGGCGCCGACGCGGGCGAGGCTGCCCGGGCCGGGTTCGGCACCGAGCAGCCGGACGCGGCCGGCGGTCGGGCGGATCAGACCGAGCAGCATCCGCAGCGTCGTCGTCTTCCCGGCGCCGTTGGGGCCGAGGAAGCCGTACACCTCACCGGCGGGCACGGACAGGTTCAGCTCTTCGACGGCGGCGATCTCGCCGTAGCGCTTGGTCAGCGCGATGGTCTCCACGGGCAGGGTCACGGTGGCCTCCTTCTGGCGTCTCCCATGGTCGGGATCGGGGCCGCCGCGGGCGTCCGCCGCCGGACGGCACTTGCGCCTACGCCGGGCGGCGTACGCGCGTACGGTCGCCGTGGTGATCACGCGCATCCGGGGGTACGCGCTGCCGAGCGGCGAATACGCCGACCTCTACGCCGACGGGGACCGCTGGACGACCGACCCGGTGCCCGGCGCGACCCTGGTGGGCGAAGGCTGGCTGGTCCCCGGCCTGGTCGACGCCCACACCCACCCCGGCGCCGCGGCGCCGGGGCAGCCGATGGACCCCCGGCTGCTCCGGGAGCAGCTGCACCAGCACGTCGACGCCGGGGTCACGCTGATCCGGTCACCCGGGCTGCCGGGCGAGCCGCCGCCGTGGTTCGGCGAGGACCCCGACGTGCCGCGGGCCCGGCACGCGGGACCGTGGCTGGCGCAGCACGGCCAGTTCTTCGACGGCTGGGGCCGCCGCGCTTCCCACGCCGAGCTGCCCGCGCTGGCGGCGGCGCAGGCCGCTCGGACCGGCTGGGCGAAGATCATCGCGGACTGGCGCGTCGGGGATTCCGCGGTGCCGGTCGACGTGCTGCGCGCGGTCGTGCGCGAGGTGCACGCGGCCGGCGGGCGGGTCGCGGTGCACAGCCAGCACCCCGAGGGCGGCGCCGCGGCGGTCGCGGCGGGCGTCGACTCCCTCGAACACGGCATGTGCCTCGACCCCGGCCTCCTGGCGCGGATGGCCGCCCAGGGAACGGCGCTGACCCCGACGCTGTCGGTGCTCACGGGAAGCCTGCGGCGCCGGGAACAGGAGCCGGACAGCCCGGCCCGGACCTGGTACCTGAGCGGCGCGCGGGTGCACGGCGCACTGACGGCGGCCGCGGCGGAAGCCGGGGTGCGCGTGCTGGCCGGCACGGATTCCTTGCCGCACGGCGGGATCGTCGCGGAAATCCGGGCGTTGCTGGCCGCGGGAGTCCCACCGCACGACGCGCTGGCGGCGGCGTCGTGGAGCGCGCGGGAGTACCTGGGGCTGGGCGGCCTGGAGCCGGGTGCCCCGGCGGACGCGGTGGTCTACGACCGGGATCCGCGCGCGGACCCGGACCAGCTGGCCGACCCGGCGGCGGTGGTGCTGCGCGGCCGGTGCGTGCGGCGCCGCGGGTGACGGCGGCGCCGGGCCGGCGGTAGTTCTTCCCCAGCGGCATGCCCGGGCGAACAGCTCGTCCGGAACCCGCTCGGTCACCGAACGAGCGGTGCGACCGGCTGGCCGATGCGCAGCTGCACCAGGTGGATGGTGAGCCGTTCGTGGTGACCCGGGTCGGCGCGCCGGCGATGTCGCCCAGCTCGGGGAAGAACCGCGCGGGGTCGGGCATCCGGTTTCCTGCCGTCGTTTCGTGTCCCGACGAAACGGCCCGCCCGGGTGTGCGGTGGCGTCACGGATCGCCGCCCTGGTTCGTCATAGCCGGTGTGATCGATCCTGTGCACGAACGGCGGCAGCTGACCGGGCTCGCCTACCGGCTCCTGGGCTCGCTGAGCGACGCCGAGGACGTCGTCCAGGAGGCGTTCGGCCGGTGGTACGCCCTGTCCGGGCCGCAGCGGGACGCGATCGCGTCGCCCGCGGCCTGGCTGACGACGGTGGCCGGCCG
>NZ_MUMI01000107.1 GCF_002155975.1 Amycolatopsis kentuckyensis
TGGCCGCGATCAACGAAGCCCTCGATGCCTACCGCCAACTGGCCGAACAACGCCCCGACGCCTACCTGCCCGACTTCGCCAAGAGCCTCAACAACCTCGCCGTGCAGCTCGCTCCCCTCGGCCGACACGAAGACGCCTTGGCCGCGATCAACGAAGCCCTCGACATCCGACGCCAACTGGCCGTGCAACGCCCCGACGCCTACCTGCCCAACCTCGCCACGAACCTCAACAACCTCGCCGTGCAGCTCGCCAACCTCGGCCAACACGAAGAGGCCCTGGCCGCGATCAACGAAGCCCTCGACATTCGACGCCAACTGGCCGAACAACGCCCCGACGTCTACCTGCCCGACCTCGCCACGAGCCTCAACAACTTCGCGATCCGGCTCGGTGACCTCGGTCGATACGAAGAGGGCTTGGCCGCGATCAACGAAGCCATTGACATCCGGCGACGGCTCACTCGGCAACGTGCAGTGCACGGCAACTATTTGGAACAGTCGTTAGACGTACTTGAGTGGCTGCAAGGACGCCGCGAAGAGTCATAGTGCTCCACACCCGGACATGTCGACGCCAAGCATTAGACAATATGTGATCAATTGGACACCCGAAGCGACCATGGGTGCACACGTGGGCCAGGTCGTTCCCAATGCGCTCCCAGACGCCTCCGGCGACTGATCACGGAACCGATATCCGCGCAGGTCAGGGGCCCGGTCCGCACCTCGGAGCGTACTGCCCTCCGGAGGCTGCGCTCAGTCCGAGAGAGGACGTCGGTGACATCAGTTCGCGACATCAATGAGGTTGAACGACCCTGAACTGACGTGGCTCGACGTGGCGAGTGCGGACCCCAATGAACGTCGAATCCGCAGGTCGGCGAGGTGAACCACCTGACTTACACCCGAGCGGTCGCAGGTTCGAACCCTGCTGCGCCCACCAGTGGAAACAGGGCCCCCGTGATCTCCGGGGGCCCCGCCGCGGGGGTTACTCGACGACGCAGCCGTTGCGGGTGCAGCCGCGCTGCCCCAGCTTGTGGTTGTACGCGTCGTAGAAGCTGATGTGGATGAGCTGCACGCCGCCGACCTTGTCGATGGTCAGCCCGTGGTAGAACGCGTGGTCCTTCCCGGGATTGGCGCCGTAGCAGGCGACGTCGGTGGTGGTACCGCCGTTGACGCCCCAGACGCAGGTCTCCCGGTAGCCGCTGACCGCGTGGACGTTGCCGTTGACGGAGGCCGACCGCCCGTCGGTCCACGAGATGGTGCCCGCTGTCACACTCGCGCCGTATTCGATCCGCCAGCTCGTCGTGGACGCCGCTTCGGCCGTGGCGGTCGCGCCCAAGAGGGCTCCGGCGACTGCGGCGGTGGCCACGAGTGATCGGAGGATGCGCATGAAGGTTCCTTCCCCTGCGGTTGCGTCGGCCGGTCGAGGCGATCGGCCGCTCCCTCCACGCCCGGCCGGCGCTGTCGGTTGAGCCTTTCGGCCGTGATTCGGTGGTTCACCCGAAGGCCACGCGGTGGCCGACACGGGGGCCGATCTGGTCGTGTGCGGCCTGGCGCTGACCCACGTCCCGGCGCTGGCGGAGTTCGCCCGGGTGCTGCGGCCCGGCGGGCACCTCGTGCTCGCCGACATGCACCCCGACCGGGCGGCGCAGGGCGCGGTTCCGCCCGTGCGCGGCCTTGACGGCCGGCCGGGGCGGCTGAGTGGCTAGCGCCACCCGATCGGGGACTACCTGCGTGCCGCGCTCGCGGCGGGACTGCACGTGCGTCGCCTGCGACGAACCGCTCTTGCCGGACGGCGACCCACCCGCCCCGGCGGATCCGGCAGGCACGGCCAAACCGTGGGAGCTGTGGCCGTGGAGCCTGGTGCCCGAAGCGGCCCGCGCGGTCAACGCGGGCGCGCCGGCGCTGGTGATCGGCACTTCCTGGCGGACTGCTCACTCCGCCATGGCCGGTTCCGCGACGGCGGCCTGGGTGCGCCGCATCGTCGTCACCAGCAGCGCCAGGCCCGCGAACAGCACCGCCGCGATTACGCCGGTCACGTTCAGCGCCGTCGTGAACGCTTCCTTCGCCTGCTCGGCCACCTCCGGGCGGGTGACGTCGACCGCCAGGGTCGTGCCCGCCGGGAACGCGCCGTGGTACACCGCCGCCGCCGTCAGGCCGATCAGGGCCATGCCCAGCGAGCCGCCCAGGTAGTTGCCCGTGTCGGCCATCGAGGCCGCCGAGCCCGCGCGCTCCGGCGGGACCGCACCCACCACCAGGCCGATGCCCAGCGCGAACAGCGGGCCCGTGCCCAGCGTCAGCACCGTGATGCCCACCACCACCAGCGCCAGGCCGTCGGTGACCGCCAGCAGGAGGCTGCCCGCCGCCGACACGACCAGGCCGCCCGCGATCGCCGTGCCCGGGGTGACGAACCGGGTCAGCGCCGGCGCCGTCATCGTGCCCGCCGCCACGCCGAGGCCCATCGGGGCGAACAGCAGCGCCGAGACGAGCGGGGAGTGACCGAGGACACTCTGCAGGTACTGCGTCACCAGCAGGCCGACACCGGCCATCGCCACGCCGGCGAACACCAGCGCCACCAGCACCGCGGTGAACGGGCGGTTCCGGAACAGCCGCAGGTCCAGCAGCGGCGACGCCGTCGTCAGCTGACGGCGGGCGAAAACGGCGCCCAGCAGCGTCCCGGCGACGATCGCCGCGACCGGCAGGACCGGCGAGCCGGTGGCCAGCTGCTTGAGGCCGAACACGATCAGCAGCACCGCGGCCAGCGAGAGCGCCACCCCGGGCAGGTCCAGCCGCCCGGACGCCGGCGCGCGGAACTCCGGCAGCAGGAACGGGCCGGCGGCGATCAGGACGGCCACCGCCGGGACGGCGACCAGGAACACCGAGCCCCAGGAGAAGTGCTGGAGCAGGAAACCGGCGAACACCGGGCCGGCCGCGCCGCCCGCGAACTGGCAGGTGGCCCAGATCGAGATGGCCTTGCCGCGCTGCTTCTCGTCGCGGAACATGTTCGTGATCAGGGCGAGCGTCGACGGCATCAGCGTCGCCCCGGCCACCCCGAGGGCCCCGCGCACGACGATCAGCATCAGCGGGCTCGTCGAAAACGCGGCGACGATCGACAGGAGCCCGAAGGCGGCGCCGCCGGCGAGCAGCAGCCGCCGTCGCCCGATCCGGTCGCCGAGCGTGCCCATGGTGATGACGAACCCGGCGACGACGAAGCCGTAGCTGTCGGTGATCCACAACTGTTCGGTGCCGCTCGCGCCGAGATCCGCGCTGAGCTGCGGCAACGCCAGGAACAGCGACGTCATGTCCATCGCGACGAGCAGGGTGGGCAGCACGAGCACCGCCAGTCCCAGCCACTCCCGCCGTCCGGCCGGCTTCTCCATGTCCGCTCCTTTTTCCGTGGTCCGTTGCCAGGAGGTCGGAGCCGTGGCGGGGGACCGGACACGGGCGCGGAAAGTTTTCGCGGCCGTCGAATCGCGGTTGCCGGGGTGGCTAGCGTCGAAGGGTGAAGATCCTCCTGCTGGGCGCCACCGGGCTCGTCGGGCGAGCCGTCGCCGCCGCCCTCGAGGCGCGCCACGAGATCGTGCCCGTCTCGCGGACGTCCCCGCTCGCCGCGGACCTGAACGACCCCGCCTCGCTCGACGCGCTGTTCGAGACCGCCGCGGACGCCGTCGTGTGCTGCGCCGCCAACGTCCCGCTGCGGCCGCTCGCCGGGCTGACCGACGAGCAGGTGCTCGGCGACCTGCGCGCCAAGCTGCTCGGCCAGGTCGCGCTCGCCCGGCGCGCGGCGGAGCGCCTGCCCGCCGCGGGGTCGATCACGCTCACCGGGGGGACGTTCACCGAGCCGATCCCGGGCAGCGGGCTCGGCGCGCTCGTCAACGCCGGTCTCGAGGGCTTCGTCCGGTCGGCCGCCGCCGAGCTGCCGAAGGGGCCGCGGATCAACGTCGTCAGCCCCGGCTGGATCAGCGAAACCCTCGAAGCGATGGGTGCGGACGGCCGCCGCGGGACGCCGGTGGCCGTCGTCGCCGAGGCCTACCGTTCCCTCGTCGAAGGCGAGGCGACCGGCCGCACCGTGGTGCCCCGCTGACCGGCATCTTTTGTCAAGATCCGCGCGTGGAACCCCTATCTTGTTGCGCGAAAAGCAAAAATCGCCGCTCGGGCGTAACGGGTGATCGGACGTGGCCGACAGGAAGATCGGCAAGTGACCAACTCACCTGTGGGGGAACCTGTGAAGGTTTCAGGGTTTTTGAAGCGAGCCGTCGCCGTCGTCGCGGTACCCGCGTTCGCTTTGCTCGTGGGGACTGCGCCGGCGCAAGCGCAGGCCGTCGCCTCCGGATCGCTGTCGTTCAGCGGTGACGAGGGCGACTACATCAGCGGGGGCGGTACTTACGCCTACTCCACGGACGCGAAGGACCGGCTCACGGTCAACGCGTCCGAGGACCGCAATCACATCGGCGTGAGCGT
Source organism: Amycolatopsis kentuckyensis (assembly GCF_002155975.1). Classification (GTDB taxonomy): domain Bacteria; phylum Actinomycetota; class Actinomycetes; order Mycobacteriales; family Pseudonocardiaceae; genus Amycolatopsis; species Amycolatopsis kentuckyensis. The sequence continues at coordinate 4,452 of NZ_MUMI01000107.1, forward strand.
CAGCGCCTTCAACGGCGACTGGTGGACGCTCGACCTGGCCGCACCCAGCGGTACCGGCCTGACCGCCGGCACCTACGACGGGGCGACCCGCTACCCGTTCCAGGGGGCGAACGCGCCGGGGCTGGACCTGAGCGGCAACGGCCGGGGTTGCAACACCCTGGCCGGGACGTTCGCCGTCCAGAACGTCGTTTTCGGGCCGCACGGGTACGTCCAGACGCTCGACGCCACCTACGAGCAGCACTGCGAGGGCGACAAGGCCGCCCTGCGCGGTGAGGTGCACATCGCGAACCCGCCGGCGCCGCCGGAGCTCGCGATCGGGCTGAAGGTGGCCACGGACGGCACCGCGAGCACGCTCAACGGCAACGCGTACCTGCACGGCACCGTCGAGTGCACCGGCCCGGCCAAGGTCACCTTGAGCGGGGCGGCGACGCAGGTCAAGCACAACGTCATCATCCGCGGCACCTACTCGGCGCAGGTCGCGTGCACGCCGGGCACGGCGGCGCCGTGGACGGCGACCGTGGTGCCGGTGGGCACCACGCCGTTCCAGAAGGGCAAGGCCGAGGTCGTCACCAAGGCGACCGCGCTCGACCCGAACTACAACACCAACGTCTCGGTCGACGACACCACCGTCGTCACCCTGGTGAAGGGCTGAGTTCCCGGCCGTGGGGCCGCCGTACGAGGCGGCCCCACGGCCCTAAGCCGCGTGCCAGGCGTGCTCGGCGAAGGCCTCGTCGAGCGGGGCGCGGGTGAGCCGGTTCGCGTACGTCGACAGCGTGTACGTCCCGATTCCCAGCACCACCTCCAAGGCGTTCCGCTGCGTGTAACCGGCCCCGGTGAACATTTCCAGCGCTTCGGCCGGGGCCTCGCCCCGCGTGTCCATGACCGTGTGGATGAAGACGCGCAGCGCCTCCAGCCGTGGGTCGGGGAGCGGGGACTCCGCCCGCAGCGCCGCCACCAGCTCCGGCGACGCGGCCAAGCGGGTCAGCGTGGCCGTGTGCATGGCCACGCAGAGGTGGCACTCGTTGCGCGCGGCCACGGTCATGATCAGCACCTCGCGTTCCAGTGCCGTCAGGGTGGTGGCCTCGAAGATCGCGCTGAGCTTCAGGAATCCGTTGAGCAGTTCCGGTGAGGTCGCCAGCCGCGCGACGGCGGACGGCACGCGGCCGAACTTCTTCGCGGTGGCCGTCATCGCGGGACGGGCGGCGGGCGGTGCAGACTCCGCGGTGTGATCGGCGAACAAGGCGTCTCCCAGGGTAGGATCGTCAACGTGGTTGTCGAAACCGTAAACCAGGTTGTCGAGTTTGGCAAGGCCCGATGACCGACACGCCGGGCTACGAGCTGCCCTTCCTGCTGTTCGGTGGGTTCCGCACGCTCATCGACCGCCTGCACGCCGAGCTCGCCCGGCGCGGCCACCCGGACGTGCGCCCGGCGTACGGCTTCGCGATGCAGGCCGTCGGCGTGCAGGGGGCGACGGCCTCGGAGATCGGCCGCCGCCTGGGCGTGTCCAAGCAGGCGGCGGGCAAGACGGTCGAGCGGCTCGAGGCCCTCGGGTACGCCGAGCGCGCGGACGACCCGGCGGACGCACGCCGCAAGATCGTCCGGCTGACCCCGCACGGCGTCGACGCACTCCGCAAGTCGGCGGAGATCTTCGACGAGCTGCGCGCGGACTGGGTGCGCGTGGTGGGCGCGGAGAGAATCGCCGCGCTGGAGAACGACTTGCGCGCGGTCGTCGGCCCGGCGGCGTACCGGCTGGACGCCGCCGGGTGGTTGTCGGGCTAGAAACCGCAGCCCGGGTTCGGGGCGTCCTCCGAAAGCGGGCTGCCCGCCGGGAGCACGTACAGGACCTCCAGCACCAGCGGCGTCGACCCGAGGTTGCGGCCGATGTGCACCTGGTCCGGCTTCTCGGTGAACGCGCGGCCGGCGCCGAAGATGCCGTCGATGCTGCAGTCGGCCAGGTTGTGCGTCAACGTCCCCGCCTTGACGTACGCGTAGAGCGTGCCGTCGTGGAAGTGCCAGCCCGTGTAGCCGCCCGGCTGGATGGTGATCTCCCGGAGCGTGTAATCCGTGTGGCCGATGGTCTTCTGGGCCAGGATCGTGCCGGCGACGCCGCTGCCGGGCGTCGCGGAGGCGGTGGCGGGCAGCACCAGGGTCGCGGCGAGGGCGGCCATGACTACGGTGATCGGCTTGCGCATCGGCCCAAGCTACCGCGTCCGGGCGTGCCCTTGGGGGCAGTGTTCCGGGTAGCGTGCGCCCATGGACGCGGACGTTTTCGAACAGGTCCTCGGCGCGGTGCGGGAGTTCGTGCGCAAGGAGGTCGTGCCGCGCGAGGCGGAGATCGACCGGCGCGACGAAATCCCCGCCGAAATCCGGGAAAAGGCCGCCGGGCTCGGGTTGTTCGGCTGGGCGTTGCCGGAGGAGTACGGCGGGCTCGGGCTCGGGCTCGGCATGGCCGAGGACGTCCGGCTGGCGATCGAGCTCGGCTGGACGACGCCGGCCTTCCGGTCCCTCTTCGGCACCAACAACGGCATCGCCGGCCAGGCCATCGTGCACCACGGGACGCCGGACCAGCGCACCCGCTGGCTGCCGCGGCTGGCCGCGGGCCAGGCGATCGCGTCGTTCGCGCTCACCGAAGCCGAGGCCGGCTCGGACCCGGGCGGCCTGACCAGCCGCGCCCTCCGCGACGGCGACCGCTACCGGCTGTCGGGCACCAAGCGGTTCATCACCAACGCGCCGCTCGCCGAAGTGTTCGTCACCTTCGCGCGCACCGACCCCGAAAGCACCGGCAGCCACGGCATTTCCGCGTTCCTGGTGCCCGCGGGCGCGCCCGGCGTCACCGTCGGCCCGCACGACGCGAAGATGGGCCAAGCCGGCGCGTGGACGTCGGAAGTGGTCTTCGACGACGTCGAGCTGTCCGCCGACGCGCTGGTCGGCGAGGAGGGCAAGGGGTTCGGCATCGCGATGGCGTCGCTGGCCCGCGGCCGCCTGCACATCGCGGCGCTGTGCGTCGGCCTGGCCGAGCGGGCGCTCGCCGAAGCCGTCGAGTACGCCCGGACCGCGCGCCAGGGCGGCCGGGTGATCGGCGAGTACCAGCTGGTGCAGGCGCTGCTGGCGGAATCCCACGCCGAGCTCGCGGCGGGCCGCGCGATGGTCCACGAAGCCGCGGCGAAGTACGACTCGGGCGAGGACCGCAAACTCGGGCCGTCGTCGGCGAAGCTGTTCTGCACCGAGATGCTCGGCCGGGTCGCCGACCGGGCGGTGCAGGTGCACGGCGGGACGGGGTACGTCCGCGGGGTGACCGTCGAGCGGATCTACCGCGACGCGCGGCTGTTCCGGATTTACGAAGGGACCAGCGAAATCCAGAAGCTCGTGATCGCGCGGCAGCTGCTCAAGGGCTGAACTTGCGCTGGAGTCCGCTCCAGGTCATAGCGTCGGAGGCATGACCACCGCACAGCACAAGATCGGCTCCGGGTTCGGCGCCACCACCACGGCGGCCGAGGTCGTCGCCGGCCTCGACCTGACCGGCAAGCTCGCCGTCGTCACCGGCGGCTACTCCGGTCTCGGCCTGGAGACGACGCGGGCACTGGCGGACGCGGGCGCGCACGTCGTCGTCCCGGCCCGGCGGCCCGGCACGGCCGAAGAAGCGTTACGGGGCCTCGAAAACGTCGAGATCGGCGAACTCGACCTCGGCGACCTCGGGAGCGTCCGCGCGTTCGCCGAGCGATTCCTGGCCTCGGGACGCGGCGTCGACGTCTTCATCGGCAGCGCCGGGATCATGGCGGTACCGGAGACCCGCGTCGGACCGGGCTGGGAGGCGCAGTTCGCCACCAACCACCTCGGGCACTTCGCGCTGGTGAACCGTCTCTGGCCGGCGTTCACCGCCGGAGCCCGCGTGGTCTCGGTGTCCTCGCGCGGTCACCACTACGGCCCGGTGCGCTTCGACGACCTGGACTTCGCGCGGGGCTACGACAAGTGGCTCGCCTACGGCCAGGCGAAGACGGCGAACGTGCTGTTCGCCGTGCACCTCGACGAACTGGCCCGCGAGCGGGGTGTCCGCGCGTTCGCCCTGCACCCGGGCCGGATCCTGACCGACCTGGTGCGCCACCTCGACCGCGCCGAGCTGGTGGCCGCGGGCATGGTCGACGCGGACGGGCGGGTGACGGGCGAGGTCAAGACGCCGGAGCAGGGCGCCGCGACCCAGGTCTGGGCCGCGACGTCGCCGCAGCTCGACGGCCTCGGCGGCGTCTACCTCGAGGACTGCGACATCGCCGAGCCCGCCGTCGAAGGCGTGCGGTCGGGCGTCAAGGACTACGCGATCGACCCCGTGCTCGCCGAACGACTCTGGACGGTGTCCGCCGAGCTGACCGGCGTGAACGCCTTCTAGAGCTTCTCGACTTCCCGCACCAGCAGATCGATTTCGTCCTCGGTGTTGTAGTAGTGCACCGACGCCCGGACCAGGTCCGGCAACGCCCGCGCGGTGAAGTCGTACTGCGCCGAGGTGCGCGTCGACAGCGACGTGTTGATGTTCGCCTCAGCCAGCCGCGCCTTGACCTCCGTGGCCGGGGTGCCGTCCAGGCTGAACGTGACCAGGCCGCACTTCCGCGCCCCGGCGTCGTGCACCCGCGCGCCGGCTTCGCCCAGCCGGCTCCGGAGCGTGGCGGCCAGCGAAGTGACGCGCGACTCGATCGCCGGCAAGCCCCAGTCGAGGGCGTAGTCGATGGCCGCGCCGAGGCCGCACACCGCGGCGAAGTCGCGTTCCCACACCTCGAAGCGCTTGGCCGTCGGGTCGACGACGTACTCCGTCGGCGATTCCCAGCTCGCCGAGTGCAGGTCGAGCATCGCCGGCTCCAGCCGCTCGCGCAGCCGCGGGTGCACGTACAGGAAGCCGGTGCCGCGCGGGCCGCGCAGGTACTTGCGGCCGGTCCCCGACAGTGCGTCGCACTTCAGGCGCGTGACGTCGAGGTCGAGCTGGCCCGCCGACTGACAGGCGTCCAGCAGGAACGGGATGCCGGCCGCTTCGGCGACCTCGCCGATCTCCTCGGCCGGGTTCACCAGGCCGCCCTGGGTGGGCACGTGGCTGACGGCGATCAGCTTGACGTCGCCGTCGACGCGCCGCCGCAGCTCTTCGACGTCCAGCTGCCCGGATTCGTCGTCGCCGATCACCTCGACGACCGCGCCGGTGCGCGCGGCGACCTGCAGGAACGCGATGGCGTTGCTGGCGTACTCCGCCCGTGAGGTCAGGATCCGGTCGCCGGGGCCGAACGGCAGCGCGTAGAACACCGCCTGCCAGGAGCGGGTCGCGTTGTCGGTGAGCGCGACGTCGTCGGTGCCGGCGCCGAGCAGGCGGGCCACCGACGCGTACACCGCGTCCAGGCGATCCGCGGCTTCGGCGGCCGCTTCGTAGCCGCCGACCAGCGCTTCGTGGCGCAGGTACTCGACGACGGTGTCGGTCACGACGGCCGGGGGCAGCGCCGCGCCCGCGTTGTTGAAGTGGACCACTTCGGCGCAGCCCGGGGTTTCGCGGCGCGCGCGTTCGACGTCGAAGCTCATACGAACTGAATACAGTAGATAGCTATTGTATGCAATACTGCCCGGCATGGCCCGCACCCCGTTGCGCAGCGACCTCATCGAGCAGATCACCGCGCGCGTGCTCGACCGGCGGCTCGCGGCCGGCGCCCGCGTCAACGAGGTGCACCTGGCCCGCGAGCTGGGCGTCAGCCGGACGCCGCTGCGGGAGGCGCTGATCGGGCTGGCCGACCGCGGCCTGCTGGTCTCCGCGCCCGGCCGGGGCTTCCTCGTGCCGCCGTTCGACCCGGACGAGGCGCGCCGGCTCTACCCGCTGGTGGCCGAGCTCGAAGCCCTCGCGCTGCGCTGGACGTCGCCGCTGGAGCTGGCCGGGCTGCCGGACGCGCTCGACGCCGTCGCCGACGAAATGGCGCTCGCCGACGGCGGTGATCTGTCCGCATTGGACGATCGCTGGCACGCGCTGCTGCTGTCCCGCTGCCCGAACCCGCACCTGCTGCGGCTGATCGAGCAGACGAAGCCGCTGCTCAAGCGCTACGAGTCGGCGTACTTCGCCCGGCACGACCACGCCGGGGAGAGCATCGGCGAGCACCGCCGCATCGCCGCGGCCCTGCGCGACGGCGACCTGGCCGCCGCGTCCTCGGTGCTCGTCGCCAACTGGGTCAAGGCCTTGGCGTACCTGGGGAAGGACGGCAGATGATCATCGCGCACCTGAGCGACCTGCACCTCGACGGCGGTTCGCGCGCGGAAGACCGCGTCGCCGCCGTGCTGGGCTACCTCGGCGGGCTGGCGCAGCCGGTCGACGCGGTCGTCGTCACCGGCGACATCGCCGACCACGGCACGCCCGAGGAGTACGCGCGGGCGGCCGAGCTGCTGAAGCACCCGGCGCCGGTGCTGATGTGCCCGGGCAACCACGACGTGCGCGCGGCCTTCCGCACGGGCTTGCTCGACCTCCCGGCGTCCGACGCCCCGATCGACCTCGCCCGGGAGATCGGCGGCGTGCTGTTCGCGCTGTGCGACTCGACGATCCCGGGCCGCGGCGCGGGTTTCCTCGCCGACGAGACCCTGGCGTGGCTCGACGGCGTCCTCGCCGGCGGCGACGGCCCGGCGTTCGTCGCGTTCCACCACCCGCCGGTCGAGGTCGGCGTGCCGCTGGTGGACGCGATCCGCCAGTCCGGCGAAGACCGGCTGGCCGCGGTGCTCGCCCGCCACCCGCGGGTGAAGGCCCTGCTGGCCGGGCACGTGCACACGGGTGCGTCGACGACGTTCGCCGGTGTCCCGCTGCGCATCGCGCCCGGCGTGGTGTCGGGCTCGCTGCTCCCGGTCGAGCCGGGCGCGGACCGCGGCTGGGACGAGGGCGGCCCGCTCGAGTACGACCGCCCGCCGGCCCTGCTGCTGCACGTCCTCCACGACGACGGCCGGGTG
>NZ_MUMI01000108.1 GCF_002155975.1 Amycolatopsis kentuckyensis
CCGGGCCGGCCCGGTCCCCTGTCGTCGTTCCGGTGGTCCTCACTGTGCTCGGGTTCCGGGCCGGACTCCGGCCTTGTCTGCAAGTGTCACTCCGGGATGGCTTGCTTTGCAATTCCCACGGAGGAATCCCAGGATGGAACACCCGTTCGGCCCAGCACGCTGCCGACCAGCGGAAATTCGCCGATCGGCGTGTCAAAGGGGTGGCTTACTCACCTTCAGCGGCCGGATGGAGTATGGTCGCGGCGCGATGGGAAACCCACCAACCGGGTCCCACCGCGGACGGCCCACCGCGAGAACGAAGGTCCCATGTCCCCCACGCAAGGTCCGATCGTGCCGCGCCGCCGGATCGCGGACACGCTCAAGAGCCTGCGTGACGAGTCCGGGCGCACCCTCGAGGAAGTAGCCGAGGCGCTGCTGATCTCGACGTCGAAGCTGTCGCGGCTCGAGAACGCGCAGGGCAGCCCGCAGGCCAGGGACGTCCGCGACCTGATCCGCTTCTACGGCATCGAGAACACGCAGCTGGCCGAGCGGCTGATGCGCTGGGTGAAGGCGTCCGGCCGGCAGGGCTGGTGGACCGACTACTCGCAGACCACGGCGACCCCCGGGCTCGACGCGCACCTCGCGTACGAGTCCGAAGCGACGGTGGCCCGGATCTACACGATCCCGCTGCTGCCGGTGCTCCTGCAGACCCCCGACTACGCCCGGGCCCAGTATTCGACGCACGAGCCGTGGTGGTCGGCCGAGGAGGTCGACCGGCTCGTCGAACTGCGGGAGCACCGCAAGCACGTCCTCGCCGAACGCGAGGACATGGACCCGCTGCGGCTGGTCGCGGTGACCCACGAGTCCGCCCTGCGGCAGTTCGTCGGCTCCCGCGAGATCATGCACGCCCAGCTGGACCACCTGGTCGAACGGTCCACCGCGCCGAACGTCGAACTGCGCGTGTTCCCCTTCGCCCATCCCCCGCTGTTCTCGATGAGCTGCATGTACGCCTACTTCCAGTTCGAGGATGAGCTCGACCGGGACATCGTGCACATCGAAACCCACGCCGGGTTCCGGCACATCGAGACGGCCAAGACGGTCGAGTACTACCGCGGCTACCACGACGCCCTCGTGAACGCGTCCCTGGAGCCCGACGAAAGCCGCGCGCTCATCCGCGAAATCCAGTCCGCGCAGTTCGGCTGATCCCCTTCCCTTCACGTTGGGACAACGCATGGCTTTCGCTTTTCCCGTTCCCGAAGAACTCCGGCTGTACCGCAAGCGGCTCGACACCGACGGCTACCTCGTCGTCTCCGACGACGAGCTCGGCCTGCCCGGCGAGCGCCTGCGCGAGCACCTCCTCCGCACGTACTTCACCCCGGACGTCCTCCGCTGCTACCCCGGCGACGTCCCCGCCGACCGGGAGCGGGCCCGGGACGTCGTCGAGTACGCGTGGGACGGCGAGACACCGGCGCTGGCCGAGCACCCCGAGATCGCCATCGAGGACCGCGGCGGCCGCCCCGAGCGGCGCGAGTACGCCCGCACGCCGGTGGCGCACGACCCGCTGTTCGCGGCCTGGATCCGCGCCGCGCTCGGCCTGATCCCGGAAGGTCGCCGCCGGCCGCGGGGGACGTTCGGCGTCAACATCTTCCGGACGTTCACCAACGTCGTGACGCGCCCGCACGCCGACGGCGAGGAGTTCGTCTTCGTCTACGTCGTGGACCGGGCCGGCACCGGCGCGGAGACGACGCTCTTCCGCCCCGACGCCCCGGAGACGGCGGTCCACACCCAGCGGCTGGAGCCGGGCCAGCTGATCGTGTTCGAGGACAAGCGGTTCCTGCACACGGCCAGCCCGCTGATCGCCCCGCCCGGTGGCCGCGCCCGCCGGGACGCCCTCGTCTGCACGCTGGACTACCCGCAGACCTACGGCCTCGGCTGAGGCTCAGCAGGGCAGCCAGCGCACCTCGACCGGCTGGTAGGCGACGATCGTCGCCAGCCGGTCCGGGAACACCGGGACCCGCTCCCCCAGCCGCGTCCCGCGGACCACCCGCTCCACCCCCGTTCCGGGGGGCGCGACCAGGCAGCCCGGCAGTCCCCGGTCGCGGCAGCGGTCCAGGGCCTCGAGCAGGCCGCGGACCCCGCGCTCGGAGAGGAAATCGAGCAGCGCGAGGTCGATCACCAGAAGCCGGGGCCACGGCAGTTCGCACAGGGCGGTCTCGAGCACCGTCGCCCAGCGCAGCACCATCGTGATCCCCAGCTCGCCGTGCATTTCGACGACCAGCACGCCGCCGGAGCGTTCCGAGGCGATGTCGTCGTCGCGCATCGCGCCTCCCGGGAGCCGTCCCGTCCCGCACCCATGGTCCCACGGACGTCAGGCTTCCGTAATACCCGCGTGGAATCATCAGAGGTCCGGGGCAGTTGTAACGGGCGGTAGCACCGCACGAGGAGAAGGAGTGACGCCGTGACCACGTCAACCGAAAGGGCCGTCCTGGCCGGCGGCTGCTTCTGGGGCATGCAGGAGCTGTTCCGCCGTCAGCCCGGGGTGATCTCGACCCGGGTCGGTTACAGCGGCGGCGACGTCCCCCACGCCACTTACCGCAACCACGGCACGCACGCCGAGGCCATCGAGGTGATCTACGACCCGGCGCAGACCACGTTCCGCGACCTGCTCGAGTTCTTCTTCCAGGTGCACGACCCGACGACGAAGAACCGCCAGGGCAACGACATCGGCCTGAGCTACCGGTCGGCGATCTACTTCGAGAACGACGAGCAGAAGCGGGTCGCCGAGGACACGATCGCCGACGTCGACGCGTCCGGGCTGTGGCCGGGCAAGGTCGTCACCGAGGTCGCCCCGGTGGGGGACTTCTGGGAGGCCGAGCCGGAGCACCAGGACTACCTCCAGCGCATCCCGAACGGGTACACGTGCCACTTCGTGCGCCCGGGCTGGAAGCTCCCGAAGCGTGAGAAGACCGCCTGACACAGGCCCACCGAAGGCCCCTTCGCCGATCTCCGGCGAAGGGGCCTTCGTCGTCTCGGACGTCGTGACATCCGGGCCGGGGGCTCCGCCACCCGGACCCCCGAAACCGCGGTGAAGATCGCCCGAACGGCGGTGATCCGCATCCAGTCCTCAGTGGACAGTGAACGTTCCTGGTCCCAATAGTGTCGAATGTCCTATTTGGGATGTATTGCGACATGCAGATAAGACCGTACGTTCGTCGCTTGTTCACGAGGCTTGCACCCCGGATGCTGATTTCCGCTAAGCCGCACCATTTTTCCCCGTCGTCCCCGTTCTCGGCCCGGCTCGACCCCGGGCCGGTTCGCCCTGCCCGGAGGAGATCCTTCGATGCAACTGAGACGTCCATTCGTCTTGGCCGCGAGCGGTGCGCTCATCGCCGCGATGTGCACGACCACCACCGCCCAGGCCCAGCCCGCCACCCCGAACGCCGTCCCGGACGCCCAGACCCTGGCCGCGTCGGCGGCGGCCGGGCTCGTGGCGAGCAGGCCCGCCGCGCTGCACGCGAGCGCGGACGACGTTTTCCTGGCCCAGAAGGCGATTTCCGCCACCAACGGGCTGAAGTACATCCCCTACGAGCGCAGCTACAAGGGCCTGGCCGTGGTGGGCGGCGACTTCGTGGTCGCCACCGACTCGACCGGCCAGGTGCTCGGCACCTCGGTCGCGCAGGACCAGACGATCGACCTCGCGACCACCACGGCGAAGGTCTCGAAGGCCGCGGCCGAGGCGACCGCGCGGCAGCAGCTGTCCGCCGTGGACAGCGTGAGCCCGGCGCAGCAGGTCGTCTACGCGCTCGGCACGCCGACCCTGGCCTGGAAGAGCACGGTCGTCGGCCGCGACGCCGAGGGCCCGAGCCGGCTCGACGTCATCGTCGACGCCGCCACCGGCAAGGTGCTCCGCACGCAGGAACACGTCATGAACGGTGACGGCACCAGCGCGTGGAACCGCCCGAACCCGGTGCACCTCGACACCACCCAGTCCGGCAGCATCTACTCGCTGAAGGACCCGAGCCTCACCAACGTCTCCTGCCAGGACGCGGCGAACAACACCACGTTCAGCGGCCCGGACGACCTGTGGGGCACCGGGAACGCCACCAGCCGCGAGACCGGCTGCGTCGACGCCCTCTTCGCCGCGCAGACCGAGAAGAAGATGCTCACGCAGTGGCTGGGCCGCAACGGCTTCGACGGCAGCGGCGGCGGCTGGCCGATCCGCGTCGGCCTGAACGACCAGAACGCCTACTACGACGGCAGCCAGGTCCAGATCGGCAAGAACACCAACGGCCAGTGGATCAGCTCGCTGGACGTCGTCGCGCACGAACTCGGCCACGGCATCGACGACCACACCCCCGGTGGCATCTCCGGTGCGGGCACGCAGGAGTTCGTCGCGGACGTCTTCGGCGCCTCGACCGAGTGGTTCGCCAACGAGCCGTCGGGCGGCGACGTCCCCGACTTCCTCGTCGGCGAGACGATCAACCTGGTCGGCTCCGGCCCGATCCGCAACATGTACAACCCGTCGGCGCTGGGCGACAAGAACTGCTACGACAGCAGCGTTCCCAACGGTGAGGTGCACGCGGCCGCCGGCCCCGGCAACCACTGGTTCTACCTGCTGGCCGAGGGCACGAACCCGACCAACGGGCAGCCGACCAGCACCACGTGCAACAGCTCGTCGATCACCGGCCTCGGTGTCCAGAACGCGGTGAAGATCTTCTACAACGCGATGCTGCTCAAGACCTCCAGCAGCTCGTACCTGAAGTACCGCACCTGGACGCTGACCGCGGCGAAGAACCTGTTCCCGGGCAGCTGCACCGAGTTCAACACCGTCAAGGCGGCGTGGGACGCGATCAGCGTGCCGGCGCAGTCGGCCGACCCGACGTGCTCGGCGACCGGCACGGTCACCGTTTCGAACCCGGGCAACCAGTCCACCACGACCGGCGCCGCGGTGAACCTGCCGCTGTCGGCCAGCGGCGGCACCGCGCCGTACACCTGGTCCGCCTCGGGCCTGCCGGCCGGCCTGTCGATCAACTCCTCCACCGGCACGATCTCGGGCACCGCGACCACCGCGGGCACCTCGAACGTCACCGTGACGGCGACCGACAGCGCCAGCCACTCCGGCACGGCGTCGTTCAGCTGGACCGTCGGCACCACCGGCGGCTGCTCCGGCCAGAAGGTCGCCAACGGCGGCTTCGAATCCGGCGCGACCAGCTGGACCGGCACCACCGGCTCCATCGGCCAGTGGGCTTCGGACGGCCAGGCGGCGCACGGCGGCACGTACTCGTCCTGGCTGGACGGCTACGGCACCACGCACACGGAGTCGATCGCGCAGTCGGTGAGCATCCCGGCGGGCTGCCACGCCAGCCTGACGTTCTACCTGCACATCGACACCGCGGAGACGACCACCTCCACCGCCTACGACAAGCTGACCGTCACCAACGGCAGCACGACGCTGGGCAGCTACTCCAACCTGAACAAGGCGTCCGGGTACGCGCTCAAGACCATCGACGTCTCGTCGGCGGCCGGCGGCACCCTCGCGCTGAAGTTCACCGGCACCGAGGACAGCTCGCTGCAGACCTCGTTCGTCATCGACGACGTGGCCGTCACGCTGAGCTGAAGCTGAATCGCTGAACCACCGGGGCGGGGAGACTGCGGTCTCCCCGCCCCGGCGTTTTCCGGAGCAGAATCGGCCCCATGGACACCGAGGAACTGCGCGCGACCCAGGCGCCGCTGAAGGACAAGTACCGCGAGCAGCCGGAGACCGCGCTCGTGACGCTGCACGCCGACGCCGAGCTGGACGGCCTCGGCATCTCCTGCAAGGTCGAAACCGGCCGCGCGATCGTCGAAGCCGGGCTGCACCCCGCCACCGGCGGCGACGGCACCCTCGCCTGTTCGGGTGACATGCTGCTCGAAGCGCTCGTCGCGTGCGCGGGGGTGACGCTGCGGGCCGTCGCGACGTCGCTCGGGCTCACCGTCCGGGGCGGGCGCGTCCGGGCCGAGGGCGACCTCGACTTCCGCGGCACCCTCGCCGTCGCGAAGGACGCGCCGGTGGGCTTCCGCGCCATCCGGCTTTCCTTCGACCTGGACACCGACGCCGGCGAGGACCAGCTGGCGACGCTGAAGAAACTGACCGAGCGCTACTGCGTCGTCTTCCAGTCGCTGCGGACACCACCGGAGTTCGCCGTCACGCTTTCGGCGAACTGAGCCGGTTCAGGGAGAAACCCGGAGGACAAACCGGGCAGCTTGGCCTAGCTTGTCGGGGTCACCTGAAGGGGGAGCCGCCATGCCACAGCCGGAACCGGACGCCGCCGTCCGGGTACGCGGGCTCGTGAAGACCTACGGTTCGACGCGCGCGCTCGACGGCGTCGACCTCGACATCCCGGCCGGGCAGGTGCTGGGCCTGCTCGGCCCGAACGGCGCCGGGAAGACGACCACCGTGCGCATCCTGACCACGCTGCTGCGCCCGGACTCGGGATCGGCGCACGTGGCCGGGTACGACGTGCTGGCCGAGCCGGACGAGGTGCGGCAGCGGATCGGGCTGTCCGGCCAGTACGCGGCCGTCGACGAAAACCTCACCGGGTACGAGAACCTCTACATGGTCGGGCGGCTCTACGGCCGGAAGAAGGCCGCGGCCCGCTCGCGCGCCCGGGAGCTGCTGACGCGGTTCCGGCTCGAAGAGGCCGCCGACCGGCCGGCGAAGGGCTACTCCGGGGGCATGCGCCGGCGTCTGGACCTGGCGGGCGCGCTGGTCGCCGAGCCGACCGTCGTCGTGCTGGACGAGCCGACCACCGGCCTCGACCCGGGCGGGCGCCTGGACACGTGGGAGGTCATCAAGGAGCTCGTGGCCGACGGCACCACCGTGCTGCTGACCACCCAGTACCTCGAAGAGGCCGACCAGCTCGCCGACTCGATCGTGGTGATCGACCACGGCCGGGTGATCGCGCGCGGCACGGCGGACGAGCTGAAGGCGCAGATCGGCGGCGAGCGCCTGGAGCTGGTCGTCGCCTCGGCGGCGGACCTGCCGACGACGCTGGACGTCCTGCGCGAGGTCGGCACCGGCGAGCCGTCCGGCGACGAGCACACGCGCCGGGCGGAGATCCTGGTCGACACCGGTCCGAAGGCCCTGATCGAGGCGCTCCGGCGGCTGGACTCCCACGGCATCACGGTCCAGGACGTCGGCCTGCACCGCCCGACCCTGGACGACGTCTTCCTGTCCCTGACCGGCCACGGTGCTTCGGCCGAATCCGCCGAGGAGGTGGCGAAGTGAACGCGCTCGCGAAGGGCATCTCCGACGGCGGCATCGTCACGTGGCGCAACCTGATGAACGTCCGCCGCAACCCCGACTGGCTGATGGCGGCGACGCTGCAGCCGATCATGTTCGTGTTGTTGTTCGCGTACGTCTTCGGCAACGCGATCGGCGGCGAAGCAGGCGGCGCGGCGTACCGCGAATTCCTCATCGCCGGGATCTTCGCCCAGACGGTGGCGTTCAACTCGGCGTTCACGGTGATCGGCTTCGCCAACGACCTGCAGAAGGGCATCATCGACCGGTTCCGTTCGCTGCCGATGTCCCGCGTCGCGGTCGTCCTCGGCCGCACGACGTCGGACCTGGTGGTCAGCGTGGTGGCGCTGGTGGTGATGTCGGCGTGCGGCCTGCTGGTCGGCTGGCGCATCCGCGGCAGTTTCTGGGACGCGCTGCTGGGTTATCTGGTGATGCTGATGTTCGCGTGGGCCCTGTCCTGGGTCGGCGCACTGATCGGCCTGGCGGCGCGCAGTGTGGAGGTGGCGCAGAGCGCGGGCCTGATCTGGATGTTCCCGCTGAGCTTCATCTCCTCGGCGTTCGTCCCGACGGACACCCTCCCGGCGTTCCTGAAGGCGATCGCGGACTGGAACCCGTTCACGGCGGTGATCAACGCGACCCGGGACCTGTTCGGCAACCGGTTCGGCGCCCCGCCGACGGGCTGGCCGGCGGAGAACGCGGCGCTGTACGCGATCTTGTGCTGCGTGGCGATCATCGCGATCTTCGCCCCGCTGGCGACCGCGCGGTACCGCCGGGTGGCGAGCAAGTAGGACCGTCCGAAGAGGACTGATCAGTCCTCTTCGGACAGCTCCACGATCGGGATCACCCGCCTGGCCTGCCGGGCCTTCGCCTGGTGGTCCGCCAAGAACGGGTACTCCTTCTCCAGCTCCGTCCAGGTCCGCACGTAGTCGGCCCCGAGCAGTGGCAGCGCCTCCGCGTCGAACTCCCGACCGTCCAGCTCGACGTGCACCCGCGAATCGGCCTCGAGGTTGAGGTACCAGTCCGGGTGCCGGGGCGCGCCGATGTTGGACGCCACCACCAGCCACCGGGACCCGTCGCGGTGGACCATCATCGGGACCGTTCGGGGCTCGCCCGACCGCCGGCCCGTCGTCGTCAGCAGCAACAGCCGCTCGCGGTGCATGCCCTCGACCTCACCGCCCGCGCGGAACTGGTCGATGACCCGGCGGTTGGTCTCCGCGATGTCCACGACGGTCACCGGTCGTAGTACCGGGTCGGCGGGTCCTGCTGGGTCCACTGCTGCTGGGTCGGCGGCGGCGCGGCGCTCTGCTGGCTGCGGCGCCGGTGCAGCGTGCGGGCGCTCGCCGCCATGCTGTTCACCACCGCCGCGATGGCCAGGCCGATCACCAGGTTGATCACCGCCGTGGCGATCTTCGCGCTCGGCGCGACCGTCAGGGTCAGCGGCAGCACCACCGCGATCAGCGTCACCAGCACCATGATCCAGCCGAAGAACTGCGACGGCGCCGGCGTCGCCACGCTCAGCAGGTGCATCAGCCCGGTGGCGAGCAGGGCCACCGCGGCGGCGACCAGCGCGTACGTCGTGGTGCTCGCGTTGCCCCAGACGCCTTCGCCTTTTGGGGCGAGCACTTCGACCTCGAAGATCCCGCGTGCGATCAGCAGCCCGACGACCGCGAGCAGGGCCGCGACCACCGCCGTGGCCACGCCGCCCGCCCACAGGCGGCGCGCGTCGATCCCCGGGCGGACGTCCTGGGGCTGGTTCCCGTAGTAGTCGGACATCAGAGCCTTCCTGGGTCGGCTGCGCCTCTCCCCCCGATTGTCCCCCGTTTCGGCCCCGGCCGCGATTTGCGCTGGAGTGCACTCCAGCTCGTAGCGTCGGAACCATGACCACCGCACAGCACAAGATCGGTTCGGGCTTCGGCGCCACCACCACGGCCGCCGAAGCCGTCGCAGGCGTCGACCTCACCGGGAAGCTCGCCGTCGTCACCGGCGGGTACTCCGGGATCGGCCTCGAGACCACCCGCGCGCTGACCGGCGCCGGCGCCCACGTCGTCGTCCCGGCGCGGCGCCGCGAGACCGCCGAGGAAGCGCTCGCCGGGATCGAGAACGTCGAGGTCGACGAGCTGGACCTGGGCGACCTCGGGAGCGTCCGCGCGTTCGCCGACCGCTTCCTGGCGACCGGACGGCGGATCGACCTCTTCATCGCCAACGCCGGCGTCATGGCCTGCCCGGAGACCCGCGTCGGGCCGGGCTGGGAGGCCCAGTTCGCCACCAACCACCTCGGCCACTTCGCGCTGGTCAACCGGCTGTGGCCGGCGATCGCCGAGGGCGCCCGCGTGGTTTCGCTGTCCTCGCGCGGCCACCACTACTCGCCGATCCGCTGGGACGACGTCCACTTCGAATCCGGCTACGAGAAGTGGCAGGCCTACGGGCAGGCCAAGACGGCGAACGTGCTGTTCGCCGTCCAGCTCGACCAGCTGGGCGCCGAGAAGGGCGTCCACGCGTTCGCGCTGCACCCCGGCGGCATCATGACGCCGTTGCAGCGGCACCTGCCGCGGGCGGAAATGATCGAACGCGGCTGGATCGACGAGGCCGGGAACTACCTGGTGCAGTTCAAGACGCCCGAGCAGGGCGCGGCGACCACGGTCTGGGCGGCGACCTCGCCGCAGCTGGCCGGGCTCGGCGGGCTGTACCTGGAGGACTGCGACGTCGCCGAGCTCGCGCCGGAGGACGCCGAGGGCCTCGCGGCCTCGGGTGTCCGCCGGTACGCCGTCGACCGCGCGGAGGCCGCGCGCCTGTGGACGCTGTCGGCGCAGCTCACCGGCGTGGACGCGTTCGCGCGGCCCTGACTGTCACGCCGGCGGCTCCCCGGACGATACTTTCTTCGTGATCTTCCGACGTTTGCCGGTCACGGGACCGGGGTACCTGGCGCCCGTGGCCGACGAAGCCGGGAGAACGGGGCGCCCGCCGACTGACGACGGGGCAGGGGTCACCTGTGGTCGTTACGCACTGGGTGAATTCACCATCACCCCGCGCAGCGCTCTCGACGACGAGCGGCCGCCCGGGCTGCTCGGCGAGCGCTACGAGGTCGGCAGGCTGATCGGCAGCGGCGCCACGGCCCGCGTCTACCGCGCCTACGACGTCCGGCTGACCCGCGAGGTCGCCGTCAAGATCTACGACCGGGACGCGGTGGCGCTCGACCAGCGGCGCCGGCTGCGGGAGATGACGATCCAGGGCAGCATCAGCCACCCGGGCGTGGTGGCGCTGCTGGACAGCGGCACCGAACACGGCCGCACGTACCTGGTGATGCAGCTCGTCGAGGGCGAGAACCTCGCGGAGCGCCTGCTGGGCGGCCCGCTGCCGCCGGCGGACGTGACGGCGCTCGCGGACGGGCTCGCCGAGGCACTGGCCCACGTCCACGCGCGGCGCATCGTGCACCGCGACCTGAAGCCGGCCAACGTGTTCCTGTCCGCGGACGGTCCCCTGATCGGCGACTTCGGCATCGCCCACGCCCTCGACGCGACCCACATCACGGGCACGGGCCTGATCCCGGGCACGGCGGCGTACCTGGCGCCGGAGCAGGTGTCGGGCGAGCCGGCCGGCCCGCCGGCGGACGTGTACGCGCTGGGCTTGATCCTGCTGGAATGCCTGACGGGCCAACGGGAGTACCCGGGCACCATGGTCGAGGCGGCCATGGCCCGGCTGACGAGATCGCCCCGGATCCCGGAGGAAGCGCCGGCAACGTTGGCGTACACGTTGCGCCGGATGACGCAGCGCGAGCCGGCCGACCGCCCGACGGCGGCGAAGGTGCTGGACATGCTGCAC
>NZ_MUMI01000109.1 GCF_002155975.1 Amycolatopsis kentuckyensis
TTCGGTTTGGGCGTCGGCGTGGTTGCCGAGGTCCTGAAGCACGCCGGCGAGGTTGTGCCGGGTGGTCAGGGTGTGGGGGTGTTCTGTGCCGAGGACCCGGCATTCGATTTCGAGGATGGCTTGGTATTCGGCTTGGGCGTCGGCGTAGTTGCCGCGGTCTCTGAGTACTCCGGCGAGGTTGTGCCGCGTGACAAGGGTGTCGGGGTGCTCGTCGTCCATAACCCGGCGTTGAGTCTCGAGGACTGCTTGGTATTCGGCTTGGGCGTCGGCGTAGTTGCCGCGGTCCCTGAGTACTCCGGCGTGACTGTGCCGTGCGGCGAGAGTATCGGGGTGTTCGTCGCCGAGGACGCGGCGTTGGATCTCTATGATGGCTTGGTATTCGGTCTGGGCGTCGGCGTAGTTGCCGCGGTCCCTGAGTACTCCGGCGAGGTTGTGTCGGGTGGTGAGGGTGTTGGGGTGTTCGTTGCCGAGGGTTCGGCGTTGGATTTCGACGGTGGCTTGGTATTCGGCTTGGGAGTCGGCGTAGTTGGCGCGGTCCCGAAGTACACTGGCGAGACTGTGCCGAGCAATAAGGGTGTCCGCGTGCTCGTCGCCGAGAACCCGGCTCCGAGCCTCGAAGATGTTTTCGAATTCGATCTGAGCTTCACTGGAATTGCCACTCCACTTGAGAATGGTGGCGGATCCATGGCGTGCGGAAAGAGTTTGGGGATGTTCGATACCGAGAGTTTCGCGACAAATACTGTATAGCTTCTTGAACTCTACCTCTGCCTGATTTCGGAGCCCTCGATAGAATAGATATTGTGTGGCTAGATCGACAGTGTGAGCCAGTTGCTCGCCCAGTGTGAAGTCTAGTTCGGAGACGAGCGGTAACGCGTGGGTAAGGTGGAAGGCGTGTGGCGCTAATAAGTGCCAGGTAGGCCAGCGTCGATGGTCTTGTGGGGATGTGTCCGATTCGGCGGCTGTCGCATCAACCAGCAATCGCGAGGCCAACACCAGGTATTCGACGTCGCCGTGAAGCGGATCACGATATCGATGACTGGCATCTCTCATGAGTGGATGCACGTAAAGGACGGGTGGCTCAGTGTTGACTGCCGCCTCGGTGGTGGAGGCAATGGAGGGTAGATCGATTAAGTCGAGATCCGCCGTGTAACGAAGAAGGGATCTTATCTGCGCATGATCCAAATGGGCGAAAATCCGGGAGCTGGTAAGTGTCGCCTGGCTTAGTAGTAATTGATAGGGAATGGGGGTATTGGCGAATTGTGACAGCAGTCGCATGAACGGACCCGCCAATGGCAAATTTCGGCTTTTGAGGAGCTCCGTGGCGAGTTGCCAGATGCCGTCGATCAGTTGCCGCGAGTCTCGCTCACCTGGCTGATCGCTATCCTCACCGGAGGATGGTTCCAACACATCGACACGACCTTCGTCGAGTGCTGCTCGGTAGCGGTCAAACGTGGTGACCGTGGCGGGTCCGGACCAGGGATCTCTGATGGCTTCGGCGAGATAAGACCCAGCAAGCGACAGAGCCAGAGGAAGCCCGCCGAGTCGCTCCGCGAGGCGGCGGGCTTCAGCCTCGCTGCCACCGCGACCGCGAGTGTAGTCGAAAAGAATCTTGGCGCCGTCGCTAGAATCAAGCATCTTCACAGGGTGTGAAACGATCCACTTGCCCCATTGGACGGGATCCGGTCCTCGCCTGCTGGTGACGACCACCAAGCCGGGCCCTTTGACAAGTGGGCGTATCCATCCATGCCCAGAAGCGACCGTTCCTGGCTTTCGATCTGAGGTTGTCTCCAGTACTCGAGGATCGTCGGCATTGTCGACCACCAGCAGCCATGGCTTGCGTAGAGCGCCGAGCCGGCGCCAAAGGTTGTCGGCAGCGGCAGGTGGTTGTAGTTCTTCGGTTGTGGCGCCGGCGAGGCGTGCGACCGTATGCATGCCGGACACAAAGCTGGCACTATCGACGGCTGACACCCACCACACGGTCACGTCGTCCTGTGAAGCCTGACGTGCGATTTCTGCGGCGATCGACGTCTTTCCGCTACCGCCAAGGCCGTGCAATAGGTGAATGCGCCCACTGTCACTGGATTCGTGAAAGCGCCGAATGAAGGAGCCAACGATCGACTCGCGGCCGCGTAACTGCCTGGTAGCGTCGAAGTCGGCGAGTGGCACTGCCACCAGCTCGGCCAGCCGTGCGGACTCCGTTGAAACAGCAATGGGTGCGCCGACCCCTTCACGAACTTCGATCGCCGGCGTTGCGGCGATGTAGTTCGTAACATGGTTGACGATGTCACGACCGGCTGCGCCGGCGGCGACGCCTCCCGTTTCGGCGTGGGCGCTGGCGCTCACAGAGCTCGTGGTCGGCGATGCCGAGACGAGTTCAGCTGCGGCGGGGTGAGCGGTGGCGGTGCCGGTGGCGGGCTGCTCTACACCCGACCCGGCTAGCGAGGGTCCCGCGGCTGCATGACAGTCGCGTCGCGCCCGGCGGCCCCGATCGCGACGCTACCTTGGCCACTGGCAGTAGCCGTTCCAGAGACTACTGTGCCGCCTTGCGTGGCGACCAAGGCCGGGTATTGCTCGGCTTCGGTGAGCGCTGCCTTGAGTTGAGCAGCAAAGGACTCGTCGTCTTCGACCGCGTCTTCGACCGCGTCGGTGACTCGCCGCTGAGTTCGTTCGGATACCTGGCCGGTCTCGGAGATCTCTGTCTCAAGCTTTTTCACAGCAGAGTCGGACCCGAGTTTGTTCAGCACCACGTCCCGGACCTTGTCTCGCGCCCGGGCTGCCCCAGCGTCGATCACTTCGTCGACGACGCCATCCAGCGTTTTCCCCGCTCGGCGGGCCTTACCCACCGCCCATGCAACCAACGCAACCAGAACGACTTCGACACCCACTGGAAGTAAGTCCTCTCGTGCCAATGTGTCTCACAACACAAACACAGTCGTCCGGCAACGCTAAAACGCAACATCTCGCGGCTACTTCGCGCCTCACCGCAACCAACCGGCCGGCATTGGGTGGACTGTCGAACCCCAAGTCAAACGGCCAGAGCGATCCCGGAGCGGACGCCTGCTCGACTCCCGTTAGCTCCATGGCGTAGTCGGTTAGCGCCCGCCGGATCCGCGTTAAGCCCGCAGCCGGGCGGCGGTCTCGGCCACGCCGGCCTGCACCTTCGCCCGGTCCACCTTCACCGGCTCACCGTCGGCGACGACCTGCTCGCCCGCGACCCACACGTCCCGCACCCGCCGCGACCCGGCCGCCCACACGAGGTTCGACAGCAACTGCACGTCCGGCACGTCCAGCCCGCACGCGAAGGCCGGGTCGTCCAGGTCGACGTGCACCAGGTCGGCCCACCGGCCGGGCTCCAGGGCGCCGATGTCGGACCGGCCCAGTGCCGCCGCGCCGCCGCGCGTGGCCAGCAGGAAGACGTCCGCCGCCGTCAGTACCGTCGAGTCACCGGTGGCCAGCCGGGCGAACATGGCCGCGAGCTGCAGTTCTTCCCACAGGTCGAGGTCGTCGTTGGACGCCGGGCCGTCGGTGCCGAGACCGACGGCAACCCCCGCGGCCCGCAGGTCGGCGATCCGCGCGATCCCCGAAGCCAGCTTCGCGTTCGAGCCCGGGCAGTGCGCCATGCCGACGCCGTGCGCCGCGAAGAGCGCGATGTCCTCGTCCGAGAGGTGGATCGCGTGCGCGGCCAGCATCCGGCCGTCCAGCATGCCCAGCTCACGAAGCAGCGTCGGCACCGAACCGTGCGAGGCGCGCACGGCCGTGTCCTCGGCCGCCGCCTCCGCCACGTGGATCTGCACCAGCGCGCCGCGCGAAGCAGCGGATTCCGCCGTCGCCCGCAGCGCTTCCGCCGACAGCATGTACGCCGAGTGCGGGCCGTAGCCGAGCTCGATGCGGTCGCCGTGGCCGAAGCGGAGGCCGTCCGTGTCGATCCAGCGCTCGATGCCCGCCAGCTGGGCCTTCCAGTCGAGCCCCGGCAGCTCCATCACCGGGGGCGCGACCAGCACGCGGCCGCCCGTCGTCAGGACCGCGTCGACCAGCTGCTCGCCCTCGAAGTACATCTCCGCGCTGGTCGTGACGCCGTGACGGAGCATCTCGACCGAGCCGAGCAGCATGCCGGTGCGGATGTCCTCCGGGCGCAGCTTCGCCTCGGCCGGCCAGATGATCTCGTTGAGCCACGGCAGCAGCGGCAGGTCGCCGCCCATGCCGCGCAGCAGCGTCATCGGGCTGTGCGCGTGCGTGTTGACCAGACCGGGGAGCAGGATGCCGGTCAGGGTGGTGACCGGTGCGGCGGACCCGGGGGCGGTGGCCGCCGGTCCGCAGTACGAAATGCGCCCATCGGCGTCGACATCGACGACCGCGTCACGGAGAAGCGAACAGGACGGGTCGGCCGGGAGAACGACAGGGGCGTGGAAACGGCGTTGCATCTCTGGATACTACGCACCCAAAATTACGACACCACTCCGCTCCGCCACGCCCACGCCGCGCTCTCCACCCGGTTCCGCGCGCCGATCTTGCTCTGCACCGACGCCAGGTGCGTCTTCACCGTCGACAGCGACATGAACAGCTCCGCGCCGATCTCGGTGTTCGTCAGCCCGCGTGCGACCGCCTTCAGCACGTCCATTTCGCGCGGGGTCAGCGGCTCGGACGGTGTGGCGGCCTGCGGCTTCACCGCGCCGCCGTTGAAGTGCTTGAGCAGCCGCACGGTGATCTGCGGTGACACGAGCGCGTCGCCGCGGTCGGCCGCGCGGACCGCCTCGATCAGCAGTGCCGGGCCCGCGTCCTTCAGCAGGAAGCCGGACGCGCCGTTGCGCAGCGCCGTGTGGACGTACTCGTCGAGGTCGAACGTCGTGACCACGACCACCTTCAGCGGGTCGGCCACGTCCGGGCCGGCCAGCTGCCGGGTGACCTCCAGGCCGTCGAGGCCGGGCATGCGGATGTCGAGCAGGCAGACGTCCGGGCGCAGCTCGCGGGCCTTCGAGACCGCCGAGACGCCGTCCGCGACGTCGGCGACGACCTCGATGTCGTCCTGCGCGTCCAGGATCATGCGGAAGCCCATCCGCACCATCTCCTGGTCGTCGGCGATCAGTACCCGGATCACTCGTCCCCTTCTCCGGCCGCCAGCGGCAGCCAAGCTTCGACGCGCCAGCCGCCGTCCGGGCTCCGCCCGGCCGACAACCGGCCCTTGAGCAGCGCGACGCGTTCGCGCATGCCGACCAGACCGTAGCCGCCCGATCCGCCGGCCGGCCGGTGCGCCGTCGCACGCCCGTTGTCCGTCACCCGCAGGTGCAGCTCGGCACCCTGCACCTCGGCGACGACGAACGCCTCGGTCGCGCCCGAGGCGTGCTTGCCGACGTTGGTCAGCGACTCCTGCACCAGCCGCAGCGCCGAGCGGCCGACCTCGTGCGGCAGGTCCGGCGGCAGGTCGAGGTGCATCGACGTCGGCACGCCGTGGTTCGCGGTTTCGACCAGTTTCCGCAGGTCGGCGCCGAGGTCGGTGGTGGCCTGCTCGCTGAATTCGCTCATCCCGGCCGGTGCGTCGCCGCGCATCGAGCGGACCAGCCGCCGCATCGCCGCGAGCGCTTCGACGCCGGCGTTCTCGATCCGGGCCATCGCCTCGACCGCGATCTCGGGCTTCTTCTCGGCCATCATCCGCGCGGCCTGCGCCTGCACGACGATCCCGGTGACGTGGTGGGCGACGACGTCGTGGAGCTCGCGGGCCAGCGCCATCCGCTCGGCGGTCTGCGCGTCGCTCACCGCGGACTGCACGGCCTGGGTGCGCTCGGAGTCCCGCGACCGCAGCATCAGGCCGACGGCGATGGAGATGCCCAGCATCAGCGTCGCGGCGAAGGCGAGGATCGACAGGGTCTGGGGATCGGTCTGCAGGCCGCGGCGCGCGTCCGAGTTGAGGATCGCCCCGAGCGATACGACGCTCGAGAGCACGGCGACCCGTGCCCAGGACTGGCTCAGCCCGCGGGCCCGGGTCAGGTTCACCACCACGCCCATGCCGGCGACGATCTGCGTGGCGGGGATGCCGCCCGGCACCGGGTAGTCGAACGAGCGCAGCTGCAGGAACGGCGTGATGACCGCGGACAGCAGCATGATCCCGGCGAGGCCGAGGAGCGCGTCCGCGGGCCGCCGCGGGGACAGCACCGCGATCACGGCCGCGACGATCGAGCAGAACAGGATCGGGAACCCGCGGGCGGTGTTCGAGTACGTGTAGCCGAATTCGAAGAGCAGCGCGAAGGCGAGCAGGCCCATCAGCGGCCACTGCCCCATCGCCAGCTCGTTCACCCGGCGCAGCCGCCGCGTCCGCGGATCGGCGCGCGGGCCGCGGTCACGGGCCGCGATCGCGGGCACCAGCGGGCCGACGAGCAGCAGCAGGCCGAACAGCAGCGCCTGGGTACCCGTGCCGCCGTCGATTTCGCCGACGCCCGCGTAGCGGCCGAAGACGGCGACGAGGCCCGCGACGACCAGGAAGCCGACCACGCAGAACGCCACGCCCGCCCGCGCCCGGCGGGTCACGTAGTAGACCATCAGCACCCCGGCCACGACCTCGGTGATCGTCACCTTCGGCAGCACGCTGGAGTACGGCGGGATGTGGAACGCGTGGATGAAGAGGGTGGAGAAGATCAGCACCCCGCCACCGGCCACCCCGGCGACGGCGGCCCGCTTCTGGGCCCAGACCCCGCACGCCACCATCGCGAGGATGCCCGGCAGCAGGCCGAAGTCGACGAAGCGCGGGCCGTGCTCGTCGAGCGCCGCCTGCGTCGTGTAGATGAGGTCGAACAGCAGCGCGGCGAACAGGACGGCGGAGGGCACGCCGATGCGCCGCACCAGGGCGGCGGCGCGGGTGTGGAGCGTTTTCGGCAGGGGCGCGGCAGGCACAATGTGACGTTACGTGATTCCCCGGCACCCGCACCTTGGCCGAGTGGCCCGCCGTCCCTCGGCCGATCGGCCGAGGGAGCCCGGGGAGTCACTGGCCGTCTGCCCGAAGTGGACACCCCGTGGTTTGGGCGAGGCTCGTCGGCATCAAGATCCCAACCGACAGGGAGAACCTCGTGGACCCGAACACGCCACACGCGACGAACGGCCCGGTGCTGTCCGGCCGCGGGCTGGTGAAGCGCTACGGCACCCAGCACGCCCTGGCCGGCATCGACATCGACATCCAGCCGCGGGACGCCGTCGCCATCGTCGGGCCGTCCGGCTCGGGCAAGACGTCGCTGCTGCACGTCCTGGCCGGCATCCTCCGGGCCGACGACGGGCAGATCTTCCTGGCCGGGCAGCGGATCGACCACCTCGGCGAGAAGAAGCGCAGCGAGCTGCGCCGCACCGAGTTCGGGTTCGTGTTCCAGTCGGGGATGCTGGTGGCCGAGCTGTCGGCCGAAGAGAACGTCGCGCTGCCGTCGCTGCTGGCCGGGCTCGGGCGCAAGGAGGCCATCGACGCCGGCCGCGTCTGGCTCTCCCGCCTCGGCCTGGCCGGCAAGGAGCGCCGCCGTCCCGGCGAGCTGTCCGGCGGCGAGGCCCAGCGCGTCGCGATCGCCCGGGCGCTGACCCACCGGCCGAAGGTCATCTTCGCCGACGAGCCGACCGGCGCGCTCGACACGCGCACCGGCCGCGACACGATGGACGCCCTGCTCGGCGCCGCCCACGAGACCGGGGCCGCGGTGATCGTGGTGACCCACGACCGCGAGCTGGCCGAGTCGATGCCCAAGACCGTCTCCATCCGGGACGGCCTGATCGCGACGAGGCTGGCCGCGTGAACTCCCTCCAGATCGCCCTGCGGGTGCTGCGGGTCGACCGGCGGACCCGGACGTCGGCGATCCTCACCGCGATCGGGGTGGCCGTCGCGACCGGGCTGGTGCTGCTGCTGGCGACGCTGCCGTTCGCCACGCAGAACCGCGAACAGCGTGCCCTCTGGCAGGGCGAGCAGTTCTACAGCCACGGCGCCGACGGCCCGGTCAACCTGCTCTTCAACGCGTCGAGGGACTACTTCGACGGCAAGCAGATCGTCCGCGTCGACGTCGCGCTGGCGCCCGGGGCCACGCCCGGGTCGATCCAGCTGCCGCCGGGCGTGCCGCAGCTGCCCGGCCCCGGCGAGACCGTAGTGTCGCCCGCGCTCGGCCGGCTCCTGCAGGCCACCCCGGCCGCGCAGCTCGGGGACCGGTTCGGCAAGCCCGTCGGCGCGCTCGGCGAGGACGGCCTCCGGTTCCCCGAGCAGCTGGTCGCGCTGACCGGGCACACGCCGGACGCGATGCCCGAGAACGCCGACAAGGTGGCGGGTTTCCCGGGCGGGAAGGCGAGCCCGGACGCGCTGCTCATGCTGCTGTCCTGGGTGGGGATCATCGTGCTGCTGGTGCCGAGCCTGGTGCTGGTCGCCTCCTCGGCGCGGCTGACCGCGGCCCGGCGCGAACGGCGGCTCGCCGCGATCCGGCTGGCCGGGGCGACGCCGGGGCAGGTCACGAACATGGTGGCCGCCGAGACGACGTTGTCGGCCGGCATCGGAGCGCTGCTCGGGCTGCTGATCAGCCCGGCGCTGCACGGCCTCGCGTCGTTCGTCCCGTGGGCCGGGGGCACCTGGCTGGCGGCCGACTTCGCGCTGCCGATCGGGCTGACGGTGTTCATCGTCGTGGCCATCCCGGTGCTCGTGGTCCTGGCCGGCATCCTCGGCCTGCGCCGCGTCCTCAAGAACCCGCTCTTCGCCACCGGCGGCCACACGAAGAAGCCGCTGCGCTGGTGGCGGCTGCTGGCCCTGCCCGCGGCCGGGCTGTTCTTCCTCGTCGCGGTGACGACGGCGAAGGACTACGGCGGCATCGGGCTGGTCATGGCGGGCCTGTTCTTCCTGGTCGGCTCGGCCGCGATCGTCGGGCCGTGGGTGACGTCGGCGGTCGGCGGCACGTTCGTCCGGATCTGGCGGCGCCCGTCCGCGCTGCTCGCCGGCCGCCGCCTGCGTGACGACCCGAAGGGCGCCTACCGGGCCTCCGCCGGGATCGTGCTGGCGGTGTTCGCCGGGTCGATGGCGCTGACGCTGCTGCCGACGTTCGAATCGATGGCCGGCGGCGGGCGGTCCTACGTCGACTCCGTGCTCTACGTCGACGCCACCGACCACAGCGCGGCCAGGATCGTCGACCAGGCCAACGCGTCCCTGCAGAAGTACGGCCAGAACGAGAAGGCGGTCGCGGTCGGCGAGGTGTACCTCGTCAAGGGCCAGGCCCCCAACCGGTACGGCCACCGCGCACTGGTGATGACCTGTGCCGACGCCGTCGAGCTGACCCGCTACGGGCTCACGCCGGAGAACTGCGCGGGCGGCCCGGCCGTCTTCGGTGACTCGGCGATCGACCTGGCGCAGTACAAGTTCGCCACGAACTGGGAGGGGACCACGGTGGCCGCGAAGTCGGGGACGCGGGTGGAAGCCGTGCACCCCCGTGACGCGGACCTGTCGGAAACGCTGATCGTCGATCCGGCCGCGCTGCCGGACGGCTTCACGCCGACCGACTACACCGTCGTCGCGCCGACCACCGACGCGAACCGCGAGACCGTCCGGACGGCGCTGGCCGGCCCGGCGGCGGGCGCGGAGATCGGCAGCCGCGACCAGTACCTGTACAACCAGCAGACCGAGCTCGGCGACCTGCGCCGGGTCACCGTGATCGGGCTGATCGCGGCGGGCATCCTGGCCGGCTGCAGTGCCGCGGTCGCGACCGCGGGCTCGGTGATGGACCGCCGTCGCACGTTCGGCGCGCTGATGGCCGCGGGCACCCCGGTGCGGGTGCTGGCCAGGGCGCTGCGGATGGAAGCCGCGCTGCCGGCGCTGGTCGCCACGATCGGCGCGGGAATCGTCGGGGTACTGGTCGGCGTTGGGCTCTACAGCATGGTCGACGCGCGCGGCATCGTGCTCAGCCCGTGGCTGCTGGCGCCGGTGGTGCTCGGGGTCGGGGTGGCCCTGCTCGGCGCGTCGGTCTGCACGCCCGCCCTCAAGCGGGTCCAGGCCGAACCGCTGGCCGACGAATAGGACGTTCGCCCCTCTGTCGGGGGAGGGGCGAGCACCGGGGGTGGTGAGCTGAAGGGGACTTTCTCCGCAGGGGATCCGGGGAGAGTCCCCTTCAGTCACTCCGGATTCAGCGCCGTTCGAAAATGAGGTCGTGCGAGACGCGGCCTTCGACGTCCGCACGCTGCTCGAACTTCGTCACCGGCCGCCACTCCGGCCGCGGCGCCCAGCCGTCGTACCGGTTGCGCAGCGCGGGCTCGCCGGAGCAGACCTCGAGCATCTGCTCGGCGTAGTTCTCCCAGTCGGTCGCCATGTGGAAGGTGCCGCCCGGCGCGAGCCGCGACGCCACCAGCGCCGCGAAGGACGGCTGCACGATCCGCCGCTTGTGGTGCTTCTTCTTCGGCCACGGGTCGGGGAAGAACAGCCGCACGCCGTGCAGCGTCCCCGGCTCGACGTGCTCGGTCAGCAGCACGACGGCGTCGCCGTGCAGCAGCCGCAGGTTCTCGACACCCAGCTTTTCGGCGCGCAGCATCAGCTGGCCGAGGCCCGGGTCGTAGACCTCGGCCGCGACGTAGTTGAGCTCCGGTGCCGCGGCGGCCAGCTGCGACGTCGTCTCGCCCATGCCGGAGCCGATCTCCAGCATCACCGGCGCCTCGCGGCCGAACCACGCGGTGAAGTCCAGCGGCCCTTCGGGCAGCTCGCTCACCGTGCGGCCCAGCCGCGGCCAGTGGTCGTCCCACGCCCGCTGCTGCCCGACGGTCATCCGGCCACCGCGCTTGACGTAACTGACCACGCTGCGCAGCCGACGTCCGTCCTCGTTTTCCACCCGCGAAATGTAGCTGGGCGCGCAGCGCCTCCGTTGAGGGTGGTGGCGGGGGCATGGACGGATCAACGAACGGCTTCGAACACCCCGAGACGAGATCGCAGCCCGGCCAGCCCGGCCACCGGGATCGGGTCCGGGGTCCGCCCGGTGTGCGCGGGCAGGACGTCGATCCAGCCCGGGTGCCGGTCGGTGTTCATCACCGTCGTGGGAATCGCGTGCCCCGACTGACCCCGCTCGGACGGCATGAACTCCCAGTAACCGGATTCACCGTCCGCGGCCCACGGGACGAATTCCCACCCCGGGCGCCTGCCGAGCAGTTGCGCGATCCGGTCCTCGACCCGGAAACCCTGTTCCCGGGAATCGAGCTTGCCGTCCGCCATCGCGCGCAGCCACCACGGCGCGGGGATCGGGCCCGCCATCCCGGCCGAAGCGCGGAACAGGGCCAGGACGCTGTCTTCGGGCGCGCGGTGCACCCACGCCCGGCGGAGTTCCGCGGGCGTCGCCGCCGTCATGGCGGCCTGCGGGAGTTCGATCGCCCGCGACCATTCGAGGTCCAGCATGGGTTCGAGCCGGGGAGCGTCGTCTTCGACGCGGGCTCGGGGAATCGTGCCGCCCAATTCTTGCCCGGTGTCCACCGTCAAGATTCACCTCCAGGGGGGAGTTCAGACGGGTCCGGTGCTCTCTCTTATGAATCTTGCCTGGTCGTAGCAGTATGTCCGGTGCCTGTGAGAGAAGCCACAGTTGTTTCACCTTTTGTTAACAAGGTTTTGTGCGGTATTGAGACCGCGGTCACGCTCAGGCGTCGCGTCGTGCCGTGACGAGTACACCGGCCACGAACAGGGCAACGGTGATCGCCGCGAAGTAACCGAGGTACCCCCAGGGGCTGAGCGGCGCGGGCGCCAGCCCCAGCGGTCCCGCGGCGAACCCGCCCGTCCCGACGAACTCGTCGGCGGCGTGGAACGGCATCCACTGGTAGATGTGCCGGCCGACGCCGGGGATGAAGACGAGGACGCCCTCCAGCACCTGTGTCCACACGAGGACCGCCGTCAGCGCGAAGGCGACGCTGCGCAGCAGGAGCGCGACGCCGACCCCGGCGACCGCGGTGAACAGGAAGACCAGGCTCTGGCCGAGCACCGAGCGCCACGCGGCGGCCGAATGCAGCGCGAGGTCGGCGTCCGGCTGCACCAGCGACGCCAGCCCCCAGGAGCCGAAGCCGACGACCAGCCCGAGCACCGTGCCGACCGCGCCGACGATCGCCACCTTGGCCAGCAGCGCGGGCACGCGGCTCGGCACCGCCTGGAACGTCAGCCGCATGGTGCCCCAGTTGAACTCCGAGGCGGTCGCGAGCACCGCGAAGACGAGCAGCACCGTCCGGCCGTTGCCGCTGACGAGCTGGGTGTTGCCGACGGTCGGCGGGATCTCGGTCCCGGCCAGCGCGAAGATCAGCGTGGTCAAGCCGAGCGGCGCGGCGATCGCGATGGCCAGGCACCACCACGGCGCCCGGGTGCTGAAGAGCTTGATGCGCTCGGCGCGGAGGAGGTTGGCGATCATCGGGAGGCCTCCGGAGACGGCACCGCGAACTCGACGGCGTCGCGGGTGAGGTCGAGGTAGGCCTGCTCGAGCGAGCCGGTGATCGGGCTCAGCTCGTGCAGCGTCGCGCCGGCGTCGAAGGCGAGCTGCCCGATCCGGTCACTGTCCAATCCGGACACCACGAAGGCGCCGCCGGTTTCGGTGAACTCGGCCTGCCCGGTCAGTGCCGCGCGCAGCCGGTCCTCGTGCGGGGTGCGGACGCGCACGCCGTGTTCACTCGTCTGTGCGATGAAGTCGTCCATGGTGCCCTGGTAGATCAGCCGGCCGCGGCCGATCACCACGAGGTCCTGCGCGGTCTGCGCCATCTCGGGCAGCAGGTGGCTGGAGACGAACACGGTCCGGCCTTCGTCGGCCAGCGCGTGCAGCAGCTGCCGGATCCACGCCATGCCCTCGGGGTCGAGGCCGTTCACCGGCTCGTCGAACAGCAGCACGCGCGGTTCGCCGAGCATGGCGGCGGCGATCCCGAGCCGCTGCTGCATGCCGAGCGAGTACTGCAGCACCCGCGTCTTGCCGACGCTGGTCAGGCCGACCAGGGCCAGCACCTCGTCGACCCGCCGGTCCGGGATGCCGTTGGTCGCGGCCAGCCAGCGCAGGTGGTCGCGCCCGCTGCGGCCGGGGTGGCGCCAGGTGGCGTCCAGCATCGCGCCGACCGTCCTCAGTGGATCTTTCAGCTCCCGGTACGGGACGCCGTCGACGAGCACCCGGCCCGCGTCGGGGCGGTCGAGGCCGAGGATCAGCCGCATGGTCGTGGACTTGCCGGCGCCGTTCGGGCCGAGGAAGCCGGTGACGCGCCCGGACCGCGCGGTGAACGTCAGTTCGCTGACCGCGGTGGTGGCGCCGTACCGCTTGGTCAGTGCCGTCGCTTCGATCATGGGCTCCCCGTCCGTCGAGGTGAGCCTACTGCGAAACACCGGATCCGGGTCGCCCCCCGACAGCGCGACCCGGATCCGGTGTTTCCCCCTTTTCCCCTGTTACCCCCTAGGCGTCCCGCTTCTTCGCGACCCCGAGCGCGATGAGCAGGAACACGATGGCGATGCCCGCGAAGTAGGCCAAGGCCCAGCCCGGGCTCAGCGGCGAGTCCGACGGCGCCGGGCCGTCACCCGCGATGGCCGAGCCGCGCAGGAACTTGTTCGCCACGTTGAACGGCAGCCACTCGTGGATGTGGTGGCCGACCTTCGGGATCAGCTGCACCAGCTCCTCGACGGCCAAGTAGTAGATGAGCAGCAGGGCGATCGCGCCGGCGCTGTGCCGGATGAGGATCCCGAGGGCGACGGCGAGCACCGCGCTGACGGCGAACACCGGCCCGAGCCCCGCGACGTTCAGCCAGTCCTGCGTGGCGTGCAGGCCCAGGTTGTCGTTCGGCCGCATGAGCAGGCCGAGGCCCCAGGCGCCGAACGCGGCGATCTCGCCGATGACCAGCGCGACCAGTGCGACGACGAGCGCCTTGGCGATCAGCGCCGGCGAGCGGTGCGGCACCGCCTGGAACGTCGTGCGGATGGTGTTGAAGCGGTATTCGGTGGTCACCGCGAGGGCGGCGAGCACCATGACCACGGCGATGCCGAACTGGGAGCCGCCGAACTGGGTGGCGGCCACCGAGAGCGGTTCGTCGGCGGGCGACGCGCCGGCGATGATGGCGGCGAAGCCGACGGTCAGGGCCAGGGTGATGAGCGCGCACCACCACGGCGAGCGGGTCGAGAACAGCTTGATGCGTTCTACCGCGAGCAGGTTCATGATCTTGGTTTCCCCGGTTACTTGGCGGACTCGAGCACGTGCTGCGCCTCGGCGTCGAGGCCGGTGTGGTACTCGACGGAGTCGCCGGTGATCTGCATGAAGGCCTGCTCGAGCGAGCCGGTCTGCGGGCTCAGCTCGTGCAGCACGATCCGGTTGGCGGCGGCGATCTCGCCGATCTTGTCGCTGTCCATGCCGGACACCACGAGCGCACCTCCGTCGTCGACGACCCCCGCGCTGGCGCGCTGCAGGGCGTCCCGGAGCTCGGCCAGCTGCGGAGAACGCACCTTCACCGTGTTTTCGGCCGCGCGGGAGACGAAGTCTTCGGTGGACGACTGCGAAATCAGCTGTCCCCGGCCGATCACCACGAGGTTGCTGGCGGTCAGCGCCATTTCCGAAAGCAGGTGGCTCGACACGAAGACCGTGCGGCCTTCCTCGGCCAGCCGGTGCATGAACTTCCGGATCCAGAGGATGCCCTCCGGGTCGAGGCCGTTCACCGGCTCGTCGAACAGCAGCACCTCGGGGTCGCCGAGCAGGGCGGCCGCGATGCCGAGGCGCTGCGACATGCCGAGCGAGAACCCGCCGGCGCGCTTGTTCGCGACGCTGGTCAGGCCGACCGTCTCGAGGACTTCGTCGACGCGGGTGGCCGGGATGCGGTTGGACTTCGCCATCCACAGCAGGTGGGCGCGCGCCGAGCGGTTCGGGTGCACCCACTTCGCGTCGAGCAGCGCGCCCACGGTGCGCAGCGGTTCCTTGAGTTCGTGGTACTTCTTGCCCCCGATGGTGACCTGGCCACCCGTGGGGTTGTCCAGGCCCAGGATCATCCGCATGGTGGTGGACTTGCCCGCCCCGTTCGGACCGAGGAAGCCGGTGACCTGGCCCGCGGACACGGAGAACGACAGGTTGTTCACCGCCAGCGTTTTTCCGTACCGTTTGGTGAGGCCCGTTGCCTCGATCATGACTGCTCCTCTTCCGCCCCTCGCTTACGACGCGTTCATCGTCGCGGGTCGGAGCCGGTTCGCGCGTCACCCTGGAGACCGAACCGGGCCCCCTACCTGAGTAGTACCTTGCTGGCTCTTCGGCCGATGCGCGATCCGTGATGACCCTGAGACGACCCTGATTCGACGCTATTAATGAACTGTGGTTCAATAACTGGGTGGCCCGGCCGAGGAGCATCACCGACGAGCGGCTGCTGGGTGCGGCGGAGACCGTGATCGGCCGCTGCGGCCCCGGTTTCACGCTCGCGCAGGTGGCTTCGGAGGCCGGCGTTTCGGTCGGCACGGTCGCGCAGCGGTTCGGCTCCAAGAGCGGCCTGCTGCAGGAGATGAGCCGGCGGGCCACGCGGCGGGCGGTCGAGCAGATGCGGGAGTGCGCCGAGCGGGTGGATGACCCGGTCGACGGCCTGCGCGCCGCGGCGGTGGCGGTCTACGCGGTGCTCGGTGACGCCGAAGAGGCGGCGAACCACCTGGGCCAGCTCGGCGTGGACATCGGCGACCCGGTGCTGCGGTCGCTGCTGGGCGAGCACTTCACGGCGGTCGAAGACGAACTGCGGCGGCTGGTGCGGGCGGCGGCTTCCGCCTTGCCGTACGCGCCGAGCGTGCCGCGAGCGGCCCGCGCGGTGCTCGGGGTGATCAACGGAGTGTCGCTCGACTGGTCGATCCGGCCGCACGGGCGGCTGGCCGACCGGCTGGCGGAGGACGTCGACGCGGTGCTGACCGCGTGGCGGGGACGGGAGGACGCATGAGTCTGGAAGGCAAGGTCGCCGTGGTCACCGGGGCGACCCGGGGGTGCGGGCGGGCGATCGCGGTGGAACTGGGCCGCGCGGGCGCGACGGTGTACGTCACCGGCCGCACGACGCGCGAAACGCCGTCGCCGATGAAGCGCCCGGAGACGATCGAAGAAACGGGCGAGCTGGTCGAGGCGGCGGGCGGCCGCGCGGTCGTCGTCCGCTGCGACTTCACCTCGCAGTCCGATGTGGACGCTTTGAAAGCGCGCATCGAGTCCGAAGTGGACGGAATCGACATCCTGGTCGACGACGTCTGGGGCGGCGACATGTACGCCCTCTTCGACGCGCCCTTCTGGGAGACGCCGCTGGAGGACGCGCTGACCCTGACGCACAACGCGCTCGACACGCACCTGATCGCGCTGCACAAGCTGCTGCCGCTGGTGGTCGCCCGCCGCGGGCTCGTCCTCGAGGTGACCGACGGCGACAACGACGACTACGTCGGCGCCGGTCTCCCCTACTACCTGGCCAAGTGCGGCATCCGGGCGCTCGGCCGGGCCCTCGGCGCGGAGCTGAAGAAACACGACTGCGTCGGCCTCGCCGTCACGCCGGGGTTCCTGCGCTCGGAGTCGATGCTCGACCACTTCGAGGTGACCGAGGACAACTGGCGCGACGCGGTCGGCAAGCTGGCGCCGGTCGACTTCAAGATCTCCGAGACGCCGTACCTGCTGGCCCGCGGCGTCGCGGCCCTGGCACAGGACCCCGAGGTCGCCCGCTTCGCGGGGCAGACGCTGGCGTCCTGGACGCTGATGAAGGAGTACGGCTACACGGACATCGACGGCGACCGCCCGGACTTCGGCCGGTGGCTCACCGAGGTCCGCCACGCGGGCAAGGACCCGGCGACCACCCCGCCGGACGACTTCCGCTGAGGCATCACCAGGGCACCTGCCCGGCGTCGTCGAACAGCCCGCCGGTCGGGCCGTCGTCGGGCAGGCTGGCGAGCCGGATGGCGATCTTGGCGCCGTCCTCGGGGGTGCTGGTGCCGTGGAAGCCGTTGAGGTCGGTGGCGACGTAGCCGGGGCAGGCGCCGTTGATCTTGATCGGGGTGTCGGCCAGCTCCTTGGCGTACTGGATGGTGACCGCGTTGAGGAACGTCTTCGACGGCGAGTACGCCCCGCTGACCCCGCCGAGATCGACGCCCGGCGTGGTCTGCAACGTCAGGGAAGCGACGTGGCTGGACTGGTTGACGATCCGCGGGTGCGCGGAGCGGCGCAGCAGGGGCAGCATCACGTTGGTGACCCGGACGACGCCGATCACGTTCGTCTCCACGACCGCCCGCAGGTGCTCCGGCGTGACGGCCGACGGTTCGTTCGGCCAGGCTCCGGCGATACCGGCGTTGTTGACCAGTACGTCGAGCCGTCCGGCGCGTTCTTCGACCAGGGCGGCGGCGGCCGTGACGCTCGAGTCGCCGGTCACGTCGAGCGGCACCCCGAAGGCGTCGACGCCGTCCGCGCGCAGCTTGGCCACGGCCTCCTCGCGACGTTGTTCGTCCCGGGCACCGATTCCGACGCTCCAGCCCAGCGCGCCGAGCCCGGCCGCGATCTCGTACCCGATCCCCTTGTTCGCGCCGGTGACCAGCGCGATCGTCTGTTCGTTCATGCCGTCGATCGTGGCGCGGAACCGGCGGCCGACCAACACTTCCCGGGTCAGGCATCGATACCTCCACGACATGAATCGGCCGGTAGCCTGACCGGGTGGAGACACGGGAGCTGCGGTACTTCGTCGCGGTCGCCGAGGAGCTGCACTTCGGCCGGGCCGCCGAGCGCCTGGGCATCGCCCAGCCGCCGCTGTCGCGGACGATCGCTCGGCTCGAGCGACGGCTCGGCGTCGCGCTGCTGGAACGCACCAGCCGGCGGGTCTCGCTCACCGAAGCCGGAGCGGTGCTGCTGACCGAAGGCCGGGCGATCCTCGGTGCGCTGGCCACCGCGGAGCGGCTCACCCGGCGGGCCGCCGCGAACCGGCCTTCGCTCGTCCTGGCCACGAAGGCCGGTGCCGCCCGTGAACTGCTGACGAAGCTGCTCGACGCGTACGCCGCCGAGCCGGGTGCGGTCGCCGTCGACCTGCTGCTCTGCGAATCCCAGCCCCAGCAGGCGCTGCACGACGGCCGGGCCGACGTGGCGCTGCTGCACCTGCCCTTCGACTCGACGGCCGGGCTCGACACCGAAGTCCTGCACACCGAGGGCCAGGTCGCGATCCTCCCCAGCGCACACCCGCTCGCGGCCCGGTCCGGCATCCGGCTGGCGGAGGCCGGCTCCGTGCCGGACCTCCCGCTCGCCCGCTGGCCCGGCCCCGGCGGTCGCTACCCGGACGGCCCCGGCGCGGAAGTCCGCAGCCTGACCCAGCTCTTCCAGCTGATCGCGCTCGGCCGGACCACCGTCGTGATGCCCGAGTCCAGCCGCGCGAACCTGCAAGAGGGCTTGGTCGCCGTGCCGGTTCCGGACGCGCCGCCCGTCACGACGGTCATCGCCTGGCCACCGCACAGCCGCTCGCTGCCCCTCGCCGACCTGGTCCGCGTGGCCACCCGCCTCTGACGGGCGTCGGGGCTCAGGAGATGCCGGGCCGGGCGAGACCGGTTTCGTAGGCCAGCACCACGGCCTGCACCCGGTCCCGCAGCTCCAGCTTCGCCAGGATCCGCCCGACGTGCGTCTTCACCGTCGCCTCGGAGAGGAACAGCGCCTCGGCGATCTCCAGGTTCGACATGCCCTTGGCGATCAGCACGAGCACCTCGCGCTCGCGGTCGGTGAGCACGTCCAGCTCGGTGGTGTCCCGCATCGGCGCGCCGCCGGTGCCGACGAAGCGGTCCAGGAGGCGGCGGGTCACCGACGGCGACACGACCGCGTCGCCCGAAGCGACCGCGCGCAGCGCCGAGACCAGGTGGCCGGGCTGGGTGTCCTTGAGCAGGAACCCGCTCGCTCCGCCCTGAAGCGCCGCGTAGACGTACTCGTCGAGGTCGAACGTCGTCATCACGAGCACGCGCGCGGTGCCCGCGGCGACGATCCGCTTCGTCGCCTCGACGCCGTCGAGCACCGGCATCCGCACGTCCATCAGCACGACGTCGGGGCGCAGCCGCTCGGCCAGCTCGATGGCCTGCGCGCCGTCGCCCGCCTCGCCGACGACGTCGATGTCCTCCTGGGCGCCCAGCACCATCCGGAACCCGACGCGCATCAGTTCCTGGTCGTCGACGACCACTACCCGGATCACTTGTCCAACCTCACCGGCAGGGCCGCACGGACCTGCCATCCACCGCCCGGAGCCGGGCCCACGTCCAATGTTCCGCCGTACACGTGCGCGCGTTCGCGCATGCCGATCAAGCCGTTCCCGCCCGGCAGCCGGGAGTCGCGCCGCCCGGCCGGGACCAGCTGCGGGACTTGACCGGCGCCGTCGTCGCTCACCAGCACCTCGACCAGGTCGCCGGTCCGGTGCACCCGCACCGAAGCCGTCGCGCCGCGGCCGGCGTGCTTGAGCGTGTTGGTCAGCGACTCCTGCACGATCCGGTAGATCCCCAGCGAGACGCCGGCCGGCAGGTCGCCGAGCTCGCCGAGCTCCAGTTCCACCGGCACCCCGGCGGTGCGCATCCGGTCGGCCAGCTCGGCGAGGGCGTGCGCGTCCGGTTGCGGCACCCGGGGCTCGCCGTCGGCGTCGTCTCTGCGGAGCACGTCCAGCAGGCGCCGCAGCTCGCCCAGCGCGCCGCGGCCGGTCTCGGAAATCGTTTGCAGGGCCCGCTGGGCGAGCTCGGGGTTGCTCTGCATCGCGTAGGACGCGCCGTCGGCCTGCACGACCATGACGCTCACCGCGTGCGCGACGACGTCGTGCAGCTCGCGCGCGATCCGGCCGCGCTCCTCGGCCACCGCGATCCGGGTGGCCTGGTCCCGTTCGGTCTCGAGCAGGTGCAACCTGGCCTCCACTTCCACGTCGTAGGCGCGCCGGGCCCCGACGAACTCGCCGAGGGTCCAGCACAGGGCGATCCCGAACGCCAGGAACAGCGCCGAGATGACGAGCTCGTCCTGCGGGCCCAGCGCCAGCATCAGGGCCGAGCCGGCGACGACCGCGCCGACGTACACCAGCCCCGGTCGCCGCCCGGCGTAGACGACGACCGAGTAGATGCTCATCGCGAGGCCGGCGATACTCGCGATGCCCAGCTCCAGCGTCGCGTGCACGACACCGATCACCAGCACGACGTAGGCCGACCACAGCGGCGAATTCCGCCGGAACACCAGCGGCAGGACCATCGCGAGCTCCACCGGCACGGTGACGTACCAGGGCGGCAGGCCGAGGCCCTCGTCCACGCCACCGGTGGCGAACAGCAGCAGGTCGAACAGGCCGAGCAGGACGGCGAGCACCGAGTCACCCGCCATGGGGTGGGCACGCATCCAGAGGCTCAGCCGTCGCACCACACAACACTAGGTCGCGCCGCGGAAACCGCGCGTCGGTCGGCGGTACCACCTTCGGTGCGACCTGGGGATGACCCGCATGGCACGATTCAGGGGTTGTCCGTGAGACGGGAAGGACTGGGGGCCGTGACGTCACCGGAGCAGGGCCGGCTCGCGGGTCCGCTGTCGATGTCGGTGGCCAACCTGTGTCACCGCCTGCAGCCGCAGGTCTCCGCGCGCACCGCCGCCGGGTTCGCCGAAGTGCTGCGCCGGCTCGGGGCGCCGCTGCAGGTGGCCGTGGCCGGCCGGATCAAGTCGGGCAAGTCGACGCTGGTCAACGCGCTGATCGGGCGCCGGGTCGCGCCGACCGACATCGGCGAGTGCACCCGGCTGGTGACCCGGTTCCAGTACGGCACGGTGGACCGCGTCGAGATCGTCTTCACCGACGGCCGCAAGCAGGTGCTCCCGTTCGCCTCCGACGGCATGATCCCCGCCGAGCTGGGCGTCGACATCGAGCAGGTGTCGCACATCGAGGCGTACCTGACCAACGCCGTCCTCCAGGGCATGACGGTGATCGACACCCCCGGCCTCGGCTCGCTCGACGCCGCTTCGGTGTCCCGCACCGAACAGCTGCTGGGCGCGGCGAAACACCGCAAGGAAGACGACGACGAAGAGGGCTCCGACGAGCTCGACGACACCTCGCGCAACGCCGTCGCCGGCGCCGAAGCCGTCTTGTACGTCGTCACCCAGGGGGTCCGCGCCGACGACCAGCAGGCCCTCGCCGCCTTCACCGCGGCCACGGCGAGCCGCGAGGCGGGCCCGGTCAACGCGATCGCCGTCCTGAACAAGGCCGACACCATCGCGCCGGAGTCGGTCGAAGGCTCCGGCGGCGACGTCTGGAAGGCCGCGACGCTGCTCGCCGAGAAGCAGGCATCGACGCTGAAGCCGCGCGTCGCCGACGTGCTGCCGGTGATCGGGTTGATCGCCGAATCCGCCGAGTCCGGCGGCTTCACCTCGGGCGACGCCGAGGCCCTGCGCCAGCTCGCCGAGCTCGACGACGACGTCCTGCAGACCATGCTGAT
Source organism: Amycolatopsis kentuckyensis (assembly GCF_002155975.1). Lineage (GTDB taxonomy): Bacteria > Actinomycetota > Actinomycetes > Mycobacteriales > Pseudonocardiaceae > Amycolatopsis > Amycolatopsis kentuckyensis. Next base: position 21,356 of record NZ_MUMI01000109.1, read on the forward strand.
CTCGGCCGACATCTTCACCAGCTGGGAGTGCGACGTCCCGGCGGGCACCCGGCTGCGGCTGCTGGAGAAGCTCGACCTGTTCGGCATCTCGCACGCCGTCGAGGTCATCCGCAAGGAACCGGAGATCACGGCGGGCGCGCTGCGGCGGGCGTTGCTCGACGCGTCCGGCCTCGAAGCCGTCCGGCAGCGGCTGTCGATCGTCTTCGCCGCCCGCGCCGACGGGATCAAGGCGGCCGCGGCCCTGGCCTCGGTGACCGCGCTCGCGCACGCGTCGGCCGATCCGGCCGAACGCCAGCGCGTCCACGACGCCATCGAGGTGCTGCTCGCCAAGCCCGAGGCCCACCAGCTGCGGCTGCTCGAAGCGCTGACCCTGGTCGCGTCCGGCGCCGTCGACATGCCGGAGGACCTGTCCGAAGAAGTGCTGCGGGTCGGCAGCAACGCCGACATCGGCGCCCAGCTCGGCAAACCCGGGGCCCCGCGCCCGGAGCTGGCCGCGCACGCACTCGAGCGCGCGGGCTGGTGGCGGTCCTTCGCGTCCTTCGGGGCGACGCCGGCACAGAGCCGCGTCGCGCACGTCGTCCACCGGGCGTACTTCTTGATCTGGCAACAGGTCCGGGAAGCGTGAGTTTGTTTCTGCTTGCCGACTTTCGCTGGTGAGGCCCTTCTTCCGCGTACTGTTGAACCGTGCGCCTAGAAAACACGACATCCTGGCGAGCCGGCTGGAGCAGCGAGACCGAGGTCGACGTCGCGCTGTACATCCGTGACGCCCTGGCACTGTCCGTTTCCGAAGGACAGGTGCTGCCGCCGGTGGAGCCGCAGGTGCCGGTGCACGTCCCGGCCGGGCTCGACCGGGCGGCCGTCCAGGCGCAGTGGGCCGACTGGTGGGTCGACCTGCTGGCCTTCCTCCGCAACCGCGACGACCCGGATCCGCGCAGCCCGCGTGCCCGCTACGGCAGGCCCGCGCTCGCGCAGGGGTCGGCGATGCGGCAGGCGCTCGAGTTCTTCGCCCCGGCCGCGGCCCGCCACTTCGCCAACGCCCGCGGCCCCGCCCTGCGTGGTGGCGGCGAGCCGGCCGGCGGAACGCCGTGGGCGCCCGGCTTCTACCGCCGGCAGATCGTCGCCGGTGAGCGGCTCGGCCAGCTGGTCCGCGAGGCCGAGGTCCGGCTGGGCCGCCGCGCCTACCCCTTCCGCCTCAACGTCATCGAAATCTCGGTCGCCGGTTCGATCTGGCTGCGCACGGCCGAGGACCAGCTGCTCGTTTCCTCCCGCCTCGCCGAGGACGGCCCGGGCCTCGAAGCCGTGCTCCGCAAGGTGATCGACCAGCTCGTCTGAGCCCCAGCTTTCATAAACCGAGTACGCGGTCTAATAATGGACCGCATGGAGACGACCGTCGACGAGCCGTCGTGGCTGCGCACCGGGTCCTGGTTCGGCTGCCCGCTCATCGGCGGCGCGCTCGGCGTGGGCGTCTGGGCCGTCGCCGCCTGGGTCAGCGACCTGCCCGCCTTCCCCTTCCAAGGCGTGTTCAAGGTGCTCACGAAGCTGCCGCAGCCGTGGGCAACGCTCGCCGCGGTCGCCGGCGGGCTGGTGCTCGGCCTGGTGTTCGCCGGGATCTGGGCCCGCGATCGGCTGGTCGTCACGGTGTCGCCGAGCCGGGTCACCCTGGTCCGCGGCGACCGGACCCGCCGGATCGAGGCCGACCTCGAAGCCGTCTACCTCGACGGCAAGGAACTCGTCCTGCGCACGACCGACGGCCGGGAGATCGCCCGCGAGAAAACCGACCTCTCGGGCCGCGAGCTGGCGCCGGCCTTCGCCGAGCACGGCCACCCCTGGCACGACGAGCCGCCGGTCGAGCGATGAGGACGGTCGACCCGGCCAAGCACGCGGCCAAGCGCGCGTCGATCGTCGACGCGGCTGCCGGCTGCTTCGCCGAGAAGGGCTTCGAGCGGACGACGACCGCGGACATCTGCCGGGCCGCGGGCATCAGCTCCGGCAGCCTCTTCCACTACTTCCCCAGCAAGCGCGCGGTTTTCACGGCGATCTTCACCGACGACGCCGCCGCGACGGCCGGACGCCTCGAAGCCGCCGCGAAGACCGGCGACCCGCTGGCCGCGCTGCTCGACGTCGTCACCGAGCTGGCGGGCCAGCTCGCGCACCCGGCCGTCGTCCGCCTCGTGCTGGAGGCTGCCGCCCAGGCCGCCCGCGACGACGAGTTCGCCGAGCTGATCCAGCGCAACGACCGCGCGATGCGGGACGGCCTGGCCGTCCTGGTCGCCCGCGCCGCCGCGGCCGGGCAGATCGACCCCGGCGTCGCCCCGCGCGCGGTCGCCGGCTGGCTCGTCGGGCTGATCGACGCGATGATTTCGCGGGCCGGCCTCGACCCGGACCTCGATCTGGCGGCCGAACAGGCGATCCTCCGGACGATCCTGATCCGGTTCCTTCGCCCGGTTTCCCCCACGGACGGCGGCTGAGTCCGCCAGACTGTGGTCATGGCGTGGTTTCGCAAGGACGGAACCGACGGCGGTGCTGCCGCGTCGGACACCGATGTGCACCCCTTGCAGCAGCAGGTAAGCGATCTCGAGCGCGCTCTCGCGGATCGCCAGGCGCTGATCCAGATGTGCCTGTACGCCCTGGACCGCGCCCGCAGCGGCGGCGTCGTCGAACGCTTGGAGGAAGGGCTCGCCGCGATCGGCGTCCAGGCCCTGCGGCCCGACGGCGAGCGGTTCGACCCGGCCCGGCACGAAGCCGGCGGCGCGGTCCCCACCGAAGACCCGGCGCTCGACGGCATCGTCGCCGAAACCGAGGTCACCGGCTTCGCCGACCACGACCGCCTGCTGCGCGCCCCCATCGTCACCGTCTACGCGAAGAAGAACCCGTGAGCGCACCGACCGCGCCGAGCCTGCCCACGCAGGTCGCCGCGACCCGAGACCAGCTGCTGACCGTCGTCCGCGAGGCCGATCCGGACGCCGCCAAGTGGGTCGAGGACGTCCGGAAGGCCCGGCCGAAGAAGCCGGCCGTCGTGGTCGTCGGCGAGACCAACCGCGGGAAGAGTTCGCTGGTCAACGCGCTGCTCGCGCGGCCGGGGCTGTCCCCTGTGGACGCCGACGTCGCCACCGCGACCTACCTCGTGTTCGACCACGCGGACAGCTGGGGCGCGCACGCCTGCTACCCCGGCCAGCTCGCCCCGGTGCCGATCGACCTCGGCCAGCTGATCAACTGGGTCTCCGCGGCGCACGAGCTGCCGCCCGGCCAGATCCCGCCGCGGTACGTCGAGGTCACCGGGCCGGTCCCGCTGCTGGAACGGCTTTCGCTGGTCGACACCCCGGGCGTCGGCGGGCTCGACTCGATGCACGGCGAGCTCGCCAAGGAAGCCGCCGCGGGTGCGACCGCGTTGCTGTTCGTCGTGGACGCGTCGGCGCCGTTCACCACCACCGAGCTGCAGTTCCTGCGCGATGTCGGCGAGCGCGTCGAGACCGTGGTGTTCGCGCTGACCAAGGTGGACATGTTCCGCGGCTGGCGCGAGATCATGGAGGCCGACAAGCAGCTGCTGCGCGAACACGCGCCCCGCTTCGCCGAGGCGGTGTTCCACCCGGTGTCGGCGCGGATGTTCGAGACCGCGGCGAAAGCGCCCAACGAGCAGATGGCCGCGATGCTGCGGGAGAAGTCCGGGGTCGCGGCGATCCAGACGGCGTTGCAGGAGCTGCTCGTCGGCCGCTCGGCGATGCTCGGCGAGGCGAACACGCTGCGCGCGCTGTCCAGCGCGCTGGGCGAGCTCAAGGCGAAGCTCCAGGCCGAGAGCCGGGCCCTGTCCGCGGGTGAGGCCGAAGCCGAGCAGCTGCGCGAACGCCGTGACCAGCTGCAGGCCGAGCGCCGGACGTCGACCCGCGGCTGGCAGCTGAAGCTGCGCGGCGAGGTGCAGCGCACCCGCGTCGAAGTCGGCCACGAGAGCAGCCGGCAGATGCGGGACGCGCAGACCCACTTCCGCCAGCTGATCGACGCGGCCAAGCGCGACGAGCTGGCCGCGCTGCCGCAGCAGGTCGACATCGCGCTGCAGACGACGTCGCAGCGGATCTCGATGCTGCTTTCGCAGCGGCTGAACCAGGTCACCAACGTCTCGCTGTCGGAGCTGTTCTCGCCCGAAGAGCTCGACGTCATCCGCGCGCAGTTCGCCCGGGCCGGTGGTCCGCCGGTGGTGCTGCGCCCGCCGGACAAGAAGCCGCCGACGGCCGAGGACAAGCTGCTCGTCTTCATGGGCATCTCCGGCGGCGTCGGCGCCGGCAAGGTGGCCGCGCTGCCGCTGGCCGGTGTCGCGATCCTCAACCCGGTCGTGCTGCCCGCGACGATCATCATCGGCCTCGGCGCCGGCTGGTGGATGGCCCGGACGCGCAAGCACGCGGCCGACAAGCAGCACATGAAGCAGTGGCTGGTCGAGGCCATCGCGGACGCCCGCTCGACGCTCGACCAGCTCGTCGCCGAGCAGCTCATCGAGGCCGAGCAGCAGCTGTCGATGGCGCTGGACGAGGCACTCGGCCGCCGGATCGACGCCATCGAGGCGGAGATGAAGGAAGTCGACAAGACGATCAAGATGGGCGCGCAGGAGCGGGCCAAGAAGATCGCGATCGTGTCGAAGCGGCTCAAGGAGGTCAGCGACGGCCGTGAGCGCGCCGAAGCCTTCCTGACGCGGATCCGGGCGCTGCGGGACAAAACGGCCTGATCGCCGGTCCGGTTGTGAAGCGGAACCGAACGGGCCTACGGTGAGTCATACCCTCAGACAGCAGGTCGGAGCGTGTTACCCGGTTCGAAGGGGGAAGTGCCATGTGGGTCGACGAGAGCGGCGGCAGCGACACCGACGCGAGCAGCCCGGACGCGATGACCGTCCACGTCGACGGCCAGGAGTACCAGGCCGAGGTCAACTACGACGTGAACGAAGACGGGGTGAACGACACCGCGATCATCGAGCACGACGACGGCTCCGCCCAGGCCTTCATCGACACGAACCACGACGGCGAGGCCGACCACTACGCCGTGCTGGACGAGAACGGGAAGGTCGTCGAGCAGGCGGTCTACGACGAGGCCAGCGGCCAGTGGGTCCAGGACGGCTCGGGCGGCGGCCACGACGACTCCGACACCGGCGGCCGGGACGACAGCTCCGGCGGGCACATCCACGCCGACCTGCCGGACGGCGAGGTGGACGCGGGGGTCGCGACCATCGACACCGACCACGACGGACACAACGACACCGCCATCGTCGAGACGAAGAGCGGCGGCACCATCGCCTTCACCGACAAGGACGGCGACGGCGAAGCGGACATCGCGGTGCAGACCGAGTCCGACGGCACGACCACGACGTTCGAGCACTCCGGCCCGGGCCAGTGGACCGAAGTCTCCAGTGGACTGATGAACGCCGGCACCGACGGCGACCCGGCCGCCGACGCCGCCTGGGGCGAGGCCGGCACGCAGACGCTGGAGGGTGTCGCGCGCATCGACTCGGGCACCGGGCAGTGGATTTCGCCGAACTGAAAGTGACCCAGGTCATAGTTTGAAAGCCCGAGGCCACGGCCTCGGGCTTTCTTCATGTCGTCAATGAAAACGACCAGGTCACAGGTGTGTCCCCGGCCACCGGAAGATTTTCAGCGAATACACCGATCCAGTGACATCTGAATCGATTCCCTTATCGTTCTTGTGAGAGAACCTACACGTCAGCTCTCGGTTACTTGCCGGTCATGCGGCTACTCTCGGGGAATCCCAAAACATCCACACCGGTTCGCCAGCCGGTGTGCGAAGCCATTCGGTCGCCGGCAACGAGGCCCGCGTCGGAACACTGACGTTCCGAGGCGGGCTCATTTGTCGTCGGAAGTCAGGAGTAGAGATGACCGCAGTCGCCATCCCCGGACTGGACACCGCGCCGACGACGCACAGTGGCGTGCTGTCCTTCGTCCGGGAGGTCGCCGAGCTGACCAACCCGGACCGCGTGGTGTGGGTCGACGGGTCTGACGAGGAAGCCGCCCGGATCAACCAGGAGCTGGTCGACGCGGGCACGTTCGTGCAGCTCAAGTCGAAGCCGAACTCCTTCTGGGCCACTTCCGACCCCGACGACGTCGCCCGCGTCGAAGACCGGACCTTCATCTGTTCGGAGCGTCCCGAGGACGCCGGTCCGACCAACAACTGGATGGACCCGGCCGAGATGAAGGCCACCATGACCGAGCTGTTCCGCGGCTCGATGCGGGGCCGCACGATGTACGTCATCCCGTTCTGCATGGGCCCGCTCGGCGACGAGAATCCCAAGCTGGGTATCGAAATCACGGATTTCGCCTACGTTGTCGCGTCGATGCGCGTGATGACCCGCGCCGGTAAGGCCGCTCTCGAGAAGTTCGTCGCGCCCGACGGATCCGAGCGCGAATTCGTGCCCGCGCTGCACTCGGTCGGCCACCCGCTCGAACCGGGCGAGAAGGACGTTTCCTGGCCCTGCAACGAAACGAAGTACATTTCGCACTTCCCCGAGGAGCGCGCGATCTGGAGCTACGGCTCGGGTTACGGCGGCAACTCCCTGCTGGGCAAGAAGTGCTACTCGCTGCGCATCGCGTCGGTGATGGCCCGTGACGAGGGCTGGCTCGCCGAGCACATGCTGATCCTCAAGCTGATCTCCCCCGAGGACAAGGTCCACTACGTGGCGGCGGCGTTCCCGAGCGCCTGCGGCAAGACCAACCTCGCCATGCTCCAGCCGACCATCCCGGGCTGGCGCGCCGAGACCCTGGGCGACGACATCGCCTGGATGCGCTTCGGCGAGGACGGCCGGCTGTACGCGGTCAACCCCGAGTTCGGCTTCTTCGGCGTCGCGCCGGGCACCGACTGGCACACCAACCCGAACGCCATGCGCACGATCGAGAAGGGCAACACGGTCTTCACGAACGTCGCCCTGACCGACGACGGCGACATCTGGTGGGAGGGCATGGAGAACAAGCCCGCGCACGCCACCTCGTGGAAGCACCAGGACTGGACACCCGACTCGGGCGAGAAGGCCGCCCACCCGAACTCGCGCTACTGCACGCCGATGTCGCAGTGCCCGATCCTCGCGCCGGAGTGGGACGACCCGAAGGGCGTGCCGATCTCGGCGATCCTGTTCGGCGGCCGCCGCAAGACGACGGTCCCGCTGGTGAACGAGGCCCGCGACTGGCAGCACGGCGTGTTCATGGGCGCCACCATGTCGTCGGAAACCACCGCCGCGGCGGCCGGCGCGGTCGGCAACGTCCGCCGCGACCCGATGGCGATGCTGCCGTTCCTCGGCTACCACGCCGGTGACTACTTCAAGCACTGGCTGAACCTGGGCAAGAACGCCGACGCGAACAAGCTCCCGAAGATCTTCTACGTCAACTGGTTCCGCCGCGGCGACGACGGCCGGTTCCTGTGGCCGGGCTTCGGTGAGAACTCGCGGATCCTGAAGTGGGTCGTCGAGCGCGTCGAGGGTCGCGGCAACGCGGTCGAGACGCCGGTCGGCTTCGTGCCGCGGGCCGAGGACCTCGACACCGAGGGCCTGACCGAGCCGATCGAGGACATCCAGGCCGCCCTGGACGTCAAGCCGGAGGAGTGGCGCGAGGAGCTGCCGCTGATCCGGGAATGGTTCGACAAGATCGGCGACAAGGTCCCGACGTCGCTGCGTGACGAGCTCGACGCGCTGGCCCAGCGCCTGAGCTGACCGCTCCGAGACAGAAGGGGACGTCCCTCGGGACGTCCCCTTCTGCCGTTCCCGGGTAGTTTCGCGGCCATGAGACCGTTCCGCTTCGGGGTGGCGTTGTACGTGCCCGGCTCACGGGCCGAGTGGGTGGCGAAGTGCCGCCAGGCCGAGGACCTCGGCTACGACGTCGTCGGCGTGGTCGACCACCTCGGCCGGGTCGCGCCGGTGCCCGCCCTGCTCCTCGCCGCCGAGGCCACCGAGCGGATCCGGCTGAACACCTACGTCCTCAACGCGAGCTTCCACAACCCGGTGGTCCTGACCCGCGACCTCCTCGCCCTCGACGAGTTCACCGGCGGCCGGGTGGAGATCGGGATCGGCGCCGGGTACGTCCGCGCGGAGTTCGAGACCGCCGGGATCGACTGGGGTACGCCCGGCCGCCGGTTCCGCCGGCTCGTCGACCTGGTCACCGAGATCGAGCGCGCGTTCACCGGCCGCCCGCGGCCCCCGTTGCTGCTCGGTGGCCGCGGCGACCGGATGCTGACCTTCGCCGCCGCGCACGCCGACACCGTCGCCCTCACCGGCACGGCGCCCGGCGCGGCCGAGGGGCGGCTGGCCTTGGCCGGTCCCGCCGCGCTGGCCGAGCGCGCCGGCTTCGTGAAACAGGTGCTCGACGGCCGGGACGCCGAGCTGAACCTGATGGTTCACTTCGTCCGGATCACCGACGACCGGCGGGCGGCCCTGGAGGCGGCCCACCAGCTCGTGCCGCACCTCGGCGTCGAGGAGCTCGGCGAGCTGGCCACGGTCCTCGCCGGCTCGGCCGAAGCGGTGGCCGAGCAGCTGCTGCGCACCCGCGAAACCCTCGGCGTCAGCTACTTCACGGTGCTCGAAGACGACCTGACCAGGCTCGGCCCGGTGATCGAAAAGCTCCGTTGAGTACCTTGGTCGGCATGACTGGGGATTTCCGTTTCGGGGTCAACATGGTGGTGCCGGACAGCCGCGCCGCCTGGGTGGAGAAGTGCCGCAGGGCCGAGGACCTCGGCTTCGACGTCCTGTCCGCGGCCGACCACCTGGGCATGGCGCCGCCGTTCCCGGCGCTCGTGCTGGCCGGCGAGGTCACCTCGCGCATCAAGCTGAACACCTTCGTGCTCAACACGCCCTTCTACAACCCGGTGCTGCTCGCCCGGGACGTCACGGGCACCGACCAGTTCACCGACGGGCGCCTGGAGCTCGGTCTCGGCGCCGGGTACGTCAAGGCGGAGTTCGAGGCCGCAGGGATGCCGTTCCCGTCCGCCCGCGAGCGGGTCGACCACCTCGAGCGCACGATCACCGAGCTCAAGCGGCGGTACGCGGACCCGGAGCACAAGCCGGCGCCCGCGCGTCCCGAAGGACCGCCGCTGCTGCTCGCCGGCCGCGGCGACCGGATCCTGACGCTGGCCGCCGAGCACGCCGACATCATCGGGTTCACCGGAACGGCGAAGACGCCGGATGGCGCCGCGCTGGCCCCGGCGAGCGCCGAGGAGATCGAGGAACGCGTCGAGTTCGTCCGGGCGAAGCTCGGTGACCGCCCGGCCGAGTTCAACCTGCTCTGCCACTTCGTGAGCATCACCGACGACCGCGCGGCGGCGCTCGAGGAGCTCGCCAAGCTCACGAAGGGGGTGCTGAGCGTCGAGCAGCTCGCCGAGGTGCCGACCGCGCTGATCGGCTCGGCCGCCGCCGTCGCCGAACAGCTCCACGCGCACCGCGAGCGGTTCGGCCTGACCTACTACACCGTCCTGGAGCACAACATGGACCAGTTCGCCCCGGTGCTCGAAGCCCTCCGATGATCGACGCGAAGGCACTCGGCGTCCGGGCCGGCGAGCTGTGGCTGTTCGACGACCTCGACTTCAGCGTCGACCCCGGCGAGTGCGCCGCGATCGTCGGGCCCAACGGGGTCGGCAAGTCGACCTTGATGCGCTGCTTCTACGGCATGCAGAAGCCGCAGCGGGGTCGCGTGCTGATCGACGGCCGGGTGCCGGACGAGCGGGACGTCGAGTTCCGGCGCAAGGTGTCGGTGCTCTTCGACGACTCCGACTTCTTCGCGGAGCTGACGCCGTTGCAGCACCTCGAGCTGCTGTCCGGTTCGTTCGGCGCGGACCTCGGCGACCACGAGGAACTGCTGCGCGACGCGGGCCTCGGCGAACGCATGCGCGTGACGTCCGGGCACTTCTCCGCGGGCCAGCGCCGCCGCCTGCTGCTGCTCGGCGTCACCGTGCGCCCCCACCGGGTGCTCCTGCTGGACGAGCCGGAACGCGCGCTCGACACCGCGGGCAAGGAGTGGCTGGTCGAGGTGATCGCCCGGTCGACGGCGGCCGGCGCGGCGGTCGTGGTGGCCACCCACCACCCGCCGCTGCTGGAAGCCGCGGACAGCGTGCTCGAACTGTGGTGACGTCGACGCCGCGCCGGATGCGGGTTCCCGGGCGCAAGCGGTTCGGCGGGATCTTCAGCGGCGACACCGCCACCTTCGTCTTCCTGTTCGGCTTCGGGTTCCTGTTCACCGCGTTCTTCCACGTCGACGGCTGGCGCCCGGCGCTCTACGGGTCGTCCGTCGTGGACTTCCCGGCGGTGCTCGGGCTGCTGACCCTCTGCTGCGCGGTGGGCTGGCGCGGCCTGCTGCGGCGCGGCTTCGCGTGGGTCGAACCGGCGGAGCTGACCTGGCTCGACTTCGCCCCGGTCGACCGCGGCCGCGTCGTCACGCTCCGGCTGCTCGGCGCCTGGACCGGCGTCATCACGGTGACCGGCTACCTGGCCGCGCTGCTGCTCGCCGTCGGCGGCGCCGGGCTGGACCAGTGGCGGGCGGCGGTCGCGATCGTCGCCGCGACCGGGGTGGCGGCCTTCGCTTCGGCCCGGCGGACGTCGCTGCGCCTCGACGCGCTCGGCCCGCTGGTGCTCGCGG
>NZ_MUMI01000011.1 GCF_002155975.1 Amycolatopsis kentuckyensis
CGCCGGTCACCGGGCGGCGGTCAGGACCGCGTCCAGTCGGTCGGGCACTGCGGCAGCGCTGGCGCGACGCCGGGCCGGGTCCAATCGGTCGGCAGCTCGCGGACGGTCCAGTCGGTGGGGAGGTCGCGGGCGGTCCAGTCGGTCGGCAGCTGCCGCGGGGTCCAGTCGGTCGGGATCGCGCGGGTCCAGTCGGTGGGGAGCTGCCGGGTCCAGTCGGTCGGCCGCTGGGCACGGCGGCGGGACGGGACGATGTTGCTGCCGGTCAGGAAGTGCGACATGGTTTTCTCCTGGTTTGTGAGTGATCTGGCACGGTGCGTAACCGGACGGTAGCCTGACCGGCCTAGTGACACACCGCGTTCATTCGATTACAGTGACGAATTCTGCGAAGAGTTTCATCCTGAGCAGAAGGGCGTTTCGTGGGATTGTCCGGGTCCCCAGGGCGAAAGCCCAGCTCAGAACGTCCACGATCAGGTATCCGAACGTGGGCGATGTGGAAGCTGGCCACTCCGGTGTTCGGCTACGTCCTCGTCGTCGACGCGTTGGCGCTGCTCGTGGTCGTCTCGACGACCACGCTCGTCCCGGTCACCACGCAGTCGCTGCTCTGGTGTGGACTGATCCTCGCCGGCGAAATCGTGCACCTCGAAGCGGCGCAACGCATCGAGCGCATCCGCGAGCTCGCCGCCGACGGCCGTCCGCACATGCACCTGCAGTCGATCTGGATCTTCGCCGGGCTGCTCCTGCTGCCGCCGCCGCTGGCCACGCTGGTCATCGTCGTCAGCTACGCCCATTCGTGGGTCCGCGTCTACAAGCGACGCGGCGTGATTCACCGGAAAGTGTTCTCCGGGGCCACCGTGATCCTCGCCTGCGCCGCCTCGGGGGCCGTGCTGTGGACCGGCACCGGGCAGCTGGCGCCGTACGTGCCTCACCTGGACGGCTTCGGCGGGATGCTCGCGCTGCTGGTCTCCGGGCTCGTCTACTTCGGACTGAACTACGTCCTGGTGATCGTCGCGATCCTGATGAGCAACCCGGGAAAGCCGCCGCGGCAGGCGTTCGGCAACCCGTCCGACGTGCTGATCGTGCTGGCCGCGGTCGGCGTCGGCTGCGGTATCGCGCTGGTGATGACGGTCCGGCCGTGGCTGCTGCCGGTGCTCATGGTGACGCCGGTGGCGCTCCACATCGGCCTGCTGCTCCCCCAGTTCCAGGCCGCCGCGCGGACGGACTCCAAGACCGCGCTGCTCGCGCCGGAGTTCTGGGTCCAGCTGGCCCGCAACGAGCTGGCGCGCGCGGCGGAGCTGTCCTCGACGGCGGGCGTGCTGATGATCGACATCGACCACTTCAAGGCCATCGACGACGGCAACGGCCACCTGGCGGGCGACGAGGTCCTGCGCGCGGTGGCGGCGGCGATCCAGGGCTCGGTCCGCGGCGGCGACTACGTGGGCCGCTTCGGCGGCGACGAATTCGTGGTCCTCCTGCCGGGCACGACCAGCGCGGAGATCGCGTCGGTCGCGGACCGCATCCGCACGGCGATCGCGCGGATCGAGGTGCCGGTCCCGGTGATCCGCCCGGGCAAACCCGAGGTGATCACCGGTCTGACGGCCTCGATCGGCGCGGCGGTGTACCCGGAAACGGCCACGGAGTACACAATCCTGCTCCAGGCCGCGGACGACGCGGTGTTCGAGGCCAAGGCGGGCGGCCGCGACCGCGTGGTCCTGGCGACCGCCCGCACCGAGCTCACCCGCCCGGAGATCCCGGACGCCCACTAGGTGCGCTGCCCGGGACAGCGTCCCCGGACAGCACCGCTAGGGCAGCGTTGCCAGCGATGCCTCGAGCGTCGCGTCGGAAAGGTCGTTGTCCACCATGTCCCCGGCCAGATACGCGCCGTACGCGGGCAAGTCCAGGTGGGCGTGGCCGCACAGCGCCGTGAGGATCACCTTCTCCTCCCCGGTTTCCTTGCACCGCAACGCTTCCTGGATGCACGCCGCCAGCGCGTGCGTCGGCTCCGGTGCCGGGATGATGCCCTCGGACCGTGCGAAGCGCACCCCCGCCGCGAAGCACTCCTGCTGCCCGATCGCGATCGCCTCGATCAGGCCGAGCTCGTAGATGTGCGAGATCAGCGGGGACATCCCGTGGTAGCGCAGGCCGCCCGCGTGGATCGGGTCCGGGATGAACTCGTGGCCGAGCGTGTGCATCTTCAGCAACGGCGTGAGCCCGGCCGTGTCGCCGAAGTCGTAGGCGTACTTCCCGCGCGTCAGCGACGGGCACGCGGCCGGCTCGACCGCACGGATCACCGGGTCCATCCGGCCGGCCAGTTTCTCGCGCAGGAACGGGAACGCGAGCCCGCCGAAGTTGGAGCCGCCGCCGGTGCAGCCGACCAGGACGTCCGGGGTGTCGCCGGCCAGTTCGAACTGCTTGAGCGCTTCCTCGCCGATGACCGTCTGGTGCAGCAGCACGTGGTTGAGCACGCTGCCCAGCGCGTACCGCGTGTCCGGGTCCTGCGCCGCCTGCTCGACGGCTTCGCTGATCGCGATGCCGAGGCTGCCGGTGGAATCCGGGTGCTGCTTGAGGATCGCGCGCCCGGACTCGGTCAGCTCGGACGGGCTCGGGTGGACGGTCGCGCCGAACGTCTCCATCATCAGCTTGCGGTAGGGCTTCTGGTCGTAGGACGCGCGGACCTGCCAGACCTCGCACTCCAGCCCGTACTGGGCGCACGCAAAGGCCAGCGCGCTCCCCCACTGGCCGGCGCCGGTCTCGGTGGTCAGCCGCGTGACGCCTTCGGCCGCGTTGTAGAACGCCTGCGGCACCGCGGTGTTCGGCTTGTGCGACCCGACCGGGCTGACGCCCTCGTACTTGTAGTAGATCCGCGCGGGCGTGCCCAGCGCCTTCTCCAGCCGGCGCGCGCGGAACAGCGGCGACGGGCGCCAGAGCCGGTAGACCTCCCGAACCTCCTCCGGAATGTCGACATAGCGATCAGTCGTCACTTCCTGGGCGATGAGCGCCTGCGGGAACAGCGGCGCGAGGTCGTCCGGGCCGACGGGCTCGCGCGTGCCGGGGTGCAGCGGCGGTGGCGGCGGCTCGGGCAGGTCGGGGATGACGTTGTACCACTGGGTGGGGAGATCGGCTTCGTCCAGGACGTACTTGGTCTGCTCAGCCATCACGCCTCCTTGGTCGGCACCTCAACTTAGGACGCTCCCGGCCGCGGAACCAGTACGGTGACCCGGATGGAGAATGTGCTGACAAAGCTTCCGCTGTGGCTCCCGCCGTCCGGGCGCGGTCCGGGCCTGGTGCTGATCCAGGAGATCTTCGGCCTGGACGACTACCTCCGCTCGGTCGCGGCGGACCTCGCCGCCTCGGGGTACGTGGTGGCGGTCCCGGAACTGTTCTGGCGGACCGCACCCGGCTGGTCGTCGACGCACGACGAAGCGGGCGTGGCGGCGTCGATGCAGGTGATGGCGTCCTTCGACCCGGCGCTGGGGCTTTCCGACGTCCTGGCCACGGTGGCCCACCTGCGGTCCCTCCCGTCGGTGACGGGCGGCGTGGGCGCCCTGGGCTTCTGCCTGGGCGGATCGCTGGCCTTCGCGGCGGCCGCCGAGGGCGACCCGGACGTCGCGGTGTCGTTCTACGGCTCGACGGTGGCCGCGCAGATCGGCGGCCTGGCCGGGGTCGACTGCCCGATCCAGTTCCACTTCGGCGGGCAGGACCCGTACATCCCGCGGTCCGACGTGGCCGTGGTCGAGGCCGCGGTGGCGGCGCACCCGGGCGCGGAGATCCACGTGCAGGAGGAGGCCGGGCACGCGTTCCACAACAACGTCGCCCCGATGTTCCACCACCCGGAAGCCGCCGCGCGGGCCTGGGCGCTGACCACGGAGTTCCTGCGGCGCACGCTGCCGGCGTAGCCGGTCCGGGGCCGGCCGCCTACGGAATCCCCTGGATGGCCAGCCCCACTCCGAAACCGAGCAACAGCACGCCGGTGCTGTATTCGATGCCGGAGCGCACCTTGGGCCGGCGCAGCACGGCGCCGATCCGGTCGACCGTGAACACGTACAGGCTGAACCAGGTCAGGTACAGCGCCGCGAACACCCCGCAGTAGGTGAGCGCCTTGCCCAGCACCGGCCCGTCCGCGGGCAGGAACTGCGGCAGGAACGTCAGGAAGAACACCGCGAGCTTCGGGTTGAGCGCGTTGGTCAGGAACCCCTTGCGCAGGCAGCGCAGCGGCTTCCGGTCGGTCGGCTCCCCCGTCGGCTGGCTGGTCGCCGCCTTGCGGGCGATGCGGACCGTCTGCACCCCCATCCACACCAGGTAGATCGCGCCGACGACCTTCAGCACGGTGAACGCGATCGGGGACGCCACCAGGATCGCGGTCAGCCCGAGCGACGCCGCCGCGGCGTGCACCGACAGGCCGGTGGCGCCGCCCAGGGTGGTCATGAAACCCGACCCCTTGCCGCGGACCAGGGCCTGACGGGTGATCAGGGCCTGGTCCGGGCCGGGGATGATGATGATGACGAGCGCGGCCGCGATGAACACCCACATGGCTACGCCGCCCGATCCGCGACGGCGGCCGTCCGGACGACCGCGGCCAGCGCGCGCAGGACCATGGCCGGATTTTCCCGGAAGTAGAAGTGGCCACCGGGGAACTGCCGCACGGTGACCGCCTCCGTCACGTGCTCATGCCACGCGCGCAGCTCGTCCTCGCCGATCGAGTCGTCCCGGCCGCCGAACACGGTCAGCGGCACGGGCAACGGCTCCTCCGGCCGCCACTCGTACGTCTCCAGCACCTGGTAGTCGGCCCGCAGGTACCGGGCGACCATGCCCTTCAGCTCCGGATCGGTGAGGATCTCACCGGGCAGGCCGCCGTGCCGCGTGGCCACCTCGGCGATCAGCTCGTCGTCGGGCAGGCCGTGCACCGGAGGTTCGGTCCGCCGCGTCGAGGGCGCCGGGAAGCCGGAGACGATCAGGCGGTCCGGCAGCCGGCGCCCGGTGCGGCGCAGTTCGCGGACGACCTGGTAGGCGACCAGCGCGCCGAGGCTGTGCCCGAACACCGAGTACGGCGCGGTGGTCGGCATGACGTCGACCACCGCGGCCACCAGTTCGTCCATGGTGGACAACACCGGTTCGGACAGCCGCGACCCGCGCCCGGGCAGCTGGACGGCGCTCAGCTCGACGGAGGGCAGCTGGCGCGACCAGCGGACGAACTCCGCGGCCGACCCGCCACCGTGCGGGAAGCAGAACAGCTTGGGCCGGCCGGGCCGCGCCTGGCCCCGGACGAACCACCGGCCGGTGGGACGGGGCTTCACGAGCGTTCGCCCCCCACCGCTTCGACGGTCACCAGGTGCTCGACCACCGCGTCGATCGTCGGGTTGCTCAGCACCTCGATCGGCTGCACGGTCCGGCCGAGCACCACCGACAGGTCGGCGACGAGCACCAGCGTCATCGCCGAGTCGACCCCGAGCGACTCCCACGGCGCGCCCGGGTCGACCTCCTCGGTGCCGATGTCGAGGACGTCGGCGACGAACGTCGTCAGCCACGCCCGCAGGTCCTCCTCGTGCGCGTTCACGATGCGATCTCCGTAACGTCGGGAAGCAGCTCGGAAGCACCGAGGATCTGCTCCAGGTAACCGTCGAGGAGTTCGACGGTCGGGTATTCGAGCACCGTGGCCACCGCGACCGTGATGCCGAACGCCGAGGAGATGTTGGCGACCAGCCGGGCCGCGAGCAGCGAGTCGCCGCCGGCTTCCAGGAAGTCGTCACCGAGGTCGGCGTGGCTCAGGCCGAGCACCGTGCACCAGATCTCGACGAGCTTGCGCTGCCGGTCGGTGCGCGGCGGCTTGGCCGGCCGCCCGGCCGCCGAAGCCCGGCCGCGCGCCTTGGCGAGCGTGGCCCGGTCGACCTTGCCGGTGCTGGTGAGCGGGAGCTCGTCGATGGCGTGGATGGTGCTGGGCACCATGTGCTTCGGCAGGTGCAGCCCGAGGAACGCGCGCAGCTGCTCGCCGTCGAAGCGGCGGCTCTCGTTCGGCGCCTGGCCGACGATCACGTCGAAGCCGACCGAGGCCATCCCGCTGCCCTCGGGGGTCAGCACCGCCGTGTCCGCGAACCCGGCTTCCGCCAGCTCGGCGCACCACGTGGCCGCGTCGAGCAGCGGGTGCGCCGACCGCAGGCCGGTGTCCTCGTAACCGTCGAAACCCTGCTGCAGCCCCATGGTCAGGTCGAACCAGTCGTGGAACGCGGTCTGCTCGACCAGCAGCAGCAGCCCGCCCGGCGCCAGCACCGACCGCAGGTTGCCCACGGAGCGGCGGATCTGCTTGGCGTCGTGCAGCATGCTCCCGGCGATGACGAGGTCGAACGCCTTGCCGTCGAACCCCTGGATGTCGGCGGGCTTGTCGACGTCGAAGAGGTCGAAGCCGATGTTGGGGTAGTCCGCGTACTGTTCCCGCGCCTGCTCGGTGAAGTACGTCGAGATGTCGGTGAACGTGTACTCGGCCCGCTCGGGCAGCAGCGGCACGACGTGCTTGGTCAAGGTGCCGTACCCCGCGCCGACCTCGAGGATCCGCAGCGGCTTGTCCTCGGGCCAGGCCGCGGTGACCCGCCGGACGGCTTCGGCGGCGGCCTGGTGCACCGGGCCGAACAGGTGCTCGTAGACGGCCGGGGTGCGGTCGTTGGCGTACAGCTCGGCGGAGTGCATGTTCTGGGTGAGCACCCCCTCGACGTTCGCCGCGATGGTCATCAGCCAGTCGGTCAGGTCGCCCGGCACGCCCAGCTTGTCGCCGAGCACGCGGTGCGTGGCGGTGACCAGCTCGTCCGGAACGGCCGTCGGGAGCGCGCCCGGCAGCATGCCGCGCTCGGTCAGGTTGACGGCCGCGCGGTGCAGCCACCGCTCGTACCGCGCGGCCACGCCCGCGGAGCGCAGCAGCGCCGGGACGTCGACCTCGTCGGTCACGCCGAACGAGCTCAGGGCCACCGCGGCCGCGTGGGCGTACACGTCGTTCAGCTGCGCCCACGCCGCTTGCAGCTCCGCGGCCGACGGGCCGGGGGCGGGCAGCACGCCGTCGCACAGGGCGCGCCACGCCTGCGCCGACTCGGCCGGGTCGG
>NZ_MUMI01000110.1 GCF_002155975.1 Amycolatopsis kentuckyensis
GGCCGACGGCAGTGTCGCCGACCTCGCCGCCGGGCTCGCCGCGGCGGCGGAGGAACTCGTTCCCGGCCCGGTGCTGGGCACCGCGCTCGCCGGGCTGCTGCTCACCGACGTCCCCCAGGCGAAGAAGCTGCTCCCGGCCCTCGCCGAGGGGGAAGCCACCGTCGCGGTCCTGCTGGACGTCGTGTCCCTCGAGGACGGCCTCAGCGGGCCCGTGCCCGGCGCGCACCCGGACGCCTGGCTGCTCGTCCCGGTCGACGGCGGCCACGTCCTGCTCGCGCCCGGCACACCCGGGGTGCGCGTCGAGCCCCTGGCCGCGTTCGACTTCTCGCGCCCGCTGGCCCGCATCCGCTTCTCGGGGGTGCGGGCCGACCTCCTCACCTTGCCGCCGGTCGACTCGACGGCCGCGGTCCTGGCGGCGGCCGAGGCGGCGGGCGTGGCGCGCCGGTGCCTGACCATCGCCGTCGACTACGCCCGGGTCCGCGAACAGTTCGGCAAACCGATCGGGGCGTTCCAGGCGATCAAGCACCTGTGCGCCGAGATGCTGTGCCGCGCCGAAGCCGCCGAGGCGCTGGCCTGGGACGCGGCTTCCGGGCAGCACCCGCTTTCGGTGGCGAGCGCGGCCGTCGTCGCGCTCGACGCGGCCGTCGCCAACGCCAAGGACTGCGTGCAGATCCTCGGTGGGATCGGGTTCACCTGGGAGCACGACGCGCACCTGTACCTGCGCCGGGCCGTGGCCCTGCGGCAGTGGCTCGGCGGGTCGTGGCGGCGGCGGGCGGCGTCGCTGGCGCTGTCCGGGACCGAGCGCACGCTGGGCGTCGACGTCGGTGACGACCCTTCGCTGCGGGAGGAGGTCACGCGGATCGCCGCGCTGCCCCCGGGTGATCAGCGGGCCGCCCTGGCCGACGCCGGGTTGCTGACGCCGCACTGGCCGTCCCCCTACGGCCGGGGTGCCGATGCCGCGGAGCAGCTGCGGATCGACTCCGAGCTGGCGGCCGCCGGTGTCCGCCGTCCCGACCTGGTGATCGGCGCGTGGGCGGTGCCGACGATCCTCGAGCACGGCAGCGACGAACAGCGGGCGCGGTTCGCCCGGCCCACCCTCCGCGGCGAGCTCACCTGGTGCCAGCTGTTCAGCGAGCCGGGCGCCGGATCCGACCTGGCGTCGCTGCGGACGGCGGCCCGGCGCGTCGACGGCGGCTGGCGGCTGTCCGGGCAGAAGGTGTGGACGTCGCTGGCCCGCGAAGCCGACTGGGGCATCTGCCTGGCCCGCACCGATCCGGACGTGCCCAAGCACAAGGGCATCACGTACTTCCTGGTCGACATGCGCGCTCCGGGCATCACGACGCGGCCGCTGCGGGAGATCACCGGGGAGGCGGTCTTCAACGAGGTGTTCCTCGACGACGTGTTCGTGCCGGACGCCGACGTCGTCGGCCCGCCGGGCGGCGGCTGGCGGCTGGCGCGCACGACCCTGGCCAACGAGCGGGTGGCCATCGGCAGCGGGTCGGCGGTCGGCGAAAGCGTGCAGACTCTGGTGTCCACTGTGGACGCAGCGGCGCTGGACGACGTGGCACTGGACCGGCTCGGTTCGCTGGTCGCGGCCGGCGTCGCGGGTTCGGTGCTGGACCTGCGCGCGGCCCTGCGCCGGCTGGAGGGGCAGGACCCGGGCGCGGAGTCGAGCGTCCGCAAGCTGCTCGGCGTGCAGCACCGGCAGGACGTGGCGGAGTTCGCGCTGGAGCTGGCCGGCTCGGGCGCACTGCTCGCCGACGGCCCGGCCCAGCACGAATTCCTGCTCACCCGCTGCCTGTCCATCGCCGGCGGCACGACACAGGTCCTGCGTTCCCTGACGGCCGAACGTCTCCTGGGCCTGCCCCGCGGCTGAGATCCTTCGGCGCACGAGTGGGTTGCGTTGCGCAACGGTGCGAATGGACCGTTCGCGCCGCCGGGGGCAAAACTGTCGGTGCCGTGTTCTAGCGTTGCGGTCGTGGAGTTCAGCGCAGACACCCAGGCCACCTACCTCCCCGCGGATCCCCCGCGGGACGGGGTGCTGGCCCTGTGGGGCGAGGACGTGGCCGGCGGGACCACGATCGAGCTCGTGCTGCCCCGCGGAGCCAAGTTCGCGCGGACGAAGGTCGACGCCGAGCTGGTCCCCCTGGAGCGGGCGCTGCCCCGGCTGCTGTCGGTGGGGGAGGAGGCCAGCCCGGCGGTCGCGGCGTGGTCGGCGGCCGTCAACGCCGGGGTGAACCTGGTCGCGCGGGGGCGGTTGCGGCCGGCCGCCTCGCCGGGCGGGGCGGCGGCCTGGCGGATCGGCCCGCTGGACGCGGCCGACGAGGAGCTGCTGCGGGGGCTGGCCGGCGCCCTGCCCCCGGAGGCGTACGCGCTGCCGCTCACAGGCCTGAAGCGCATCCGCCTGCACTCACCGGACTCCCTGGTCCGAGCGCTCTGGGACGCGACGGCCGACCTGCTGGTCCGCAGCCCGGCGGCACCGGTCGGCGCGGGCGACCCGGCGTTCGCGGCCCGCGAACCGGCCCTCCTCGGCCCGGACGGCGCGGCCTGGCTGGCGGAGCTGGAGGCCCGCGAACCCCGCGGCGTCCAGGTGCTCCTGCGGGTCGAGGGCCTGGACGACGAGTCGTTCGCCGGCGTCCTGGCGGTGCGCAGCATGGCGGAGCCGAGCTTGGTGGTGGAGGCGGCGACGCTGTGGGACGCCCCGGACGCGGTGTTGCACCGCCTCGGCGACCAGGTCGAAACGCAGCTGCTGCTCGGCCTGCGCCGCGGCGCCCGGGCCTGGGCGCCGCTGGGCCGCGTGCTGACCCAGGCGGCGCCCGCTTCACTGGCGTTGTCGGACGACGAGGTGGTCGACCTGCTCACCGACGGCGCCCGCGAGCTGGGCGGCGCCGGCATCGAGGTCCTCTGGTCGAAGGGCCTGTTCGCGGGCGAGGTGAAGGCTCGCGCGAGCGCAACCCAGGCGCCGGCGAGCGTCACGGACGCGGAGTTCGCCCTGCGGTCGCTGCTGGAGTTCCGCTGGCAGCTCAGTTTGGGCGGCGAGCAGCTGACCGAGGCCGAGGTGGCGGCCCTGGCGGAAGCCAAGCGCCCGTTGGTCCGCCTGCGCGGGCAGTGGGTACGCGTCGACCCGCAGCTGCTGGCCCGGGTACGAGGCCGCACCCGCAAGCTGGCCGCGGGCGAGGCCCTGGCGGCAGCGTTGACGGGCGAGCTCGAGGTGGACGGCGAGCGCGTGGAGTTCGCGGCGCCCCCGGCACTGGGCGGGCTGGCTTCGCGCATCCGCGACCGGCAGGAGGCGTTGGTGGCGCCTCCAAGGGGGTTGCGGGCGACGTTGCGCCCGTACCAGCAGGCGGGGCTGTCTTGGTTGGCCACGATGACGGGCCTGGGGCTGGGCGCCTGCCTGGCGGACGACATGGGGCTGGGCAAGACGATCCAGCTGATAGCGCTCCACTTGCACCGGCGCGAGCTGGCAAGGACCGGGAAGTTGCGGCCGGGCCCGGAGCAGCCCGCCGAGGCCGCCAGTTCGGCGACCGTGCCACCGCCGGCGCACAGAGCGGGGCAACCCGGCGAGGCGACTCGTTCGGCGGCCGAGCAGCCGCTGGCGCCCAGCGCGGGGCAACCCGGCGAGGCGACTCGTTCGGCGGCCGAGCAGCCGCCGGTGCCCAGCGCGGGGCAACCCGGCGAGGCGACTCGTTCGGCGGCCGAGCAGCCGC
>NZ_MUMI01000111.1 GCF_002155975.1 Amycolatopsis kentuckyensis
GCCGTCGGCGGCCAGCAGCGTGCCGCACAGGTCGACGGCGAGCAGCCCGGAGGCGCAGGCGTGGTCGGTGAGGGTGAAGAGGGCCGCGTGGGTGAGCCCGAGCGCTTCCCGCACGTCGACCATCGGGTCGACGGGGTACGGGTTCGCGGCCGGCATCGTCTTGGCGCGCACGATGTACCGGACGCGTTCTTCCCGGCCGCGCAGGGAATCGAGCTTGCTGACCGCACCGAGCACCATGTCCGCTTCGGACTCGTCGGACCGGCAGACCTGGTCGAGGCCGTACATCCGCCGGAACCGGCGCACCTGCCCGGCGTCGAGGCCGAGCTCGTCCTGCAGCGATTCGATCGGGACGGTCGTCGGCACGTAGGTGGACACCGCCACCAGCGAAGTCATCGCGCGGTCAACTCCCATCGGGTTCGCCACCGGTTCTCGGACCAGCCAAGAATCGCGGCGAACGCTGACGGGCCACTGACGGCCTGCTGACCTGTGCGCGGTGCGCCCTCGGCGTGGCGGGCCACGCCGAGGGCGGCTCCCCGTCCCGGAGCGGTTACCGGACGGCCGGGTACGGGAGCAGGTCCCACACCCGGTCACCGGACTGCGGCGTGCAGTCGTACTGCGCGGCGGCGGCGTCGTTGCCCAGGCTCGCCACCCCGGCACACCGGCCCGTCGCACGGTTCTTCAGCTGGACGTGCCCGTCCGCCGCGACGATGTCCCAGAGCTGGTCGGTGAACTGCGGCAGGCACTCGTACTGCAGCAGCGGCGCCCCGTTGACGTTGTTGGCGCCGTGGACGATCAGGCACTTCTTCGTGTAGTGGTTGCGCACCAGCACCCCGCCGCCGGCCTGCGGGTCGACCTCCCACGCCTGGTCCTGGAACTGGGGCAGGCAGTCGTACTGGAAGGCCGGCGCGTCGTCGACGTTGGTCCCGCCGTGCACGATCAGGCAGCGGCCGGTGGAGCGGTTGACGACCTGGACCGGGTCCGGCACCGGGGCGATTTCCCAGACCTGGTCGGAGAACTGCGGGAGGCAGTCGTACTGGACGGCGGCCGCGCCGTTGGCGTTGCCGGCGGCGGACACGAGCGCGCAGCGTCCGGTCGCGCGGTTCTTCAGCTGGACGCCGCCGTCGACTCCGACGATGTCCCACAGCTGGTCACCGAACTGCGGCAGGCAGTCGTACTGCCGCAGCGGTGCCCCGTTGGCGTCTTCGCCCGCGTGGACGATCAGGCACTTCTTCGTGAAGTGGTTGCGCAGCAGCACTCCGCCCGCCGGCTGGGGTTCGATGTCCCAGGACAGGTCTTCGTACGCGGACGGGCAGTCGTACTGGTACGCCGTCGCGTCGTTGACGTTGTTCGAGCCCAGGACGGCCAGGCAGCGCTTCGAGTAGTGGTTGACGAACCGGACGGCCCGCGGCGTGACCTGGTCGGCGATCCAGCCCGCCAGGTCGTCGGTGCGGGCGGCGACCGCGCCCTGCCGGGTCTCCGTCACCGCGAGGCAGCCGTGCTGCCACGACCGGCTCAGGACACCGGCGAGCTCGAGCCCGCCACCGGTGTCCGTGCGCAGCAGCGGCCCGCCGGCGTCGCCGAGGCAGGGGTCCTGGCCCGCCGGGTTCGTCACCGCGACCGTCGTCGGCGTGGCGGCGCCGAGCGTGAACGAGGCGGTCGTCAGCCGGTTCGGCACCCATTCGGTCGCCGTGCGGCCGTACCCGGCGATCCGCACGGTCTCCGCGGCCGGTTCCCGGCTCCCGACCCGCAGCGGGGTGACGTCCGGGACCGGGTGGGCCAGTTTCGCCAGCGCCACGTCCCGATCGGCGCGAGCGACCACTGTGGACACCCGGTGGGCGACGGCGGCGCGCAGGTCGGGCTGCCCGGCGTACACGGTGGTCGGCTTCGCGGGCGCGGCCGGCTGCGCGGTGGCGCCGGGGAAGCAGGCCGCCGCCGTGATGATCCACTGTGGAGCGATGAGGGCGCCGGAACAGGCCGCGGTGTCCGTGGTGATCTTCACGGCGAAGCGGTCGGCCCCGTCGGCGACCGGCTGCCCGCCGGCGAGGGCGCCGGCCGGCGCGGGGACGAGGACCGCCCCGGCGCAGACGACGGCGGCGACGAGCGGAATACGGGATCTTCGCATGGGTTCCCCCTGGTGTGCTGCGGAATGAGGATGACGGTGGCGCGTGGCGGCGGTGGCGGCCGCGCCCGGCCGTCCGGGGCGGCGGGCCCCACGGCAGGTCGAACTCCCAGCACTCCTGCGTCCCCCTCGCGTGCAGTCTGGCCGGGCCCACGCTAGCCAAGATCGACCGGCAAGACCACCCTCGTCCGGCGGGTCAGGCCGCCGGCTCCCCGAAGGCCTTCAGCAGCAGCCGGTGCAAGGTCTCCCGCTCGCCAGGGCTCAGCCGGGCGAGCAGTTCACCGGTGACCGCGGCCGAGACCTCCTCGACCTTGCCCACGGTGGCCCGGCCGGGCCCGGTGAGGGTCAGCACGTGCCGGCGGCGGTCCTCGGTGTCCCGCTCGCGGCACACCCAGCCCGCGCCCTCCAGCCGGTCGAGCACCTTGACCAGGTCACTGCGGTCCAGCCCGAGCCGATCGGCGACGCGCTGCTGGGAAAGCGGGCCGGACTCGCCGATGCAGACCAGGACGTAGTAGTCCCGCAGGGCGATCCCGTGCCCGGCCAGGGCCGTGTCGATCCGGCCGACCCCGCTGCGGTGCAGCTGCCCCATCACATAGGTGGGCCAGCGCAGCAGGCCCCGAGGCCGGCCGAGGGAGGAAGCGACCATGCCGGCGAGCATAGGGGCGGCCGCGGGCCGGCACAATTGTAGGGAGTACCTACAGTAGGCCGGATCGGGGCCTCGGCATCGAAGCGGCCCCGCCGGTGCTACGGCAGCGCACCGGGATCGGGTTCGTACCAGCAACGCGAGCCGGCGGCCGCCAGCCGGGCCAGCGGATGCGCACGTCCGAGCTCCCGGCTCAGCGCACTCCCCGCGTCCGCCGCAACCGGCCCCGGCCCTCCGCCGAGCGCCGCGTTCCACCGTGCGACCAAGGTGGCAGCGTGCCGCTCACCTTGGGCCCGGCGCGCGATCCGGGCCGTCCGGCGGTCCAGGTTCGCCGCGGCTTCGTGCTCGCCCGTCTCGTGGAGATCGCTCGCGAGGTTGATCGCGCAGGCGAGGGTGATCCGGTGTCCTTCCCCGAGCAGCGCCGTCGCCCGGCCGAGCAGGGTGCGGTCGAGCTCGAGCGCCTGCCGGGCTTCGCCGGCGAGGCGCCGGGTCAGGGCCAGGTCCGCCCACGCGGCCAGTGTCGCGGGGTGCCCGTCACCGCATTGCCGGCGCAGGCGTGCCACGACTTCCTCCTGGAGCACCCCCACTTCCGCGGGGAGCGGGCGGCCGTCGAGTACCGCGGCGGTGCGGGTGGTCGCCGCGAACTCGGCGGCCACCGAGATGTCCTCCGTGGATGGTGCGTGGCCCCCGAGCGCTTCGAACGCCGCTTCGACCTCGCCGGCCTCCCGCAGGGAGCGCGCCAGCGACGCGGCCGGGCCGTGACTGCGGTGCAGCCGGACGGCGCGGGCGCGATCGCCCCGCAGCCGGCAGGCCACCCCGAGCTCCGCGGCGAGCTGCGGGGTGCCGGTGGCCGGCTCACCTTCCCACGACCGCAGTGCGGTCTCGGCCACCTCGACCGCCGCGTTCAGGTACCCGAGGTCGAGGAGCCGTCTCGTCAGGCCGACGACGCCGTGCCGGACCCGCGGGTCGGGGCAGT
>NZ_MUMI01000112.1 GCF_002155975.1 Amycolatopsis kentuckyensis
CTCGCCGCCGGGTGGCGCTCTTCGCCCGCCGCCCCCGGGTGGCGGCACCCTCCGCCCACCATCGCGCCACGACAGCGGACCCCGACCTCGACCGGCTGGTGGCACCTTTCGCCCGCCGCCCCCGGGTGGCGGCACCCTCCGCCCACCATCGCGCCACGACGGCGGACCCCGACCTCGACCGGCTGGTGGCACTCTTCGCCCGCCGCCGCCGGGTGGCGGATTCCCGCCGCCGCCGCGGGGTGGCGGCCTTCCTGTCCCGCTTCCGCCGCCGCCCGTCCCGCGTGCGGTGACTTTCCGTCCAGTCCAAGGAGGACATGTGAACGCAACGCAGACCGGGCTCCTGGCCGGGCTGATCCTCGGCCTCGCCGCGACCCAGGGGTTCACCGCGTTCCTGGTGACCCTGGCCGTCGGGATCATCGGCCTGGTCGCCGGCCGGGTCCTCGACGGCGAGCTCGACCTCGGCGAGCTGTTCGGCAAGGGCCGCGACAAGTGAGCCCCGCCCTCGACGTGCCGCGGGAGCTCGCCGAACCGGCCGAGCGCGGCACCCTCACCATCGGGCACGCGGTGGTCCGCAAGGTCGCCCAGCACGCGGCCGGCCAGGTCCCCGGCACCGCCCGCGACGGCAAGAAGGGCCCCAAGGCCAAGGTCGGCGGCCACGACAACGACGTCGACCTCGCTCTCGACCTGGCCCTGCGCTACCCGGCGGCGGTCCGCGCGGTCGTCGGCGACGTGCGCGCGAAGGTGGCCGAAGAGGTCGAGCTGCTCACCGGCTACCGCGTGCGGACCCTGGCCGTGACGGTGTCCGCGCTGCTGCCGGACGTCGCGCCGAGGGTGCGGTAGCCGTGCGCCCGTTCGTCCGCATCCTCGCCACCCTGCTGGGCCTGGCCTTCGCCGCGGCCGGCGCGCTGCTGGCCCTCGAGGTCGGCTGGCACTGGTGGCGCCCGGGTTCGGCGCCGCTGCTGGTGCCGTGGCCGCGGTGGCAGGCCGGGCTGACGTCGCTGGGCTGGGACGCCTACGCGGTGCGCATCGGAGCCGGCGTCCTGGCCGCCGCGGGCCTGGTCCTGGTGGCGTGCGCGCTCGCGGCCGGCAACCGCGCGGTGCGGCTGACCGACCCGGCCGGCGACGTGAGCGTCTCGACGTCACCGCGCTCGCTGGCCCGGCTGGTCGGGCTGACCGTGCGCGCGCAGGACAACGTCGCGGGCGCGTCGGTCACCGCGAACGCCCGCCGCGTCCGCGTCCGCGCGAAGAGCACCCTCGAGACGGAAGCCGAGCTACGGCCGCGCCTGCTGGCCACGGTGTCGGCACTGCTGGACGAGCTCCCCCTGGTGCGGCGGCCGAAGGTGACGGTCGTCGTCGACTCGCCGAAGGACCGCCGATGAGCCGTTCCGCCGCCACGAAGGCGCTCGCCCGGTCCTACACCGGCGAACGCACGCTGACGTTCCTCGTCGGGCTGCTCGCTTTCCTGGGCGGCGCGCTGGCCCTGGTGGTCGGCTTCGGCGGGCTCGGCGAGTTCCGCGGCCGCCGCCCGCTGCTGGACCCGATCGCGGTGAGCTGGCTCGGCGCCCACGCGACGCCGGCGCGCATCGCCGCGATCGTGCTCGGGGTACTGCTGGTGGTGCTCGGGCTGCGCTGGGCCGTGCGCTCGCTGCGCCCGGAACCGCGTCCGGACCTGGACCTCGACCGCACGGAGGGAGCGGAACTGGTGGTCACGGCGGCCGCGATCGCCGGCGCGGTCCAGACGGACGCGGAGCACCTCGACGGCGTCAGCCGGGCCCGGGTCCGCGCGGTCGGCTCGCGCACGGCTCCGGCGTTGCGCATCACGCTGTGGCTGCGCGAAGGCACGGACCTCAAAGGGGTGTGGGCGGACCTGGACACGCGAGTGCTGACCCGGGCCCGGGAATCGCTCGGCCTGGCGTCGTTGCCGGCCGCGGTCCGGCTGGAACTCGACACGAGCCCGGCCAAACGCGTGCGCTGAGCCGGGGTTTTCCGCAGAATGCGGGGCATGCCCCTACCGCTGCAGCCGCCGCTGAAGCCGATGCTCGCCAAGCCCGCCAAGGCCATCCCGGACTCCGGGGGCCTGCTCTTCGAACCGAAGTGGGACGGCTTCCGCTGCATCGTCTTCCGCGACGGCGACGAGCTGTACCTGCAGTCGCGGGCCGAGAAACCGCTCAACCGGTACTTCCCGGAGGCCGTCGCGAAGCTGCTGGACGTCCTGCCGCCGCGGGTCGTCCTCGACGGGGAACTCGTCGTCGCGCGGGACGGCCGGCTCAACTTCGACGCCCTCACCGAACGGATCCACCCCGCCGAAAGCCGGATCACGCTGCTGTCCGGTGAGCAGCCCGCCGAGTTCGTCGCCTTCGACGTCCTCGCGCTGGACGACGACCTGCTGCTGGACGAACCGACGTCCGTGCGCCGGGAACGGCTCGTCGAGCTGGCCGGTGACCGGTTCCCGCTCACCCCCGCCACCACCGACCCGGACACCGCGCGGCACTGGTTCGAGCTGTTCGAGGGTGCCGGCCTCGACGGCGTCATCGGCAAGCCCCTCGACGAGCCGTACACTCCCGGCAAGCGCGTCATGCTCAAGTACAAGCACGTGCGCACCGCCGACTGCGTGCTCGCCGGGCTGCGCTGGCACGTCGACGGCGGCCCCGGCGACCTCGTCGGCTCCTTCCTGCTCGGCCTGCACGACGACAAGGGCGTGCTGCACCACGTCGGCACCGTCGGGTCGTTCCCCAAGGACCGCCGCCGCGAGCTCGCCGAAGAGCTGGCGCCGCTGATCACCGACGGCGAGGACCACCCCTGGGGCGGCCGGGCCACCGGCGAGGCCCAGCGCATCCCCGGCGGCATCACCCGCTGGCGCGCCACCGAGCACGAATGGGTGCCGCTGCGGCCCGAGCGCGTCGTCGAAGTGGCCTACGAGAACACCGAAGGCGGCATGCCGTCGCGGTTCCGGCACAACGCGCGGTTCGTGCGGTGGCGGCCCGACCGCGAACCCGCTTCGTGCGACTACGGCCAGCTCGACGAGCCCGCCCGCTACGACCTCGACGCCGTCTTCCGGGGCCAGGTGGTGCGGACCCGCTAACCCGCGTCCCACACCGGCCGTGCGAAGCTCGGCCTGCCCGTTGATCGACGTCCGACGTGAGGATCCCGCCCGTGCGCCGCCGCCGTACCCGTCTCCTGGCCGCGCTGCTCGCCCTGACCGCGGCTGCGGGCTGCGCCGCGGGTCCCTCGGTCCGCCCGGCGCTGGTCGAGAACGACGGGAAGACGACCGGCGGCACCCCGGCGAAGGCACCCGGTGTCCCGCTGCCGCCGCTGGGCGAGCCGCAGTCGCCGACGCTGAAGTGGGCCGACTGCGACGACGACACCCGCCAGCGCATCGGCACCCCCGGCGTCCCGGACAGCCTGCACTTCACCTGCGCCCGCGTCACCGCGCCGCTCGACTCCCCCGGCGAGCCCCGGCGGTCGGTGGTGCGGCTGCTGGCGCTGAAGGTCGGCAACGGGCCGGTGCCGCTCGTGGTGGTCAACGACGTCGACGGCGACCCGGGCACCGTGTACGCCGCGCGGCTGGCCGCGACGCTGCCGCCCGCGTTCCTGGAGAAGTTCTCGCTGATCGGCCTGGACCGGCGCGGCACCGGGCTCTCCGGCGCGGCGCAGTGCATCCCCGCCGACATCCGGCCCGACCTCATCGCCGCCGACCCGGCGCAGGGCGGCCTGGGCGACGTGCTGGACGCGGCCCGCAAGGCCGGTCAGCAGTGCGCCATCGAGCTGGACGACTCCCAGACCGCGCTGGACAGCTGGCGCGGTGCGGGCGACCTCGACGAGCTGCGCAAGCAGCTGGGCATGGAGCGGCTGAACGCGCTCGGCCACGGCGACGGCTCGAAGGTGCTCGCCGAGTACGCGGTGCGCTTCCCCGGCCAGGTCGGGCGCGTGGTCCTCGACGGCGTGCCCGACCCGGGCGCCGACACCGCCGCGGTCCTCGACGCGGTCGCCGCCGGCGCCCAGTCCACATTGGACGCCTTCGCGGCGGACTGCGCGGCACGGCACTGCGCGATGGGCGACCCCAAGACGGCGCTTCCGGCGCTCGCCGACCAGCTGCGGCGCACCCCGGCGGCGGTCGGCGAGGACGTCACGTTCGGCCCGGGCATCGCGCTGTTCGCCGTCTACACGGGACTCTCGCAGCGCTCGCGGTGGCCGGAGCTGGCCGACGCGATCGCCGCGGCGCGCTCGGGCGACGTCGGCCCGCTCTCGGCGTTCGCGGCACCGGTGCTGCGCGACACGCGCGCCCAGCCGTCCCGGATCGACGCGACGATCGCCACCCGCTGCAACGACAGCCAGACCCGGCTCTCGGCCGACCAGCTCGACCAGCTCGTGGCCGCGATGCGGGCCAAGTACCCGCAGTTCGGCTCGGTCGTCGCCCAGCAGCTGGCCTGGTGCGGCCCGTGGCCGGTGCGCACCGAGCCGCTGCCGGCGCCGGGCGCGCCGGGCGCCCCGCCGATCCTGGTCGCGGCCACCGCGACGGACCCGGTCACCCCCCAGGTCGGCAGCACCCGCGCAGCCGACCAGATGCCCTCCGCGGTGACGATCACCTGGCAGGGCGCAGGCCACGGCGCCCTCGGCATCTCCCCCTGCGTCACCGACGCGGCCCGCGCCTTCCTGGTCGACGGCAAGATCCCGGCAGACGGCACCCTCTGCCCCGCCTGACCCCGAAACTCACGTGATCAGACCCGGATCCCACGTGATCAGAGCCGGAACTCGCGAG
>NZ_MUMI01000113.1 GCF_002155975.1 Amycolatopsis kentuckyensis
CGCGACCCTGCTCGCGCGCCGGTTCTCCAAGCGCCTCGGTGTCCTGGGCGCGCTGACGACGGTGGCCATGGCCGCGTTCTTCCGCGAGCCGAAGCGGGTGCCGCCGCCGCGTGACGGCGTCGCGCTCGCCTCGGCCGACGGTCTCGTGTCGCTGATCGAGGAAGCCGTGCCGCCCGCCGAGCTCGGCCTGCCCGCCGAGCCGCGGATGCGCGTCTCGGTGTTCCTCTCGGTGTTCGACGTGCACGTCCAGCGCGTGCCGGCGAACGGCGTGATCGAGCGCGTCGCCTACCGGCCGGGCAAGTTCCTGTCCGCGGACCTGGACAAGGCGAGCGACGACAACGAGCGCAACTCCGTGCTGATGCGCACCGAAGACGGCCACGAGCTCGTCGTCGTGCAGATCGCCGGCCTGGTCGCGCGCCGCATCCTCTGCGAGATCCGCGAGGGCGACAAGGTCGGCGCCGCTGCGACCTACGGCATCATCCGGTTCGGCTCGCGGGTCGACCTCTACCTCCCGCCGGGCTCGACGGTGCTGGTCAGCAAGGGCCAGCGCACGATCGGCGGCGAGACGGTCATCGCCGAACTCCCTGCCGCGCCTGCGAAAGGCTGATCGATGGTCCGCGTGACCACCCCGGGTGTCCGGCTGCTGCCGAACGCCATCACCGTGCTGGCGCTGTGCGCGGGCCTGTCGGCCGTGCAGTTCGCGCTGACCAAGAACTACGCGATGGCGATCGCCTCGATCGGCATCGCGGCGGTGCTCGACAGTCTCGACGGCCGGATCGCCCGCCTGCTCGACGCGACGTCGAAGATGGGCGCGGAGCTGGACTCGCTGTCCGACGGCATCTCGTTCGGCGTCGCGCCGGCGCTGGTGATCTACGTGTGGCAGACGGGCGCGGACCGGATCGGCTGGGTGGCGTCGCTGATCTTCGCCGTCTGCATGATCCTGCGGCTGGCCCGGTTCAACACGCTGCTGGACGACGCCGAGCAGCCGCCGTACGCGAGCGAGTTCTTCGTCGGCGTCCCGGCGCCCGCCGGCGGCCTGCTGGGGATGCTGCCGCTGGTGGCGTACCTGCAGTGGGGCGAGGGGTGGTGGTCGTCGCAGTACGTCGTGTGGGCGTGGACGGTCGCCATCGCGGCGCTGCTGATCAGCCGCATCCCGACGCTGTCGCTGAAGACGGTCAAGGCCCCGCCGAAGGCGATCGCCCCGCTGCTGCTGGGCGTCGCCCTGCTGGCGGCGGCGATCATCCAGTTCCCGCTGGTCGCCTTGCTCGCGGCGATGGTGCTGTACCTGGCGCACATCCCGTACTCGATCCACCGGCACCGCTGGCTGGCGGCGCACCCGGAGGCCTGGGCGGTCCCGCCGCGCGAGCGCCGCGCGATCCGCCGGGCCCGCTCCCCGCGCCGCCTCGGCCTGCGCCCGCCGCTGCGCCGCCGCGTCGCGGGCGCGGCCATGCGCGCCGTCCGCCTCCCCCGCGAGACGGTCCGAACCCCCCGCGTCACCTCGGAGAACGGCCAGCGCCGCCGCTCCTGGCGCCAGATCGGCCTCCGCCGCAAGTAAGCACCGTGTCGACCCCCCAATCACGCGAGTTCGCCCCCCAATCACGCGAGTTCCGCCTCCAATCACGCGAGACCCGGCTTCAATCACGTGAGATCCGGGCCGGAGCACGCGAGCGGCCGTGATCGGGAGGTCGACACGCGTGCTTGAAGAGACGACACGGGTTCTCACCTCCTCGTGGGGCGACGGCTCGCTAGGGTGAACGGCGTGAGCCACCCGCAGATCACGCTGACCGTCCGGCACACGCCGTCGGCGCTGGACACCCGCCGCGGCGTCGTCCGGCTGCATCCCGAAGTCCTCGACGCCCTGGGCCTGCGGGCCTGGGATGCCGTCCACCTCACCGGGGCCCGGGTCAGCGCCGCGCTCGCCGCGCCCGCCGACGAGACCGGGGTGCCCGGGGTGGTGCTCACCGACGACGTCACCATGTCGAACCTGGGCGTCACCGAAGGCTCGGAGGTCGTCGTCGCGCCCGCCGACGTCGCGGCCGCCAAGACCGTGACCGTCGCCGGGTCGCGGCTGGCCAGCGTCTCGGTCAGCCCGCACATGCTGCGGCTCGCGCTGATCGGGAAGGTCCTCACCGTCGGCGACGCCGTTTCGCTGCTGCCGCAGGACCTCGCGCCGTCGCCGGGAGCCGACCCGGCCGGACTGCGCGGCCAGCTGTCCCGCGTGATCGGCGCGACCTGGACGAACGAGCTGCTCACCGTCACCGCCACCGAGCCGGCCGGCACCGTCGCGGTCGGACCGTCCACAGTGGTCACCTGGCGCGACGGCGCGCGGCCGGCGCAGGAGCCCGCCGCGCCCCGGACGGCGACCGCGCTGGTCCGCACCTCCGCCGTCACCGCGGCCGAGGAGTGGATCGACGCCGAGATCGTCGAGGACGAGGTCACCGCCGAGGAGGAGCCGGCCGTCCCGCTGGCCGACCTGATCGGCACCGAAGCCGCCGCGCGCAAGCTCGCCGAGTGGTTCGACCTCGCCTTCCACCGGCCCGAGCTGCTGGCCCGGCTCGGCGCGCCCGCCCACCTCGGCGTCCTGCTGTCCGGCCCGGAAGGCGTCGGCAAGGCGACGCTCGTGCGCTCGGTGGCCCACGAAGCCGAGATCAAAACGATCCCGCTGGCCGCGCCGAACCTCGCCGTGCTGGACCCGAACGTCGCGGTCGCGCGCCTGCGCGAAGCCATCCGAAGCGCCGAAGGGCCCTCGGTCCTGCTGCTCACCGACGTCGACGCGCTGCTGCCCGCGACGACTCCGCCGCCGGTGGCCACGGTCGTGCTGGAGGAACTGAGGACAGCGCTGCGGCGCGAACGCTTCGCCGTCGTGGCGACGACGGCCCGTGCCGAGTCGGCCGACCCGCGGCTGCGCGCCGCCGACCTGCTGGACCGCGAGCTCGGCCTGGCCCTCCCGGACGCGAAAACCCGGCGTGAGCTGCTGAACGTCCTGCTCCGCGACGTCCCGCTCGACGCCGGCATCGACTGCGGCGTCCTCGCCGAGCGGACGCCGGGCTTCGTCGCGGCCGACCTGATCGCGCTGCGCCGGGACGCCGCACTGCGGGCGGCGCTGCGCCAGCGCGACACCGACGAGCCGCGCATCTCGCAGCAGGACCTGCTGGACGCGCTGGCGACCGTCCGCCCGGTCTCGATGTCCACTTCGGACAACCTGGCCACCGGCGGCCTGACCCTGGACGACGTCGGCAACATGGTCGACGTCAAGCAGTCCCTCACCGAGGCCGTGCTCTGGCCGCTGCGGTACCCGGACTCGTTCGCCAGGCTCGGCGTCGAACCGCCGCGCGGGGTGCTGCTCTACGGGCCGCCCGGCGGCGGCAAGACGTTCCTCGTGCGGGCGCTGGCCGGCACCGGCGCGCTGAACGTCTTCGCTGTCAAGGGTGCCGAGCTGATGGACAAGTGGGTCGGCGAGTCCGAACGTGCCGTGCGCGAGCTGTTCCGCCGGGCCGCGGAGGCCGCGCCCGCGCTGATCTTCCTGGACGAGATCGACGCGCTCGCCCCGCGCCGCGGCCAGTCGTCCGACTCGGGTGTCGCCGACCGTGTGGTCGCCGCCCTGCTCACCGAGCTCGACGGCGTCGAGCCGATGCGCGAGGTCGTCGTCCTGGGCGCGACGAACCGGCCCGAGCTGGTCGACCCGGCGCTGCTGCGGCCCGGACGGCTCGAGCGCCGCGTCTACGTCCCGCCGCCGGACGCCGAGGCCCGCGCGGCGATCCTCGCGGCCAGCTCGAAGAACACCCCGC
Organism: Amycolatopsis kentuckyensis; assembly: GCF_002155975.1. GTDB lineage: Bacteria > Actinomycetota > Actinomycetes > Mycobacteriales > Pseudonocardiaceae > Amycolatopsis > Amycolatopsis kentuckyensis. The sequence continues at coordinate 3,789 of NZ_MUMI01000113.1, forward strand.
TGGCCGACGACGTCGACCTCACCGCGGTGGCGTCCACTCTGGACGGTTACTCGGCGGCCGACTGCGCGGCGCTGATCCGCGAAGCGGCGTTGACGGCGATGCGCGAGTCACTGGAAGCCCGCGAAGTCACCGCGGCGCACCTGGAGGCGGCCCGGAAGACGGTCCGGCCGAGCCTCGACCCGGCCCAGCTGGCCGCACTGGAGGCGTACGCGAAGACCCAGGCCGGTGACTGAAGGGTCAACACGCGTGATTCGAGGGTCGACACGCGTGATTGAAGGGTCGACACGGCGGGGCTAGGCCGGCCGCGGTGTGTCGACCCTCTGATCACGCGTGTCGGCTGCCCAATCACGCGTGTCGGCGTTCAGATCACGCGAAAGCCCGTCAGCTGCCCTTGTGGGCGCCCTGGTATTCCTTCGTCACGATCACTATCACGCCGGGGCTGGCGTTCTGGATGCCCTCGAAGCGGGGCTCGGCCTTGATGCCGAACTCCTGCGCGAGCTGCTTGGCCGCGGCTTCCTCGTCGGTGCCCGGGCGGTAGAACGCCGTCGTCGTCGGGATGATGCCCTGGGAGTAGTTGCTGACCTCGTTGACGTTCCAGCCGGAACCGCGGAAGTCCTCCGCCGCCCGGTCGGCCAGGCCCTTGATCGTCGAGTTGTTGAACACCCGGACGGTCACCCACTTGTTGGACGCCTGCTGGTCACCACCCGGCTGACCGGGAGCGGCCGACGTCGGCTGGCCGGGCGCCGGCGAGCTCGGCGACGGCGGCGTGGGCGACGAAGGACTCGCCGAGGTCGACGTCGATGGCGGTGTCGCCGAAGAAGAGGTCGAAGGCGGCGCCGAGGACGTGCCCGGCTGCGTCGGCGTGCCGCTCGGCCCGGCTTCGTTGGACCCGTCGCCCCCGCCCAGCGCGGTGATCCCGCCGATGACCGCGGCGACGATGGCCACCCCGATCAACGCGACACCCGCGGCCTTCATCGGCCGGGACATTCCCGAAAACACGCTCATTTCAGCTCGATCCCCAGTCGCCGGGCGCCTCGCTTGCGCTGGCGGGCGGCACGCGTCTTGCGCAGCCGCTTCACCAGCATCGGGTCGGCTTCGATCGCCTCCGGCTTCTCCAGCAGCTTGTTGAGCAGCTGGTAGTAGCGCGTCGCAGACAAGTCGAAGCGTTCGCGGATGGCGTTCTCCTTCGCCCCGGCGTGTCGCCACCACTGGCGCTCGAAGGCGAGGATCTCGACCTCGCGTTCGGTCAGGCCGGGCACGGGCTTCGGCGGCGACGGCTGCGGCTCAGCCATCGACTCCGCGGCGTCCATCCGAGTCCCTCTCAATCGGGCGTCATGGCGAATCAGACCTAGCTCTTCCGCGGGCGCCATTCAACCACGGAAGCGGCTGCCGACGTGGGCATCGGCGTCGGCGCGTCACGGTCTGATGCAGGTCTACCAGAGGGGTCCGACTAAACTGGCTCGCCGTGACCATCCACCCCATCGTTATCGCCGGCGAACCCGTGCTGCACCAGCCGACTCGGGAGATCACCGAGTTCGACGAGAAGCTGCGCACGCTCGTCGACGACATGTTCGAGACGATGTACGCCGCCGAGGGCGTCGGCCTCGCGGCCAACCAGATCGGCCTCGATCTGCGGGTGTTCGTCTACGACTGCCCGGACGACGAGGGCGTGCGGCACAAGGGCGTCGTCGTCAACCCGAAGCTCGAGACGTCGGAGATCCCGGAGACCATGCCGGACCCGGACGACGACTGGGAGGGCTGCCTCTCGGCGCCCGGCGAGTCGTACCCGACGGGCCGCGCGAAGTGGGCGAAGGTGACCGGCTCCGACATCGAGGGCAACCCGATCGAGGTCGAGGGCACCGGCTACTTCGCCCGCTGCCTCCAGCACGAGACCGATCACCTGGACGGGTACATCTACCTCGACCGCCTGGTCGGCCGGCATGCGCGCGCCGCCAAGAAGATGCTGAAGTCGAACAAGTGGGGCGTCCCCGGCAACTCGTGGCTGCCGCCGCGCACCCCCGAGGACGACGGCGCCGTCATCTGAAAACGACGAAGGGCCCCTCGCGCGCGAGGGGCCCTTCGTCGTTTTCAGCAGCCGAGGAAGTGGCAGCGGACCACCTTCGGCGTCTCCAGCACCGAACCCGCCTTGACGTCCCAGGCGAGCCGGACGTACTGGGCGTGCGTCCAGGCCAGCGGGGTCGCCGACGTCGTGGGCGTGCCGGCCGGGAAGCCGGTCTGCCCGGACGGCGCGTTCTCGTCCCACACCTGCTCCGGCATGGTCTCCGCCGAGCTGCTCACCCGGCCGAGGTCACGCAGCCGCCGCGCGGCCGACGACGGGTCGCCGAGCGCCAGTTCGTACTCGCCGCGTTCGCCGGCGAGCAGCGGCCAGAGCCGGCCGAACGTGGTGCGGCTCTCCGCCGGGAACGTGTAGTCCCACGGCGAGCCGTCGGCCTGCTCGCCGTAGCCGTCCTTCGTGTAGCGGTGCCAGAACTGGCCGGTCGGCGTGGTGAACGCGATGTCGGCGTCCGTCACCCGGACGCTGTTGCGGATCACCGGGTCGTCGGCGCGGTAGACGCCGAGCCGGACCAGGTCGAGGAAGCCCGCGTCGGTGACCGCGCGCTGGTCCATCGTCACGCTCGAGTTGCCGAGGTTGTACGTCGTTCCGGCGTTCGCGTTCGCGTCCTTCGTGAGCCGGACGAAGTACGGGTCCTTCGACAGCGGCCCGTTCGTGGTGATCGTCTGCTTGGGCAGGTCGGCCTTCATCTTGTCCGCCGCAGCGAGGTAGCGGGCGGCGTCGGCGGCCGCGCCGTTGTGCTTGGCCAGATCGGCGGCGCAGACGAGCCCGGCGATCACCGAAGCGATGGTCGACGGGGACCAGCCGTCCTGCTCCTCCCAGCGCTCCTGCTGGGTGTACGGCGACGGCTGCCCGTTGGGCCCGCGATAACCCAGGATGAAGTCGGCGGCCTTGCGGACGCCGGGCCACAGGTCGTTCCGGCCGAGCTGCTGGGCGAGCACGATCGGGAACGCGGTCTCGTCCAGCTGGATCGACGTCCAGTACGGCACGCCGTCGACCCGGCTGTTCTGCGGCAGGTGCCCGTCGGGCTGCTGCTGCGTGCCGAACATGTAGGTCACGGCGCGGTTCGCGGCGGCGGTGTCGCCGCCGGTCGCCAGGCCGGTCGCGATCTGGTAGAGGTCACGCGGCCAGACCAGGTGGTAGGTGCCGGACGGCGACCACTCCGGGTCGTTGTTCCCGAACCGCCACGGCATGCTCGGCGACGCGATGAAGGCGCCCGGGTGGTGCTTGTCCTCGCTCGCGGCGAGCGTCAGCATCGACGCCTTGTAGAGGTCGCGCTCGGCATCGGTCTTCAGCGACGACGGCGGCTTGCTGATCCCGCGCAGGTACTGCTGCCAGCCGCGGTCGTAGGCGCGCGTGATGTCGCGGACACCGCGTCGCTGCGACGACTGCGCGCTCTTCAGCGCGTCGGCGGCCTTCGCGCCCATGCCGAGGGCGAGGGTGACGTGCCGGTTGCGGAGCCCGTCGGCGTTCGTCTGCCCGGTCAGCACGACGTTGCCCGTGGCCGCGGAGTCGTATGCGGCGAGCTTGAAGGTCTTGGCGAGCTGCGTGTTCCCGTCGGACGCGCCCGCGTAGCCGACGCTCGTCTTCGTGAACGCGGGCTTCGCGGTGAGCGCGGCGGCGTTGGCCGCGTCCTGCGCGGTGACGGCATCGCCTCGGCGAGCGGCGGAGTCGTCCGAGCCGTCGTTGGTGAGGTCCGGGTCGGCGACCGCGTAGAGCTGGTAGGGCCGCCCGGTGAGCGACTGGAAGTCGACGTCGACCAGCACGGTCGTGGCGGCCGGGTCGGTGACGTAGGTCTTGCGGAGGCGCCAGCGGTGCTGGTCGTCGGTGATGGTCTGTTCGTAGGTGAGACTGTCGTCGTCGGTCCGCCGCACCTGCTGCGACTTCGCCGAGTAGTCGGTGACGGCGAAGCTGCGGCCGTCGGTGACGACGAAGTTGAGCGAGCGGACGCTGGGCGTGGACAGGTCCGGGTAGTAGACCTCGGACAGCTGCCCGCCCTGGAGGGTGAACCAGACGTTGCTCGACCGGTCGGCGGCGGTGCCGAACCCGGTCTTGTTCGCGGGCAGCCAGCTCGGGTGGGCCCCGGGTGCGCCGGGAGCCTGTGCCGAAGGCGCCTCGGCCACCGCGGTCGCCGGGATCAGGCCGGTGACCAGCAGTCCGGCGAAGGCGCCGGAAATGAGTTTGCGCATATCAACCCCACAGAAGATCGCTTCTGCACCGTTACAGAAGCGACTTGGCAGTCTGCCGCCGATCCTTCACCGGCGCATGGTCCGATCCGGTGAACCACTGACCGTCACTGGTCCGGTAAACCGTTTGCCCACCGTGTCCGGCGCCCACGACGATCGGGCGATGCCGAACCTGCTCGCGTTCATCCCCGCCGCGTTCCTCATCGCGATGGTCCCCGGCCCTGCCACGGTCATGCTGATCAAGCAGGCCGCCCGCGGGTCGAAGCGCAACGCCCTCGCCACCATTGCCGGGATCGAGACCGGGATCGCTCTTTGGGGTCTCGCCGCCGTCTTCGGCCTGACCGCGCTGCTCGCCGCCTCGCAGACGGCCTATGACGTACTCCGCGTCGCGGGTGCGCTGTTCCTCGTCTACCTGGGGATCAAGGCCCTCTTCTTCCGGAGCGGCGGCGAAGAGAAGGAGGTCCGGCCCGGCGCGGGGTACCGGTCCGGCCTGGTCACGAACCTCGGCAACCCCAAGGCTGGCGTGTTCGCCCTGTCGTTCCTGCCGCAGTTCGTCCCGGTCCACGCGGGCTCCGGCGCGCTGCTGGTCTGCGTCGCGGCCTGGATCGCCGTCGACGTCGTCTGGTACTCGGCGCTGGCGCTGCTCGTCACCCGGGTCGGGCAGTGGCTGCGCCGCGACAACGTCAAGAAGTGGCTCGAGCGCACTTCGGGCGGCCTGCTGGTCGGTTTCGGCGTCGCAGTCGCCCTCGAACACTGAGTTCTCCAGCAGCGAACGGACCCGCTCGGTTTTCCGGCGCAGACTTGTAGTACCTGCAACGCTGTAATCGAGGTACGCATGGACGACGCGATGGACGCCTACTCGCGCGCGGTCAGCACCGTCGCCAAGACCGTCACCCCGCACGTCGCCGGGGTGCAGCTCGCGCGCGGCAGCGGCTCGGCCGTGGTCTTCGCCGAGGACGGCCACCTGCTCACCAACGCCCACGTCGTCAGCGACCACCGGCGCGGGGTCGCCACCTTCGCCGACGGCAGCGAAGTGCCCTTCGACGTCGTCGGCGCCGATCCGCTGTCCGATCTCGCCGTGCTGCGCGCCCGGGGCGAGACGCCGGCCGCCGCCGCGCTGGGGGACGCCGACCGGCTCGTCGTCGGGCAGCTCGTCGTGGCCGTCGGGAACCCGCTCGGCTTCTCCGGGACCGTCACCGCCGGGGTCGTCAGCGCGCTCGGGCGGGCGTTGCCGGTGCGGCAGGGGCGCGCCACCCGCGTGATCGAAGACGTCATCCAGACCGACGCCGCGCTCAACCCCGGCAACTCCGGCGGCGCGCTCGCCGACTCCGCCGGGCGGGTCGTCGGCGTCAACACCGCCGTCGCCGGGATCGGCCTCGGGCTCGCCGTGCCGATCAACGCGACCACCCGGCGGATCATCGACACGCTCGTCGTCGAGGGCCGGGTGCGGCGCGCGTACCTCGGCGTCGTCGGCGTGCCCGCGCCGCTGCCGGACGACGTCGCCGAGCGCACCGGGCAGCGGGCCGGGCTGCGGGTGCACGAGGTCGTGTCCGGCGGCCCGGCCGACCGCGCGGGCCTGCGCGCCGGCGACCTCGTGCTGACCGTCGGGCGCACCCGCGTCTCGGACGCCCAGGGCATCCAGCGGCAGCTGTTCGCGGAAGTGATCGGCACCGCACTGCCGATCACCGTGCTGCGCAACGGCGCCATGGTCGACGTCTACGCGACACCCGCCGAGTTGGTCGGGTGAGGTGACCTGACTTGAGTATCGCGCCCCGGCGTGGCATGGTCGGTGGCACAACACCAACGCGGGAGCTCGCGCCATGGCGGGCTGAGAGGGTGACTTGCGTTTCGCAGGCGTCACCGACCGCATGAACCTGACCGGGTAATGCCGGCGTAGGGAGTGAAAGTCGTTGACGACGCTGGAAAACAACGCTGCCGTCAGTGTGACCACCGGGCCGATCACGGGCTCGCACAAGGCCTACCAGCAGACCGAATCCGGGCTCCGCGTCCCCGTCCGGCGGATCGATCTCTCGAACGGCGAGCAGTTCGACGTCTACGACACGTCGGGCCCGTACACCGACCCGGACGTCGAGATCGACGTCCACAAAGGACTGCACCGGTTGCGCGCCGGCTGGGCCGACGGGCGCGAGCACAACACCCAGCTCGGCTGGGCCAAGCAGGGCGTCATCACCCGTGAGATGGAGTACATCGCCGCGCGCGAACGGGTTTCGCCCGAATTCGTGCGCGACGAGGTCGCCCGCGGCCGCGCGGTGATCCCGGCCAACCGCAAGCACCCCGAGACCGAGCCGATGATCATCGGCAAGAATTTCCTGGTGAAAATCAACGCCAACATGGGCAACTCGGCCGTCTGGTCGTCGGTCGAGGAAGAGGTCGACAAGATGGTGTGGGCCACCCGCTGGGGTGCCGACACGATCATGGACCTGTCCACCGGCAAGCGGATCCACGAGACGCGCGAGTGGATCATCCGCAACTCGCCGGTCCCGGTCGGCACCGTGCCGATCTACCAGGCCCTCGAAAAGGTCGACGGGGAACCGGAAAAGCTGTCGTGGGAGGTCTACCGCGACACCATCATCGAGCAGTGCGAGCAGGGGGTCGACTACGTCACCGTGCACGCCGGCGTGCTGCTGCGCTACATCCCGCTGACCGCGCGGCGCGTCACCGGGATCGTCAGCCGCGGCGGGTCGATCATGGCCGCGTGGTGCCTGGCGCACCACCAAGAGTCCTTTTTGTACACCCACTTCGAGGAACTCTGCGAGATCCTCCGGCAGTACGACGTCACGTTCTCCCTCGGCGACGGCCTGCGTCCCGGCTCGATCGCCGACGCCAACGACCGCGCCCAGTTCGCCGAGCTGGAAACCCTCGGTGAGCTGACGCACATCGCGCGTTCGCACGACGTCCAGGTGATGATCGAGGGCCCCGGCCACGTGCCGATGCACAAGATCAAGGAGAACGTGGAGCTCGAGGAAAAGCTCTGCGGCGAAGCGCCGTTCTACACCCTCGGCCCGCTCGCGACGGACATCGCGCCGGCGTACGACCACATCACGTCGGCCATCGGCGCGGCGCAGATCGGCTGGTACGGCACGGCGATGCTCTGTTACGTGACGCCGAAGGAGCACCTGGGCCTGCCCAACCGCGACGACGTCAAGACCGGGGTGATCACGTACAAGATCGCCGCGCACGCCGCGGACCTGGCCAAGGGGCACAAGTACGCGCAGGAATGGGACGACGAGCTGTCCAAGGCGCGCTTCGAGTTCCGCTGGAACGACCAGTTCAACCTGTCGCTGGACCCGGACACCGCGCGTTCGTTCCACGACGAGACCCTGCCCGCCGAGCCGGCCAAGACGGCGCACTTCTGCTCGATGTGCGGCCCGAAGTTCTGCTCGATGCGGATCACGCAGGACGTCCGCAAGTACGCGGAGGAGCACGGTCTGTCCACTGTGGAGGCGATCGAGGCCGGCATGGCTTCGAAGTCGGCGGAGTTCACCGAGTCCGGCGGCAAGGTGTACCTGCCCGTGGTGGGGCAATGACCCCACGGACCGCCCTCACCATCGCCGGATCGGACTCCGGCGGTGGTGCGGGCATCCAGGCCGACCTGCGGACGTTCTTCGCGCACGGGGTGCACGGGCTGGTCGCGCTGACGGCGGTCACCGTGCAGAATTCGCTGGGCGTCCAGGGCTTCACCGAGATTCCCGCCGACGTGGTGTCGGCGCAGATCAAGGCGGTGGCGTCGGACATGGGCGTCCACGCGGCCAAGACGGGCATGCTGGCCACGGCGGAGATCATCCGCGCGGTCGCGAAGACCCTGGACGAAGTCGGGCCGTTCCCGTTCGTGGTCGACCCGGTGGCGGCGTCGATGACGGGCCACGCCCTGCTGCGCGAGGACGCCCTGGAGGCGATCCGCACGGAGCTGTTCCCGCGCGCGACGCTGATCACGCCCAACCTCGACGAAGTCCGGCTGCTGACGGGTGTTCCGGTGGTCGACGCCGCCTCCCAGCGCGCCGCCGCCGAGGCGCTCCTGCAGTTCGGTTCGCGCTGGGTCCTCGTCAAGGGCGGCCACATGCAAGGCACGGCCGACTGCGTCGACCTGCTGACGGACGGCAAGGACTACATCTCCCTCAGCGGCCCGCGCTACGAGACGGAGAACACCCACGGCGGCGGCGACACCTTGGCGTCGGCGATCACGGCATCACTCGCGAAGGGCGCGTCGGTGCCGGACGCCGTGGCGTCGGGCAAGAAGTTCATCGAGCGCTGCGTGGCGGAGGCCTACCCGCTGGGTGCGGGTGTCGGCCCGGTCTCGCCGTTCTGGGTGCTGAAGCCGTAACTCGCGTGATTGGGCCCGGATCTCGCGTGATCAGGCCCGGATCTCGCGTGATTGGGCCCGGATCTCGCGTGATTGGGGCCGGAACTCGCGAGTTCCGGGTTCAATCACGCGGCTGCCGGGTTCAATCACGCGGATGACGGCTGTGCTCACGCGAGTTCGGGCTGGCGGACCGGGTGCAGCTCGCGGCTGTCGTACTTCTCGCGTGCCGAACGGATGCGGCCGAAGTTCGCCTGTGACCACGAACTCAACGCGATCAGGTGCGCGCCCACCTCGGCGCCCATCTCCGTCAGCGCGTACTCGACCGTCGGCGGGGTGGTCGGGTAGACCGTGCGGGTCACGAAGCCGTCGCGCTCCAGCTGGCGGAGGTTCTGGGTCAGCATCTTCTGGCTGATGCCGTCGACCGCGCGGCGCAGCTCGCCGAAGCGGTGCGGGCCGCGGGCCAGTGCGCCCAGGACCAGGGCCGTCCACTTGTTGGCCAGCAGGTCCAGGACGTCGCGGCACGGGCAGTTGCGGAGGTACACATCCCAGGGTCCGCCCTGGTCACAGGTAGTTTCCATCGGGTACCTACGATACAAGCAAGTGCCTTCTGGCGAAAAGTGACCGGCGATCCGAGGATGGGGACGACCGACAGAAGGAGTGAAGAGATGCGCATCGTGACCCAGCAGGCCCTCGGCGGGCCGGAGGTGCTCCGCGTCACCGAGGCACCTCGTCCCGAACCCGGGCCGACGGAGGTCCTGGTGCGGGTGAAGGCCGCCGGGATCAATCCGGTCGACTGGAAGGTGCGGCGCGGGGGCGGGTTCCTCGGCGAGCCGCCGTTCACGGTCGGCTGGGACGTCGCCGGGGTGGTCGAGCAAGCCGGCTTCGGCGCGACCGGAGTCGAAGAGGGCGACGAAGTCTTCGGCATGCCGTGGTTCCCGCGACCGGCCAACGCCTACGCCGAGTACGTCACCGCGCCCTCGCGGCACTTCGCGCGCAAGCCGGCCGGGCTGTCGTTCGCCGAGGCCGCCGCCCTTCCCCTCGCCGGGCTCACCGCCTGGCAGGGCCTGGTCGACGTCGGCGAGGTCCGAAGTGGCCAGCGCGTGTTCGTCGACGCCGCCGCGGGCGGGGTCGGCCACCTCGCCGTGCAGATCGCCAAGGCGCGTGGTGCCCACGTCATCGGCACGGCCAGCGCCGGAAAGCACGAGTTCCTGCGCGAACTCGGTGTCGACGAGCCGATCGACTACCACGACCCGGCGGCGCGCACGTCCGATGTGGACGTCTACTTCGGACTCGTCGGCGAGGAGAGCGATCTGCGCTGGCTCCCCGCCATCAACGAAGGCGGCCTGCTGATCGGCGTGCCCAGCGGCGTCGCGGACCGGGTCGAAAAAGCAGCCGAAGCCAGGAATGTGCGGACGAAGCGGATCCTGGTCGAACCCGACCGCGGTGGGCTGACCGGCCTCGCCGAACTCGTCGAGGCCGGTCAGCTGAAGGTCCGCGTCGAGCAGACCTTCCCGCTGGAGGACGTCGCCAAGGCGCACGAGCTGGGCGAATCGGGCCGGGTGTCCGGCAAGCTCGTGCTGACCGTCTAACCCCGGGCGAGCACCTGGGGCAGCACCGTCGTGAGCCCGGTCCAGTCCGCGGTGACCACCGACGCGTGCTGCTTCGCCAGCTCGGCGACGCGCTGGTTGGCCTGGTCGACCGTCGGGTTGTGGCCGTCGATGGCCGGCGCGACGTTCTGCGCGTCGGTCATCACGAGGTAGTAGTGGTTGGCGTCGTACCACCACGGCCCGGTCTGGGTCACCCACGCGTTCGCGTCGCCGTCGAACACCACGAACCACGGCTTGAGGTCGGCGGTGTACCTGTCCCGCGGGTCACCGCCGGCCGCGCCGTGCACGGTCGGGAAGATGTTCGCGTCGCCGAGCTTGCCCGCGTTCTTCAGGCCGACCAGGTACCGCGCGTATTCGACGTCGGTCTTCAGCGTGTCGGTCGGGTTCCCCTCCTCGACCGTGCCCGGGATGATCTCGGTGAGCACCCGGCCCCGCAACGCGTCCACGGTCGGCCAGTTGTCCGCTTTGGCCGCGGCGTCGAGCGTTGCGTAGCCGCCGAGCAGCTCGGCCGGGCGGAAGGCGACGCTGCCGAGGTGCGCCCGGAACGTGGCGTCGAGCTCGTCCGGGCCCATGCCGGTGTTGTCCGAGAAGCCCGTCTTCATCTCGAGCTTGAGCGTGATCGGCGGGTGCCCGGGGTGGGCGGCCAGCCAGATCCGGATGTCGTCGAGGCAGTACTCCAGGTTCTTGTTCCTGCCGCCGGAGTACAGCTGCGCCGCCGAAGTCGCCGCGACGCAGTTGTTCTGGTTCCCCAACGGGTTCGAGTGGCTGACCTTCCACTCGTGGGTGAAGAAGTCCGGCCAGACGTCGAGCTCGATCAGCGACGAGCCGGCGTCGAGCGCCCGGGCGAGGTAGTCGTAGGCCGCCGGGTCGTAGGTGTTGTGCACCCCGACCGTCGTGACGTGGGAGAGCTGGGGACTGTCCGCACTGGCGGCGGTCGCTCCGGAGAGCGTGAGAGCGGCCGCGAGGAGGACCACCGAGAAGAGCTTCATCCAGGCTCCTTCGCCCGTGAACTGGTGAGTAGCCCCCACAATGTGCCACCGTGGTTGACTGTTGATGAAGCAAGAGAGGCCGATTGGCCTAGACCAGAAGTCGGGAAACCCATGATTCCTTCGGCGTTGACCATCGCCGGGTCGGACTCCGGCGGCGCCGCCGGGCTGCAGGCGGACCTGCGCACGTTCCTGACCTGCGGGGTGCACGGCCTGGTCGCGGTCACCGCCGTCACCGTGCAGAACACCCTGGGCGTGCACGACCGCGCCGACCTGCCGCCGCACATCGTGGCCGGGCAGATCGAGGCGGTGGCGGCGGACATGGGCGTCGGCGCGGCGAAGACCGGCATGCTGGCCTCGGCCGAGATCATCCACGCGGTCGCCACGGCCTGCGACAACGCCGAAATCGGGCGGGACGCGAAGATCCCGTTCGTCGTCGACCCGGTGGCGGCGTCGATGCACGGACACCCGCTGTTCGACGAGGCGGGCCTGCACGCCCTGCGCGACGAGCTGCTCCCGCGCGCGACGGTGCTGACGCCGAACCTCGACGAGGTCCGGTTGCTGACCGGGATGACGGTGAAGGACCGCGAGGGCATGCACACGGCGGCGGTGGTGCTGCACCGGATGGGCCCGCGGTACGTCCTGGTCAAGAGCGGCCACCTGCAGGCCGACCCGGAGTGCGTGGACCTGCTGTTCGACGGGTCGACGTTCGTGGAGCTGCCGGGTCAGCGGTACCCGACGCCGCACACGCACGGCGCGGGCGACACGATGGCGTCGGCGCTCACCGCGGGGCTGGCCAAGGGGATGTCCGTGGTCGAGGCGGCGCGGTACGGCAAGTGGTTCGTGTCGCACGCGGTCGAGCACGCGTATCCGATGGGCGCCAAGGTCGGCCCGGTCTCGGCCTTCTGGCGGCTGGCTCCCGAGGAACGCTGAGTACGCGTCCCGTTACCATCCCTGCGTTTACTGATCCTTGACCGAAGCGGGGGTGCCCCTTGACCGGGCGCGAGCGGGTGGCGAAGGTCCTCGAGGGCCGCCGCTTCCAGAACTTCATCATCGCCGTGATCGTCTTCAACGCCGTCACCCTCGGCATGGAGACGTCGACGTCGCTCATGGACGGCTACGGCGGCCTCCTGCACGCCCTGGACCACATCGCGCTGGGCATCTTCGTCGCCGAGCTGCTCGCGAAGTTCTACGCCTACCGCGGCGCCTTCTTCCGCGACAACTGGAACGTCTTCGACCTGCTGGTCGTCGGCATCGCGGTGATCCCGGCGACCGGGCCGTTCGCCGTGCTGCGGTCGCTGCGGGTGCTGCGCGTCCTGCGGCTGATCTCGGTCGTGCCGTCGATGCGCAAGGTCGTCTCCGGGCTGCTCGCCGCGATCCCCGGGATGGCGTCGATCGCCGCGCTGCTCGCGCTGATCATCTTCGTGGCCGGGGTGATGGCGACGAAGCTGTTCGGCACCATCGACCCCGGTGACTTCGGTGACCTCGGCACGTCGCTGTTCACCCTGTTCCAGGTGATGACCGGCGAGGCGTGGCCGGACATCGCGAAGACGATCATGGAACAGGCGCCGATGGCCTGGATCTTCTTCGTCGTCTACATCCTGGTGTCCAGCTTCGCGGTGCTGAACCTCTTCATCGCCGTCGTGGTCAGCGGCATGGAGGACGAGCTGCGCCAGGACATCCGCGAGGAAGAGGCGAAGCAGGCCGAAGCGCAGGCCGCCGCGAACCAGGAAATCCTCGACGAGCTCCGCGCCCTGCGCGCGGAGCTGGCCGAGCTGCGGCAGAAAGCGGCTTAGCCGTCCGCGATCAGCGCTTCTTCCGGGCCCGGCGGCCCATGATGGTCCCCCCGATCACGGCCACGAGAGCGATCACCACGAGCACGCCGCCCAGGGGCCCGTCGGGAAACCAGATTGCGGCCAGCGTCGAATCCACCACGCGTACCTCCCCAGGTGTTCCGGTCGACGGTCGACCGG
>NZ_MUMI01000114.1 GCF_002155975.1 Amycolatopsis kentuckyensis
CGTCCGGGGTGTGGAACAGCTCGGGGCCGAACAGGTCGAGCGGCGTCTTCGTCTGCAGCGGATACAGCCGGTGCCGGACCTCGCGCAGCGTGATCCGCTGGCCGGGCTCCTTCTTCATCAGCGCGCCGATGACGTCGGCCAGCGGGCCGGCCTTCGGCTGCGGCACCTTGCCGTTGACGACCTTGCCGACCGTCTCCAGCGGGTCGCCGTCGGCGTCGTACGGCGGCGCGCCCTCGACCGCGGCGAACAGCGTCGCCCCGAGGCCCCAGAGGTCCGCGGCCGGCGTGACGGCGCCCCCGGAGGCCACCTCGGGCGCGATGTAGGCGGGCGAGCCGAGCATGATCCCGGTGCGGGTCATGGTCGCCTCGGAGACGTTGCGGGCGATGCCGAAGTCGGTCAGCTTGATCCGGCCGTCGCTGGCCACCAGGACGTTGCCCGGCTTGACGTCACGGTGGGTGATCCCGGCGGCGTGCGCGGCCTCCAGCGCGGACGCCACGGCGATGCCGACCGCGGCGGCCTGCCCGACCGTCAGCGGCCCGTGGTCGCGCAGGATGTGCGCCAGGCTGCGCGAAGGCAGCAGCTCCATCACCACGAACGGCTGGTCGTCCTCGCGGGCGACGTCGTGCAGGATGATCACGTTGGGGTGGGAGAGGACGGCGATCGCGCGGGCCTCCCGCAGCGTGCGCTCCCGCAGCTCGTCCGCCTGCGACGCCGGGATGCCCGGCGGCACCTTCATCTCCTTGACGGCCACCTGCCGGTGCAGGAACTCGTCGTAGGCCGACCAGACGGTGCCCATCGACCCGGAGCCGAGCACCGAACGCAGCCGGTAGCGACCGGCGACCACTCGTGTCTCTTCGCTGGAGGGGGGCACCCGGCAATTGTGTCGTACTCGCGCCGCCGCCCCCTAACCTGCCCGGGCCGTCCCCCTAGCGCGACCAGACTCACAGGTCGAGCGCGGCGAGTGCCTCTACCATCACAGGTTATGACTGATGTGGCCGGTCCGGAGTCAGTGCCGATCTCCGAGCTCGACCTCGCGGCCGAGTTCCCGCAGGCGACGCGCGCGCAGTGGCAGGAGCTGGTCGCGGGCGTGCTGCGCAAGAGCGGCAAGCTGCCGGAGGACTTCGCCGGTGCCCCGGAGCGCAAGCTCGTCACGCGGACCTACGACGGGATCGAGATCCAGCCGTTGTACACGGCCGAGGACGTCCCCGGCGACATCGGCTTCCCGGGCCTGCCGCCGTACGTGCGCGGTGCCCGCCCGGACGGCCGGGTCGGCACCGGCTGGGACGTCCGCGCCCGGTTCACCGGCGACGACGCCCGCGCGGTCAACCAGGCGATCCTCGCCGACCTCGAAGGCGGCGTGACGTCGATCTGGCTCTCGGTGCCGCCTGCCGCCCTGGCCGACGCGCTGAACGAGGTCTACCTCGACCTCGCGCCGGTGGTCCTGGACGCGGGTGCCGAGTACGAAGCCGCCGCTTCGGAGCTGCTGGCGCTGTTCGACGAGCGCGAGATCCCGGCGAGCGAAGCCACCGCCGTCCTGGGCGCGGATCCGATCGGGCTGGCGGCCCGCTCCGGTTCGGCCGTGGCGCTCGAACCGGCCGCCGCGCTCGCCGTGCGTGTCGCCGGGAAGTACCCGAAAGTGCGGACGATCGTCGCCGACGGCCTGCCGTTCCACGAAGCCGGCGGGTCCGACGCGCAGGAACTGGGGGCGCTGGTCGCCGCCGGCGTCACCTACCTGCGGTCGTTGACGGACGCGGGCCTCGACGTCGAAGCCGCGGCCGGGCAGATCGAGTTCCGGCTGGCCGCGACCGCCGACCAGTTCTCCACCATCGCGAAGCTGCGCGCCGCCCGCCGCCTGTGGGCGCGCGTCGCCGAGGTCTGCGGCTTCACGTCGCCGATGCGCCAGCACGCCGTGACGTCGCCGGCCATGCTGACCCGGCGTGACCCCTGGGTGAACATGCTGCGCACCACCGTGGCCTGCTTCGGCGCCGGTGTCGGCGGCGCGGACGCGGTCACCGTGCTGCCGTTCGACGCGGCGATCGGCCGGCCCGACGCCTTCTCGGCGCGGATCGCCCGCAACACCCACGCGGTGCTGCTGGAGGAGTCCAAGCTGGCCGGCGTGGCCGACCCGGCGGGCGGCTCCTGGTACGTCGAGAAGCTCACCGACGACCTCGCGCACGCCGCCTGGGCCGAGTTCACCGCCATCGAAGGCGCGGGCGGCCTGGTCGCCGAGCTGTCCTCCGGCGCGCTCGCCGAGCGGCTGGCCGCGACCTGGGCGAAGCGCTCTTCGCGGATCGCGACCCGGCGTGACCCGCTCACCGGCGTCAGCGAGTTCCCGAACCTGGCCGAGAAGCCGGTGGTCCGGGCACCGGTGGAGTCCACTGTGGAAGGTGGGCTGCCGCGGCACCGGTACGCCGAAGGCTTCGAAGCCCTGCGGGACGCTTCGGACGCGTACCTTGCTTCGCACGGCTCGCGGCCGAAGATCTTCCTGGCCACGCTGGGCCCGGTCGCCGCGCACACCGCGCGGGCCGGGTTCGCCGCCAACCTGTTCCAGGCGGGCGGGATCGAAGCCGTCAACCCGGGCGCGACCGACGACCTGCCCGGCGCGTTCCGCGCGTCCGGCGCCCGCATCGCCTGCCTCTGCGGCACCGACGACGCCTACGCGGCGCAGGCGGCCGAAGTCGCCGCGTCCCTCGGCGCCGAGTACGTCCTGCTGGCAGGCAAGGGGTCCTACGCCGGCGTGGACGGCAACGTCTTCGCCGGTTGCGACGCCCAGGAAGTCCTCGACGGCCTGCACGCCAAGCTGGGAGTTGCGCGATGACCATCCCGAACTTCGCCGGTCTCGACCTCGGCACGCCGTCGCCGGGTGACCGCGACGCGTGGGCGCGCGCGGTGGAGAGCACCACCGGCAAGGGCCCGGACGCCCTGGCCTGGGAGACGCCCGAAGGCATCGGCGTCAAGCCCGTGTACACCGCCGCCGATCTGTCCGATGTGGACTTCCTCGGCACGTACCCGGGCATCGCGCCGTTCCTGCGCGGGCCGTACCCGACGATGTACGTCAACCAGCCGTGGACCATCCGCCAGTACGCCGGGTTCTCCACCGCCGAGGAGTCCAACGCCTTCTACCGGCGCAACCTCGCCGCCGGCCAGAAGGGCCTGTCGGTCGCCTTCGACCTGGCCACCCACCGCGGCTACGACTCCGACCACCCGCGCGTCTCGGGCGACGTCGGCATGGCGGGCGTGGCGATCGACTCGATCTACGACATGCGGCAGCTCTTCGACGGCATCCCGCTCGACAAGATGTCGGTGTCCATGACGATGAACGGCGCGGTGCTGCCGGTGCTCGCGCTGTACGTCGTCGCGGCCGAGGAGCAGGGGGTGAAGCCGGAGCAGCTCGCGGGGACCATCCAGAACGACATCCTCAAGGAGTTCATGGTCCGCAACACCTACATCTACCCGCCGCAGCCGTCGATGCGGATCATCTCCGACATCTTCTCCTTCACTTCGCAGCACATGCCGAAGTACAACTCGATCTCCATCTCCGGCTACCACATGCAGGAAGCCGGGGCGACCGCCGACCTCGAGCTGGCCTACACGCTCGCCGACGGCGTCGAGTACATCCGCTCGGGTGTCGACGCGGGGCTGAGCGTCGACAAGTTCGCGCCGCGGCTGTCCTTCTTCTGGGCGATCGGCATGAACTTCTTCATGGAGGTCGCGAAGCTGCGCGCGGCCCGGCTGCTGTGGGCGAAGCTCGTCAAGGGCTTCGACCCTCAGTCTCCGAAGTCGCTTTCGCTGCGGACGCACTCCCAGACGTCGGGCTGGTCGCTGACCGCGCAGGACGTCTACAACAACGTCGTCCGGACCTGCGTCGAGGCGATGGCCGCGACCCAGGGCCACACGCAGTCGCTGCACACGAACGCCCTCGACGAGGCCCTCGCGCTGCCGACGGACTTCTCCGCGCGGATCGCCCGCAACACGCAGCTGCTGCTGCAGCAGGAGTCCGGCACCACGCGCGTGATCGACCCGTGGGGCGGCAGCGCCTTCGTCGAGAAGCTGACCTACGACCTCGCGCGCAAGGCGTGGGGTCACATCACCGAGGTCGAGCAGGCCGGCGGCATGGCCAAGGCGATCGACGCCGGTATCCCCAAGCTGCGCATCGAGGAGGCCGCCGCGCGCACCCAGGCGCGGATCGACTCCGGGCGGCAGCCGGTGATCGGCGTCAACAAGTACCAGGTCACCACCGACGAAGAGATCGAAGTCCTCAAGGTCGACAACGCCGGCGTCCGGGCCCAGCAGCTGGAGAAGCTGCGGCGGCTGCGCTCCGAACGCGACTCCGCGGCGACCGAGGACGCGCTGCGGCGGCTCACCGAAGGCGCCGGCAACGGGGGCAACCTCCTGGAGCTGGCGATCGACGCGGCCCGCGCGAAGGCCACGGTCGGCGAGATCTCCGACGCGCTCGAGAAGATCTGGGGCCGGCACTCCGGCCAGATCCGGACCATCTCGGGGGTGTACCGCGAGGAGGTGGGGAAGACGCAGAACGTCGAGAAGGCCCGTCAGCTGGTCGACGAGTTCGCCGCGGAGGAGGGCCGCCGCCCGCGGATCCTCGTCGCGAAGATGGGCCAGGACGGCCACGACCGAGGCCAGAAGGTGATCGCCACCGGCTTCGCCGACCTCGGCTTCGACGTCGACGTCGGCCCGCTGTTCTCCACCCCGGCCGAGGTCGCGCGGCAGGCGATCGAGGCGGACGTGCACGTCGTCGGCGTCTCGTCGCTGGCCGCGGGCCACCTCTCGCTGGTGCCGGCGCTGCGGCACGAGCTCGCCGAGCTGGGCCGCGAGGACATCATGGTCGTCGTCGGCGGCGTCATCCCGCCGCAGGACTACCCGGCGCTGCGCGAGGCCGGGGCGGCGGCGATCTTCGGGCCCGGCACGGTGCTCGCGGACGCGGCCATCGACCTGCTCGGCCAGCTGTCGGCGCAGGAGTCCTGACCCTTGCCGCGCAAGATCGACGTCACCGCCTACGCCAAGGGGGTCCTCGCGGGCGATCGCGGGACGCTGTCGAAGGCGATCACGCTGGTCGAGTCGCAGCGGGAAGACCACCGGGCGCTGGCGCAGGAGCTGCTGGTCGAACTGCTGCCCGTGGCCGGGGGCGCCCGGCGCGTCGGGATCACCGGCGTCCCCGGTGTCGGCAAGTCGACATTCATCGACCAGCTGGGCACCGACCTGACCGCGGCCGGGCACCGCGTCGCCGTGCTGGCCGTCGACCCGTCGTCGACGCGGACCGGCGGGTCGATCCTCGGCGACAAGACCCGGATGGCGCGGCTGGCGGTCGACCCGCGGGCGTTCATCCGGCCGTCGCCGACGTCCGGGACACTGGGCGGGGTCGCGCGGGCCACCCGCGAGACGATCGTGCTGATGGAGGCCGCGGGTTACGACGTCGTGCTGGTCGAGACGGTCGGGGTCGGGCAGTCCGAGGTGACCGTGGCGAACATGGTCGACTGCTTCCTGTTCCTGACCCTCGCCCGCACCGGTGACCAGCTCCAGGGCATCAAGAAGGGCGTGCTGGAGCTCGCCGACGTCATCGCGGTCAACAAGGCCGACGGCGACCACGAGCGGGACGCGCGGCGCGCGGCGCGGGAGCTGGCGGGCGCGCTGCGGATGATCTACGGGCCCGAAGCGTCGTGGACGCCGCCGGTGCTGACCTGCAGCGGCCTGCACAACCTGCGGCTCGACGAGGTCTGGGGCGCGATCGAGCGGCACCGCGACACGCTGACGGCGTCCGGCGAACTGGACGCCCGGCGGCGGCAGCAGCAGGTCGACTGGACCTGGGCGATGGTGCGCGAGCAACTGCTCGGTCGCCTGGCGGTGCATCCGGACGTGCGAACGGTCGTTCCCGACGTCGAACGGGCGGTGCGCGACGGTGAACTCACGGCTACCCTCGGTGCACAGCGGATCCTCGACGCGTTCGGTGGCTGACGTGCGGGTGGTCCGTGGGCAGAATGCCTGGTCGTGGCGAAGGGATGACATGGCGAAACTGCGGGGTCTGGTCCTGGTCGGGCTGCTGGGAGCGGTGCTGTTCACCGCGTCGCCGGCGCTGGCCGCGCCGGTGCGTCCGGCCGCCGTCACGATGAGCGTGGCGCACGCTTCCGCCGGGCTGGTCCCGGTGCAGACGCAGCCCCCGGGCCCGGTCCTCGACCCGGCCCAGACGGACAAGGCCAACACGGAGAAGACCAGGAACAAGCTGATCGCGGGCCTGATCGCGGTCGTCCTGCTCGGCATCGTGATCTGGGGGCGCAAGATCCGTTCGAAGCGGGCCAAGGGGTCCTGAGGTTTTCGGCTTTGCCGAAGTGGTGCACGCCGTTCAACGCAGATCCGGTACCGGCCGTCTAGGACGGCGGTTTTCGAGGCGCGGCTTGCCGCCTGCATGGTGCACGATCGTCTGCAAATGCGTACAGATCGATCGGCACGACGCGTGACCCCAGCCGCTGCGCGGGTTACCCGTGTTGCGGGAGGAGGTGCGGCGTGACGGTGCTCGACTCACGGCCGGACGTTCCAGGCGACCCCCAAGGGCGCATCATCAACCCCATGGAGGGGTCCGAGGCGCTCATTTCCGAAGCCGGCGTAAGCATGGCTCCCGTGGAGGACCTTGGTGCGGGCCGCGGCCCG